>CAYFYO010000036.1:0-35506 GCA_964347335.1 uncultured Thermodesulfobacteriota bacterium
GCGCGAAGCAGGTCCAATAATCCTCCTCGTCCTTTACCTTCATGCCGCCCCATTTCGCGGGAACCTTGTCCCAATCCTTTGGCCTATAGGGGACGATCAGTCCCTCTGCCTTTGCGATTTCATGCGCTGGGGCGCCGGCGCCCAGGAATACATCGGCGTCTGGCTTGCCCTTCCAGGCCCGTATTTTATCCACGACAACCGGCCATCCACCGGGCCTGACAAAGGTAATCTCGATGTCCTTACCGTAGGTCTTTTTGTAATATTCCCCGAAACCTCGCCTTAAACTGTCAGACAGCTCTTTATAGATAGGACCGACCCAACCGACCTTCTCTTCCGCCGCTTGTACGTCAACCGGAAGCACCCAAAAAAACAAGAGCAACAACGATAAGATAAGGGTGATTACTCTTCTGAAGACTCTGCCCTTCATTGTAAACCTCCTTTCCGGAAAAAATACGAATAATGGTACTCACCTCTTGTTCGACCCCTAAGGGCCTACTCTGTAAGCGAAGTTTTCTGGGTTTGAATCTCCTTTTCACCCCCCTTCCGATCAGACTTGAATTTGGATGCCCTTTCACCCCCTTTCCAAGGAAACCGCATCATTGGCCTTCCGCGGCCGGTTGCAGGACCTTGCGAGACCCATCCTATACAAGTTAAGAGAAATTTGCAAGCAATCCCTCTGATCTCTGTCATCTTCGCTCGGATTCCGCTCATTGAAAAAATGAATCGGAATTTTCAGAATAACATCCATAAGAATCGCATTCAACTCAAGAGATCCTAATGAAGAAACCGCTTGAAAACGAAGTTGCCTTTATGTATACTGGCGTCGGTCTTAATTCGGGGTCAATCCCCATCCCGGGCAAGACCGGAGTTGCATTGCGGATTGACTCACACTTCAACCATCAGAAGGAGGGAAATTATGAAGACAAAGGGACTCTGTATTGCATTGCTTGTTGCCGTCTTTCTCGCCGTTAGCGCTGCTGGAGCGACAGCAGAAACGCTGGCCCTGTTTACCTGGAAGGGCTACGCACCAAAGGTCTTAGTGGACAAATTTCAAAAGGAGACCGGGATCGAAGTCAAGGCAACTTATACCAACAACGAAGAAATGATTGCCAAGCTGCGGGCAACCCGTGGCGCCGGCTTCGATCTGGCTCAGCCCAGCCAGGATCGCATCTCTTTCGTGCAGGAGAAATACGGGATCTACCAGCCCATCGACCTGTCCAAAATAGAGAGCGATCAGATTATTGCTTCCATGCTGGAAGCAGTGAAGAAAAACACCATGGTCAATGGCAAGCCTCACGCGGTCCCGTTTTGCTGGGGAACATCGGGGCTCGTCGTTAACCGGAAACATGCAGCCGATGCAAAGGACTATACTGACCTTTTGAATGAAAAGTATTCCGGAAGAGTCAGCTATCGGCTCAAAAGGCCCACGTTGATTGCTTTGGCCTTTGCGATGGGAGAGGATCCGTTTGCCTTATATGGCGATGCTGAAGCCTACCAGGCGCTGATGGAAAAAGTCGGAGATGCCATGATTGCCGGTAAACCTATTGTCAAAAGCTACTGGACCAATGGGGACGCCCTACTCGAGCTCATGCGTTCCGAAGAGGTGCACCTCGCCATGGCATGGGATGGTGGCGGCTGGAAACTCTACGGGGAGAACTCGAACATCGATTTTCTCGCCCCGAAGAGCGGCGCGCTTGGCTGGATTGATACCTTTGCCATCCCTGCGAAAGCGAAAAACATCGATGCCGCCTACAAGTGGATCAATTTCATGCTGCGTCCGGAACACGCCGCTGTATTTACCAACCTGGAAAAATATGGAACCGCATCTAGGGGTTCAATCGAGTTGACAGACGCGGCTGTGCGGGGAAATTTCGAGCGTAGTTTCACCCAGAAAGACATTGATAACGTCAAGTGGTATCCACCTGTCCCTGCAAAACTCGAGGCCATTGAAGGCAAGATCCTGGATAAGGTGAAGGCCGCTCAATAAACTCCTGCACCGTTGCATTGACGGAATCGTTTTGTTCCACGGAATCAGGAAGAGAAGGGGGGTGCTACCAATTCATGACACCCCCCTTTTTCCCAACAAGAGAATCTTCCTGTATGGATGGGTCCACATGCAGATTGACTTATCGGCCCAGAACGTCACCAAAAAATTCCAGGAGTTCACCGCGGTGGACTCCGTTTCATTCGAAGTGGAGAAGGGGCGTTTCTTTTCCATCCTCGGCCCATCAGGCTGCGGGAAGACCACGCTCTTACGGATGATTGCCGGGCTGACAGAGCCGACCGCAGGCACCATCGAGATTCGCACCAAAAGCATGATCGGCATCCCGCCGAACAAACGTCCGGTTAACCTGATATTCCAGCACTTGGCTCTTTTCCCCATGATGAATGTCGGAGAAAACATCGCTTTCGGTCTGCAACGACGAGGAGAAAACCGGGCGGTGATCAAGAAGAAGGTTCATACCATGCTGGAACGAGTGGACCTCGCTGGATTTGAAGGCAAAAAGATCGATCAGCTCTCAGGTGGCCAGAAACAGCGGGTTGCCATTGCCAGGTGCCTCGTCTTGGAGCCGGCAGTGCTGTTGTTGGACGAACCCCTCGGGGCCCTGGACCTGAAACTGCGGGAACAGATGAAAGTCGAGTTGAAGAAACTCCAGGGGAAAGTGGGAACGACTTTTGTTTACATCACCCATGATCAGTCCGAGGCTCTGATCATGTCTGACGCCGTTGCTGTCATGAATCGCGGGCGATTTGAGCAGATCGATGCGCCCCAAAATCTTTACAACAAACCCCAAACCCCTTTTGTGGCTCAGTTTGTAGGCGACAATAACGCCTGGTCAGGCCGAGTTCGCCAGTGCAAAGAATCCACGGCTGAACTCGAGACCACCGACGGCTCCATCTTTCGCACGAAAGTGGAAAAACCGCTTGAATCCGGCACCGAGGTCGACCTGTTTCTCCGGCCGGAAGCCATGTTGATCCAGCCCGATTCGGGGATTCCCAATCTGAACCGGTTCGAGGTGGTGGTGAAATCCATTCTGTTTGACGGTGCAAACAGCCGGCTGCTGGCGACTCCCCCCAAGGGCGACACCGAATTCCTCATTGCCCTTCCCCAGAACCGCCAATACGACTATATTCAGGCAAACGACAAAATCGAAATCGGATGGGATGAACAGTCTGGTATCTGTTTTCCCAAAAAATGAAGTCTGGCGATGAGACACCAAATTCGATGGGCTCTGTTCCTTTTTATTTCCCCTGTTTTGCTCTGGCTATTTCTGCTCATTGTGCTGCCCCAAATCGACCTACTCATCATGTCGTTCCGTACCGAGAACGACATCGGAGAAATGGTGTGGAGTGTCTCCAATTATCTCAATTTCTTCGATGAGCCCATCTACTGGCTAACCTTTGTCCGCACAGCGATTTACTCCATTCTCGTGACCTTCCTCACTTTTGTCATTGCCCTTCCACTCGCCTTCTACATCACTAAGGTTGTGGCACCTCGGTTTCAGGGATTTCTCACCCTCCTTCTCTTGATGCCTTTCTGGGTCAGCGAACTGGTCCGGGTTTATGGCTGGATGATTCTATTGAGGGAAAGTGGTGTGATCAACCACTTTCTCCTAAAAGCGGGGGTCTTGAATCAGCCCATCGAAATGCTCTACAACGATGCCACCATGATGCTTGGCTTGGTTTACACCTCCATGCTCTTCATGGTCGTTCCATTGCTTTCCGTTCTGGAGAGTCTCGATAACAGTCTGATTGAAGCTGCCTACGATCTGGGTGCCAATATGTGGACGATTCTTTTCAGGATTATCATTCCCCACGCAACACCAGGCATCGTATCCGGTTCGATTGTGGTTTTCATGTTGACGCTCGGCAATTATCTCACGCCGAATCTGATGGGGGGGAAGAACTCTCTCTGGTTCACAGAGCAGATCTACAACCAGTTCATTGCCAGCTTTAACTGGAATCAGGGGGCTGCCTTCGGTTTTCTGCTGCTTTTTCTCTCTTCAATTGTCGTTTGGCTGGGATTAAAGCTGAGCAAACAGAGTCTCAGGAAGGTCGTTCAATGATCCGATCGCTGCCGCAAAGCAAAACCTATGCGCTGAGTTTTCGGCTGTATGTCATCCTCTATTTTACCTTCCTCTTTGCCCCGTTACTCGTCACGTGCGTATTGGCGTTTAATGATTCCCAGTTTCCCTCCCTTCCATGGAAGGGGTTTACACTGGAGTGGTTTACCGGCAATCTTCCGGAGCGCGTTGGCATCTTTCACGATGAGATCAATCTCGACAGTATCTGGGTGAGTGTGAGGGTCGCCTTTTTCGTCACACTGCTTTCGGTCGCCGTGGGGATCTGCGGTGCCTTCCTTTTTGAGCAGGAGGATTTTCGTTTCAAACCGTTTCTCTACTTTCTCATGCTCGCCCCCCTGGTCATCCCGGGCGTGATTCTGGGAATTTCGATTCTGATGTTTAGCACTGTACTCGGGATTTATTTCGAGGAGAGTTGGAATCTAGATGTGGGCCTTTTCCGGCCGGGGTTTTGGCTCGTCGTACTGGGGCAGTTTTCTTTTATTGCCACTCTGGTCACCCTGGTGGCTTCAGCTCGCTTGAGAAAATTTGACCGCACCCTGGAGGAAGCCGCCTTGAACCTGGGCGCCAACCGTTTTGAGGTGATCTGGTATATCACATTGAGGTTCCTCCGACCAGCGATAATCGGCTCTGGCGCCGTAGCGTTTCTCATGTCCTTTGAGAACTTCAATACCACCCTATTCCTCGTAGGATCCGAAGCGACACTCCCGATTAACCTCTACCTCCAGGTCAGAGACGGGAGTACGCCCGTCATCAATGCCATCTCCTTTCTGCTTATCGTGGGGACCTCGCTCGCCGCATTGACCCACCTCTATTTCAGTAAAAGAGAAAAATAGTCTCCTTCCGCATCACCCTCAGTGTTGTTCCTCTGTCATTCCATATGGGGATTTGCACGGGCCCGCGAGAAGCTCCTTTTAACGGGCTCTCGGCCTGGGTTCATCGAAGGCGGCCGAGACGATTTGGATATTCGGATTTCGAATTTGTCTTACGAATGTAAGCCCATGAAGTCCGTTTCCATCTCTCGCAGCGCATGCTGAGACCTCTGAGTTCCGACCCGAATCGCTGAGCGGGCGAGAAAGCGTGCAAGGGCATTGTCCTGAAGCGCTAATGGGACGATTAACGAGAGCCTCTGTATGTTCCCCGGGGCCCTGCCAGAGGGTCTCATGGTTCTGGCTAAAGACGGATTGAATCATAGGCCCCATACTCGCGAATTGCGCCGACCGCGGCCCTGACATTCTCCGGAGGGGTTGTCGCCCCGAGGTTGCAGAGGTATAGGGTAAACTGGCCGTTCTTCCCTCCAACTTCGATATAGTGTTTCACCCTTTCTTCGATTTCGTTCGGCTGACTCAGGGCCAAAAACGCCGCGCCGACACCGAGGATGAGCGGCACCCCCCGTTTTTCAGCATATTCCTTGAAGACAGCAGGACCCAGCACCTCCACATCAGGATCCTGCCCCAGCAAGAATCCCGGACACACCACGCGCTTGAGGTCAAACATCTCCTGGGGGTCCTTGAGGTATCTCTCACCCACCCAGTTCGGCACATAGACTTCTGGTCCGCACAGCTCCCGAAGCCTCAGAATATAGGGGATGACCCAATCTCTGATGATATGTGGGCCCACGATCGGAAGGGAGGCTGTGGCGTCATTTCCAGCGATGGTCTTGGCAGTTGGAAATGTCTTCTTTAGATGTTGAATCCAGGGGGCCAGGACTTCTTCTGTGAGTCGCCCGAACAGGTCGCTTGCAAAATCGCGATCATCATGGATGTCGCCCAAAAGCGGCTCAATGCCGCGAATATTTGCGGCGAGGCTGAAGGGAGCTGAAAACTCCATGGCAGCGTCCATGCCAGTGAGCCTCTTGTATGTCGAATACATTTCAATAACGGCCGGGAGACGTCCATCTGAATTGAAATCAGGGGTTTTGATCTTCTTGAGGTCATCTCGATCCCGAATCAAGGGGCAGGCGCGATCGACATCCGGCATGCCCTTGTCACGATAGATAATCCTCTGTCCAATGGCCTCGGCCTCAATGTTATAGACGTCATAATCGAGAAAAGCGATGTCAAGGCCGTATCTTTCACTGATCTCCAAAGTCCCGGAGACGAGAATTTCAGGCGTCGTATAGAAGCGCTTCCCGTCGACACCCAGTTCCTTCATCACGAATTCATGCATCTGCGCATAGACGGGAACACGGTCTGGCACCCCTTCCATGGCCCTCCGGAGACGTGCAGCACCCTCTTGAAAACAGGAGAAATCCCTTACAGCATGGCTCGCCAAGTGCAGCCCCTTAGACGAGTTTCCCCATTTGTCGAAGCACATGTCTCATAAGTTACAGATGTGTTTGAATATTCTCGATTTCTCAAACGGGAACCTACTATCCCTTCGCTCCCAAGCTCACGCGGTGACCCTTATCGGGATTCGCAGGTGGGGAATTTCTTCCCCTTCCGCGCTCTGAAGGCGCGGCTTTCCCCTTCCTGCTCATCCTCGAAGGGTCCCCACCGCTTCCGCTACGTCGCTCAGAGACAGCAGGTTCCCTCAAAAAAAAGGGGGAAGCCCCAGCAGTCCCTTAAAACTGTTGTGGGTAGCGGAAAAGGCATTCCCAATCCCGCTTCAATCACTTTCCACCGACCGTGGCACGAATCACTGGAAATCCCTCGCTTTCGATAGCGGATGCGACCCTTTCCTGAAGATCCCTTCCAGGCGTGAGTGCCACCATATAGCCTCCCATTCCACCTCCGGTGAGCTTGGCCCCGACAGCGCCGGTTCTAACGGCCAGATCACACAGATAGATGAGCTGGTCGTGGGAAAGCCCCATATGGATCAAGATCTCGTGGTTTTCGATCATGATTCTGCCGACCCCCTCGAGATCGTGTGCCTCGAGGCCCTTTTTCACCTCGAGGGCCTGCTCTGCGATGGTTCTGAGTCTTGCAGAAAAGACCCCTGGGTCCCGCTCTTTTTCCTCTTGTACCAGCCCATCCAGGGCCGCTGTGTTCGCTGAAACACCGCTGTTTCCCAAAACGATTTCAATCGGCTCTCCGACATCGATCTTTTCGATAACCTTCTGGTTCTCCTTCAACTGATAGAGCATGAGCCCCCCATAGCACGAAGCCGTATTGTCCACACCGCTCGGGATACCATGATACGCGAACTCCCCCTCCCAGGCCACCTGGTTGATCTCGTCAATCGAGAGCCCTAGATCGAATTCCTGATTCAACGCCCGCGCCAAGGACACACAACTGGCGGCACTGGCCCCTACCCCACTCCCGGCAAGGAGTGTCCCGCCAAAGGTAATCTTGATAGGGGTTTTTTGAACGTCGATTTTCATCACCTCGAGAATCCGATTGATCGATTGGATCTGCTGCGCTTTCTTGCTCTCTTTGTACCCCGGCACTTCGACCCGGTCGTCCTCCAGGACCCATCCGTCTCCGTCAATCCGCTCCACAGTGGCCACGGTTTTATAGGAAAGCGATGAGACAATTGCCGGCACACCCTCCAATACGAACTGGTCGCCGATGAGTATCGTCTTGCCAAAACCTGTCCCTTTTCCCATGCGATCACCCCCCTCAACTCCAGCAAAGTCCCAAAATCACTCTTCGGGTGTCCCTTGTCGGTCGTCAGTGGTCGGCAAGGATTTTTTCCATCTCCTCGATGAGCCTTGCTTCTTTCCCCATTGCTACAGTCGTGGCAGCGGTCAAACTGTGGCACGCATCGGAAAACCCACCGAGTCTGTCCGTTGCCATGGGAAGCAGCCTATCCAGGCCCATGGCCCCTCCTGCCCGGATCTGCCCCTCCAAATAGGCTGAAACCCTCATAGAGATCTTCGCCTCGTTGAATTCCATAGCGCCGAAGCCCGGAATTTCATTGGGAATGTTCTGAAAGCCTGCGATATATCTCTTCGGATCCACAAATTCCATGTTCTTGATAAAATCGCAAAACGCTCCGATCATCTTCACTCCCATTGGCGAGAACCGGTCCCCCACATGAAACCATTGAATGTGGGGTGAAGGCTCCAAAGCACCTGTTTTCAGTCTCGAGATCTCGGTATTGAAGGCTCTGGTCTTTGTGTCCTCCAACTCATCCACCATCCTGTCTGACTCGGCTGAAACTCCCTCTAGACAGACCCCAACACCGATTTCGGGTCCATTCCTGTAATAACCGACGCCACCGAGTGTGTCCAGATAGACCCCCAACTCATCACAGGCTATCTGCCCTTCTGACGACTTGAGGATGTAACGTTCCCCATCTCCTTGGTCCAGAATCCCGACTCTCCCCTGACGAACTGCTTCCAAGGCGACGACTCGATTCTCTCCCGCGAGCCTGCCGTCAACAAAAAACTCGTCCCCTACTGCCCCCAGAGCGGCGATGTGTGCCATATCCTGGTTCATCGGATCAAGATTTCGGGCGAAGAGATAGCACGTCGTCGACGCTGAAATGTCCCGGTCTCCCTTCAGGCCGAAGAGATCAGGATCGAGGTTATGGACCCGGGGATCGGTTGCAGGCTCCGCCACATGATGATCCAGGATCAATGTGAGATTCCGACCCCCGTTGAGATCAGAGAGGAGCGGGGCGATTCTTCCCGCGAAATCCGCAAAAACGAGGATTTCTCCCTCCTGCTCATAGACCCTTCGGAGGACGGCCGGATAGGGCTTTTCGAGGCAGAATCGTCTGACCCGATAGCCCCCTCGTTCAAAGGCCCGTGTCAATATCGCCCCACAACACAGGCCATCCGTGTCATTGTGATGAAAAACCTGGACCATCTTTTTGGGCCACTCTCCCAGTTCCGCAATGGCCCTTTCTGCCGCCTCGGTCCATGCCTCAACCGGTGTGGCGGGTCTCTGGCTCATCAATAAACTCCCCGTTCTCGATTTCTCTCTTGATGAGTTTCCTCGCTCCATCGAATTCCATGCTGACGTGGATCAGATTCTTGCAACGACCCCCGATGATCTCCTTTTTGAGAAAATAGGTCACCCCGCCTCCCTCAACGAAGTTCTGGGCAAGATCTGTCGATTTGTTAATAAAGAGGTGGAATACCTCCCCACAGGAGTTACACCGAATATTCAGAAAGAACCCCTCTCGCGATTCAGAGGAGCCCTCTCCGAACAGCTTTTTGGCCAGTTTCTTGAGCATAGAATGCCTCCCTCGGACAAGTCCGCAAAACCCGCTTTAGAGAACTGACTTGCCTGTAGCTAACGGTGGCTTGGTTCATTACAACGCGGTTTTTTCTTTCACAGAGCACGTGGCGACTCAGGGATCTTTGAGCTGAATCCTTGAGATTCTTCTCCCGCCGCCTGTCGTCCGTAGTCCGTTGCTCGGACACGGCATCATTCATTGCGAAAGGATATCGAGACCTGGCTCAGGGCATCTGATCTCTTATATGACGATTTGGATGTCTTGTTCAACAGAGGACCGATAACCGACAACTGGCATCACCTGTGGGCTCGAGCGATCCACGTACAAGGGGGAAAGGGGGATAGAGATCATCGTATTTTGATCGGAGCGTCCGTACACCTACTCTAGCCGCCAAGCATCGCCTTCCCCTCACCAGGGCCTAACCTCAATCCGCAGAATGAGCTTCATTCTATTGTGCCTCGGGGCACATTTCAACCGGGCTTCTCTCCCTGATGACCACTATAGGCGTCTCTCAGAATCTGGAGCGGATGGACTGCCTCGAGTCCTGTGAGGTGTCTGATCTGCATGCGACATCCCTCACAGTCAGAGACCACAACGGGAGCCCCGAATTCCTTTAGGGCCCCTGCAAGACCCTGCCCGATCGAGATGGAAACATCGTATGTCTCCTTTTTGAAGCCATAGGTCCCACCCAGACCGCAGCAGCCCGCATCGACATCCTGCACGTCGAGACCTGGAATCAACTGGAGAAGATCAAGCGCCGGAAATCCAATGCCCATCGATCTGAGGTGACAAGGGACGTGATAGGGGTAGCGCTCGACCATTGACTCGAAGTTCGTATTCAACCCACCATTCTCGTGAAGCATGAGGAGATATTCACATACATCATAGATTCTCGGTGCAAGCCGGTCTGCCCCCTCAATCTCGAGTATTCCGGGATATTCGCAACGAATCATATGCCCGCATGTCGAGGAACTGAAGAGAATATCGTATCCCGCTTCAGCGATTTTCAAAAGGGACCGAACGTTCCGTGAGCCCAGATGCCTTGCCGATTCAAAATCGCCCTGTCCAAGTAAGGGCATACCGCAGCAGTCTTGTTTCGGAACGATGACTTCAAACCCGTTCGCTTCCAGGACCTCGACAACGGCGACACCGACATCGACCTCATTGGTATTCGTGTAGCATCCGTAGAAGTAAGCCACTTTTCGACCGCCACGAGATCCATGGTTCCTGAACCACCTCCGAAAGGTCGTTTTTTCGTAAGTTGGAAAAGGTCTTCTTTCTTCAATCTTCAGGCCGCGGTCCGAAAGCCATCTGAGCAGGTGGCTCCGTAAAGCCCGGTTGGTCAGAGAGGCGACCGACGAGGCCAGTGGCCCGAAAAGGTGCGTATGCCCGAGGAGCCAGTTCCTCAAACTGAAACCCTTTTCATCCAAGCCCTTGGCCATGGCGAGGAGGTTGAGCTCGGAAACATTGACCCCTGCCGGACAGACCAGATCACACTTCCCGCAACCCATACACAGGCCCACCCACAGATCAGTAGACAGATCCTGGGGGCGACGAAACCGTTGGGCATCAGGGCCTGCTTGCTTGGGGCCGAGAAAATCCCCGGTCGCCCGAGCAACAGGGCAGTACCCGGTACATATGCCGCATTTGATGCACTGATCACTCTTATCGGTGATGGCGATTTTTTCTCTCATCTCTCCAGAAGATTCCGGATGGCTTTATATCCTGTAGCTATTCCAACGCCGGTACTCGATTTCTCCCGAGTGGGATCGTGATGTCCCAATATGGATCCGGCAACGAAAAGATTCTTGAGGATGACTTTTCCGTTCTCATCGATCGGGTTGAGTCGCGTATTCGTCCTGATCCCGGCCCGGTTGATGGGGTGGCTTTTTTTTCCAAACAACTCCTGGGAGAACCATCCTTTCCTATTCTCTGGCTGGGCGACTGGGAGATTGAATATGGGCTCGAAGATTCGATCTCTCTCTTCCCTGAGGCCACCCCCAAACAGCCCACCGGTGGCCAGAACAAAGGCATCTGCCTCAAAGGTCCTCTCACCTGAAGGCGTTCTGAGCACAACACTGTGACAGTGTTGATCTTTGTGAACCGCGGAAACCACCTCAAAACCGAGAATCATTTTCACCCCCTTGGCTCGAAGCCTGGTTTGAAAAATCTCAAACAATCTCATCCCTGGAATGGAAGGTGGGAGGGTGGGAAGCTCGAAGACCTCTGCACTGATCCGAGCTTCCAGATCTGATTTTGCCTTTGCGGGATATCGGAGCCCCAGTACTGCGGGCAATCCAATAAGACTCTCCCCATCCCTCATGCGGTTGATCCTCTCTGCAGCTTTCTCCCGGAAGCCCTCGTCATCAAAATGCGTGGCCAGGGAGGCCGCCTTGAAAACCGTCCTTCCCCCGATGTCTGAAATCTCGATTTTCTCGCCCCTGACCCTGGGACGATCACCCCGATTTCCGATGGCCTCGAGGTTCTTGGCAGCAAAGGCTGGATAGAAGCTGCCGAATCCGTGAAATCCGATCAGGAGTGTGGCACGAGAGCGGATACCCTTTCCTCCGATCATGGTCGAGGGAACCAAATAGGAGGGCCTGAGCGTCCCAAGGCCCGTCGGGAGTACCGTATTTCTTCCGCGCGTGCCAGTGTAGTGATATCCCTCGGGATCAAACATCTCCACAAAAGAACGAAGAGCCTCCTCAATATCCTCGAGGCCAGCCTTGGTATAGGGGTGGTCCGGCTCGTCCCGAATTAACCGCTTCAGACCCCGATAGACCTCATTCCGCACCGTTATGCTGTCCACTGGGTAATAACCCAGGAGGTCTATTCCCCCGGGCAACACATGGATCAACCCCATCCCTTTTCCGAGGACCATGGTTTTCATACCGCTTTCAGCGGCCTGTTTGGCCGCCATGAGCCCCGAAAGGCCAGCGCCAATGACAACCACGTCGTACCTCATACGCTCTCCTCGAAATGTCCTCTCGCCAACTCCCCTTCGACTTTGCTCAGGGCAGGCCCTTCGGTCCTGCTCAAAACGCTCGAGCCCGCAGGAAATGGCAGTTCTCGGTTGTCAGTCGTCAGCTGAACAAGATATCCAAATCGTCACATAAGAGATGAGATGCCTCAAGCCAGGTCTCCATATCCTTCTGCAATGGATGATGTCGTATCCGAAACGTTCATCAGGATTCTGATTCAAGCGACACCTTATCCAGATTGAAAATCCCTGCATAAATCTCTTGGGCCAGTTGCTCCTCTTTCAGCTGGTCACCTGTCACAATGGGGTGGATGCCTCGCCACCGCCGCTCTAGAAAATCCCTGAGTCTCCCGTTGGCGGATGCGTCGCCGAGCTTTCCCATCTCTGCCAGAATACCGAGGGTCTTGCAGACACAAAAGGCCCCCTGGCACGGGCCCGTTCCCATGCGAGTCTGAATACGAATATCGTTCAGATCGGAGGCGCCACCGACCACGAGGGCTTCCTCGATCTCTTTCCTGGTGACAAGCTCGCATTCGCAAACAATCAGATCCCCCTGGGGGTCCTTTCTCTTTTCTGGGCAAGTCCTTTTAAGGCGCTCTGCCAGACTCACGAAGCCTCGTTTCTGAGAACTCGGAAGAGGTTCTCGGTGGGTTGCACACTCGGCCTTCATGCCGAGTTTCTCGCAGACCAGGTCAACCAGCTTTTCTGCCATGAGTCGATACGTGGCCATCTTGCCACCGACGATACTCGCAAGGCCATCAAGTCCATCTCGCGCTTCATGATCAATGATGACGAATCCCCGGCTTACCTGCCGATCATCCTTCACTGCCGGTTGTCGAAATAGGGGGCGTACGCCAGCAAAGGCCCTGATAACCCTCGCCGACCTCGTCGATGGGACCATCTTCGCCGCCTCACGTAAAAGGATCTCCACCTCACGTGGCTCGATGGTGAGTTGATCAAGCTGCTCCACCTGAATCGATGTGGTACCGATCAGTCCGGTCGTCTCGTTGGGAACGACGATGTCACCATTCGAGGGCAGCCGGCACCGATTGATCACCATTTGTGTCGGTCGCCTGCTTGTGATCAGAATGCTTCCTTTCGAATAGACGAGGGGGATCGAGAGCCCGACCGTTCGGACCACTTCACTCGCCCAGGCCCCCGTGGCGTTGATCACGAATTCTGAATAGGCCTCAAAAGTTTCTCCGTTCTTGGAATTAATCGCTCGAACACCTTTTACCCTTCCCCCTTCGACGATGAGCCCGGCGACTCGAGTATGAGGCATAATCCTCCCCCCCAACGCTGCGGCAGCCTTGGCGTTCTCGAATGCGAGCGTGAATGGGTTAATGGACGCATCCGGGACTCTGACCGCGCCAATAACCGCACGGGATAGGTTTGGCTCCAACGAAATCGCCTTTTCCGGAGAGAGCACATCAAAAGGAAGTCCAATCGCCTCACATGCCCCAACGAATTCCTCCTGGTATTCCAGGCCGTCCTCAGGAAGGGATACAAACAAGCCATCCGTTTCTTCCACGCAGCTCGGAGCGATCCTTCGCAGAATCCGGTTTTCCGAATAACACTCCTTCGCGGATTGCGGATCGGACACGACATAACGACCACCGCTGTGGAGCAGCCCCTGACAAGCCCCCGTCGCACCCGCGGCAAGGTCGTCCTTTTCTAAAAGCAGGGGACTCAGCCCGCGGAGGGCGAGATCTCTGGCAATCCCCGTCCCTGTGGAACCTCCCCCAATGACAATGACATCCACCCTGACCTTCATACGTCCCTCCCGCCGTGAAAACAAAAAAAATCCTGATAGCTGCGGCCCCAATAACTCAGCACACTGTCTATCAGGACTTTCTCTTTTCTCTCTGTCCTAAAACCTAATTTAATAACACTTCGGTGACTTTGTCAAGAAATTGTTTTCGAGGAGTTTCCTCAGTTTTGTGAACCCTCATGTCCCTGAGGGACGCTTGTGGAAGCGTTGGGGACCCATCGAGGGCGAGCAGGAAGGGGAAAACCCCGCCTTTAGAGCGGGGAAGGGGCAAGTATTCCCCGCCTGCGAGATCCGAAAGGGTCAACGCGAGAGCAAGGGAGCGAAGGGATATGGGCGTTCCATCGAAATATTCGAGATTCTCCTGAAACATGAAACAGTTAGAAATTTCTTGCTTTGAAAACTCAGGAAACTCCTCATTGTTTTCCTTGGATTCCTCTCAGGAGACTATCTGTTGCCGAAGTGAAGATCCCTTTCCGAGATGGTTGGAAACTCCCCTGTAGATCAAGTCTGGTGAATCGCACGCTGTCCGTCGCCTGTTGTCCGTAGTCCGTTGCTCGGACATCGCATCATTCATCGCAGAGGGCGAGACCTGGCTCAGGGCATCTCATCCTCTTATATGACCATTTGGCTGTGTTTGTTCAACTGACGACTGACAACCGACAACTGACGTTACCTGTGGACTCGAGCGGGCCGCGTCGTTTGCAATCTGGCCTGTGAAGCCGGTCCCCTACTGCAGGGCATACCTAAGCCGACCGCATGGGAAATTGAAGGAGACTTTTACTCGTCGTGGAAATCCCGACGGCCCCAGAGGCAAGAATCTCTTCAACCTCTTCTTGTTGGGTAATCAAGCCCCCTGCGATGACGGGGATCGAAGTCTTTTCTCGAATCCTTTTCATAATCTTCGGCACGATCAAACCCGGAAGGATTTCCACGGCGTCGGGTTTGGATTTCGAAACGACATTCAACCCACCGGTCAGGGATTCGGAATCCAGAACGAAGATCCGCTGGATCGTCGATAATCCATCCCTTTTCGCACCTGCAATGAGGTTGCTCTTGGTCGTGATGATCCCGTGGACCTGGGTCTCCCTGGCCAGGTACCGAACCCCGGAGCCATCTTTGCCAATCCCCTTGACGAGATCAATATCGATGAAAACAAGCTTATTAAATCGTCTGGCCTGGTCCACGATCCCAGAAATGTCAAATATGTCTCCTCCCAGAACGAATAACACACCGATATTCGGAACCGTTTCCAGGGGGGGGTTTGCAACATCTCTCAGCGCTGCAATGACGGGTCTCTCTTTGAGAACATCGAGGAAATCCATGGGAATCACCTGAGTAAATCTCCCTACTTACAAACCGAGGCAGCTATGGAAGCGAGCCCCCTATTCCTGGCTGGCTCGACTGAGCACCTCCTTGAGCAAATCCGGGCGGTCGGTCGTCATGCCATCGACCCCCATGTCGATCAGTCTTCTCATCTCTTCCTTCTTGTTAGGCGTCCACACGATGACCTTGAGGCCGAGGCTGTGTGCTTCCTCGACGTTTTTTCGGTCGAGTTGCCTATAGTTGGGCGACCAGTATTGCCCGCCAGCTGCATGAATGGCTCTCGGCACGGAGCCACCAAATTCATCGATGTCGAAGCCGGCCGTCCACGGGGAAGCACCCGCCTTTCCAACTTGGATCGTATCAAACCTCCCCGATTGAGACGAAACATAGGCCGTGGCAATTTCAGGCGCCACTCGCTGGGCGTACACGAGGGAGCGCCAATCGAAAGAGAGAAGTAAAGAACGGTCGATGAGGTCGGCCTTCCGGACAATTCCAATGACCGCATCGGCCACCGTTTCAGGAGATGGTGTTAGATCTGGCTCGACCGGCGACGTCTTGATCTCGATCCAAAACTGCACCGTGTGCTTACCCATCCTCTGTGCCAGGGTGACAACCTCGTTTAGGGTCGGTATTCGCTCGCCGTCCGAGGGCTTTTGCTTGGGATAACGCCGAGCGTATTTCGTTCGACGTTTCACTCGACCCACATCAAAGGATTTCAGCTCTTGTAAGGTCAGGGCCTTGATCGCCGGTCCCTCCTCTTTGAGCCATTCGTCATCCGCCGTGCGCGTGATCTCAGGTTTGAGCCGAGCGTCATGGTATAGCACGGGCTCACCGTCGGCGGTGAGCCGGACGTCCATCTCGATTCCGTCCACGTCGAGAGCCAAAGCCCCTGAAAAGGCCGCAAGCGTGTTTTCAGGGGCAAGACCTGCACCGCCTCGATGGGCAATAATGAGGATTCTCTGCCCCGGTCGCGAGAGTTCTGCGGCCCAAAGGTCCGCCGTCTCATAGAGGGCAAAAAGCAGGCAGACCGCGAAAAGGCTGACCGAGATCAGCCGACGTTTCCACATCGGTCTTCCTCCCCAAAATGATTTGTTCTTATCGGTCTTTCCCTCCATGGACGGTGAGGATACTCGCCCCGCCACTTGTTGGGCCCGGGACTGCGATTTGAAGCGAAGCAATGCGACTGCTATTTCTTTGCGCACAGCGATTTTATGGTTAAACCGAATTTAATGCAAGAAAAGCTCATCACCCCGCTATTTCCTCGTCCACCCTGCCAGAATGCTCTCCATCCTTCCTTTTCTTGAGAATCTTCCAAGCCCACTTGATGAGAGACACCTCAATCAGAGCGGCTGCCACAAGCAGAGGAAGAATGAGGGTTCCATACACGAGCAGACCTCGACGGAGCAGGGGAAGGGCTTCGGCAAGAGATAATCTGTTGAGCAGAGATAATCCCAATTCCATTCCCATCGAGAGGCTTATCCAAGTGGCCGGAAGTTCCAGAAAGGCGACAGGGTTAAGCAGGATGCCGATGAGGCTCCGCCTGCCAGTCTCCTCGATAACGATCACACCGACATGCAGTCCGACGAGAACGCCAAAGACAAACGGCAGGAAAATGAGCAGGCCCGACAGGATGTTTGCCAGTAGAGAAGTGGCGTTGAGAAAACAGATGATAAGGGTCAGCTTGAGGAAATGATCATCGGGCTTAATCCGGTGTTGAATGCGATGCCACATCCACCGAGGGTAGCACAGGAGAGGTTTGATCTCTTTATCGACAACAAAAGGTGCTGAGAGTAGACCAAGGAAGAAAAGAAAAGCCGAAAGAACGATCAGCTCCCCTCTGAACGACCCAATCATGCTGACGTAGAACTCGAATCCCCCTTTCATCACGCTCCAATCAATCGCCGTGAAAAAGGGTGGAGTGGAAATTCCTCATGCCCTTTTTCTTGATCTCTCTCGTCAAATCCCCATTCCCATATATCGCGAAACCAGATCCTCACCCCCCTTTGTTGATTAAAGCAAAGGCCAGTTCGAAGTCAAGGAATTTTGAAACAAGACATTGCTTGCCAAGAGGAATTGATTTATCTTTTCTTCAGGTGCCGTGCGCCGTCAGTCAAAACGGTCTTGTCTAAGGGTTCTCTGCCGACTCGATTGAGTCAAGGACGTGAATCCTACCGGAGGGCAAACGATTGAGGATTACCGCGAATCAACTGACGATTTTTCGAATCGTCAGCCTTCCCATCCCATGTATTCTCCTATACGGCGGGGCGACATCAAAGCTCGTTGCCCTTTTTATCTTCGCCCTCCTCGGATTTACCGATTACCTCGATGGCGTTTTGGCAAGACGTCATGGAACGACACCATTTGGAACTTTCTTTGATCCAATTGCAGATAAGA
This sequence comes from uncultured Thermodesulfobacteriota bacterium, assembly GCA_964347335.1. Lineage (GTDB taxonomy): Bacteria > Desulfobacterota > BSN033 > WVXP01 > WVXP01 > WVXP01. The sequence continues at coordinate 17,678 of CAYFYO010000036.1, forward strand.
TCTTCATCACGGTTATCTACATCCCTTTTGTTTACCTCGGATATATCCCCCTGTGGATGGCTCTTCTTCTGTTCTTCCGCGAGTTTTTGATCACCGAAGTTCGCCGCCTCATGAGCCAGAAGAAACTGGAACTTCGCGTTACAGAACTCGCCAAATCAAAGACCACGATTCAGATGGCCGGAGCGGCCTTTATCCTTCTGGTCCATCTGGTCCAGGACAGAGATTTGGTGATCACCCTCTTTTCGCTTCCCCTGGCTTTCACCTTGGTCATCGCTGGAACGAGTCTGATCCGGAGGAAAAGCATCTCCCAGCGCGTTGTACTTGCGCTTTCCTGTTTCTCATACATCTTTTTGATGCGCCTCCTCTTCAATCCCGAGTGGAGTGCCTTTCTTTACATGGTGGTCATCCTTGGATTCACGTATGCGTCAGGCCTTCAATATATCGCAGTTTCATATTCGGCCTGGGCGGGGATTTATCGAAGCACTGTACTCTTGATTTTCCGACTCATCAGCAGCTTTTTGATCCCGATACTTGCCCTAGCCATGCTCTCCTATGTGCCGAAGCTCTCGTGGATGGGGATCTTCGTCATCTCCTTTGATTTCGCCTCTCAGGGACTGGATACGTGGATCTCCAGTCTCGGCATAGAGGAAAAAATCAAGGACCGGCTGAAGCGGGTCATCCTCGTTCCTCTCGCCGTCGGCATTGGAATTCTTCTCCTCATTCTCACCGATACCCAGACGATGGCACGGGGTTTTCTGTGGATTTCCCTCATTTTCAGTACCTTTTATGTGGCAATTGACTATTACGGACACCGTAAACTCCTTCTCACCGGGACTGTCTCCCCATCTTAGTCAGTCTTCGGTCCTCAGGGATCAGCATTCAGCTCGCAATAAATGAAATCTGACAAATGTTTTGGGAGGGACTGAGAACCACTAAAGTCAACAGGTGAGCCCTATCCTTCCCCTACCTTAGGTTTCTAGAACTCTCGGTTCTTAGTCCTCTGGCGGTTAAGGAAAGGTCGTTTTTTCCTGATTCGACTGATAGCTGATTGCTGACAGCTGAGTGCTGTATTTCGGAGAGGTCTAACGCACTGGAATTTTCAACTTCTGCCCGACACGAATGAAATCCTTCTGGACGATCCCATTGGCATTGGCAATGCCCCGTACAGTGGTCCGATATTTGCGGGCAATTTGAGAGAGCGTCTCACCGTTTCTGACCCGATGGTAGGTGTACTGCCGCTTGGGAGGATTGTATTGCGGAATACTTTCGAGACTGGTCAGTAAAACCTGAGCCTTCCCTGGAGGGACCTTGAGGTTATAGCCGTCGGGTGTGGCCCTGAACCGAAGTTCTGGGTTCAGTTCGGTCAGCATCTTTTCCGAAACTCCGAGCTGGCGCGCCACATCTCTCAGCCGGGCTCGCTTGGTGATTTTCACGTCTTCATAAGTGAGTGGGGGATCTATACCGTCAAGTTTGAATCCGTACTTGCCTGGGTCTTTGATGATGTGAAGAACCGCCAAGAATCTCGGAACATATCGTGCCGTCTCTCGTGGCAGTTTCTCATAGAGATCCCAGAAGTCATCCAGATAGTTAATCCTCTGGCGCCGAATCCGACGGAGAACAGTACCCTCACCACAATTATAAGCCGCCAGGACCGTTGTCCAATCCCCGAAAATCTCATGGAGTTCCTTGAGATAGAGGATAGCAGCGTTGGTCGACTTTTCGACGTCCATTCTCTCGTCGATCCACTGATTTCTCTTCAGACCGAACTTGTAACCCGTGGAAGGAATAAACTGCCACAGTCCAAGCGCACGGGATCGAGATAGGGCCCTGACCTTAAAACCGCTCTCAATGAGAGGAAGCCATGACAATTCGAGGGGAAGACCGGCATCCTCAAGTTTTTCAACAATGAATGGACGATATCTTCCAGATCGAGCGTAGGACTCAACAAAAAAATCCCTCTCCTTGCTCTGGAACCGTTTGATTTCTTTACGCACGTGGTCGTTCATCACGAGGGGAATCTCGTTGTGATTGCCTTTAACACTATTGAAACGAGAGGCATAGATCTCGATAATCCGCTTTGATATGAGAAAACGCAGGTCATCGATCTGCTGCATTATTTCTGCATCTCCGTTGGGCTTCACTTCCAGAATCGACTGGTAGGCTTGGTCCAGGGACTTCTTGGCCTCCTCAAGTTTTCCTTTCTTCCAGAGATCCTGGGCTTTTTGACAGAAGTCGATGGCATCGTACAGCCTTGCCTGGTCACTACTCTCTTCCTCCTTGGTCTCATTCAAGGGCTGTTCGTTTTTCACCTCGATCTGTAGATCTTCCTGACTCGGACCCTCCTCCCCTTTGTTTGTCTCTCCGGGAGCTGTCGGGGGGGCGTCCTGACCTTGAGCGAACCCGGCCGTCTCGGCTCCCGTCTTTTCATTCATCAGGGTATCTAGAGAACCATCGCCATCCCAAGACAAATCGATCCATTCATCGGCGATATCACTCTCTGAAAGAGATGAAACGGAGGTCGGTTTATCACCCGAAACGTCCTTCTCAGGGACCGGCCCGGACGCGATAGGGGTCTCAGGAGAAGTTTGAGGCACCACACTTCTGGAAGGGCCGGCCGAACATGAAAAAAGGAAAGACCCGACCAGAAAAAAGGTCATAGCGAAAGCAATTCTGTGACGCTTTTCGGGTTTCCTCATGATGATCGTGTTCATATCACTGGATTTGGCTATGCGTCAAGGGGTTTTGGATATTACCACGCGTTCTTTTTGAAAGAGTGTAGACAAACGCTCATTCGCCTAGGAAACCGCCCGTGGCCACGCTGTTTGTGCAATTTCTGGACCAAAGACCTGATCTGGGAGGCAATTCCACCCATCAGGGGAACGAGTGCAATCACCCGATGAACCGTGAAAAACCCCTTTTCCCATGGTATGATGAGTAGGCCTGGAGGAAACCATATGTTCGAATTCGAGCAAGGACCGATCCGTCCTCCCAGTGAAGCGAAGAGTCTCCTGATCCGGGCCACCCGAAACTGCCCGTGGAACCGATGCGAATTCTGTCATACCTACAAGGGACAGAAATTCCACATCCGATCCGTTGACGAGATCAAAGAGGACATCACGAGGGCAAGGGACATTGCCGATGAGATCAGGGAACTCTCCTGGCGCAATGGCTGTGGCGGTGAGGTCAACGATGAGGTGATCCGAGCCATATTTGCCTCCTCTTCTCCATACGGTGAAAGTTACCGATCCGTCGCCTCCTGGCTCTATCTCGGAGGTACGCAGGTTTTTATCCAGGACGCGAATAGCCTTCAAATGAGGAACGATGACCTCGTTGAAACCCTGACCTTCTTGAAGGAAAAATTCCCTCAGATCAACCGCATCACGAGCTATGCCCGGTCAAAGACCCTGGCCAAAAAGACCGTTGATGAATTGAAGGCGCTTCGCCGAGCCGGGCTCTCCAGAATTCACGTGGGACTCGAGACAGGTTACGACCCTCTTCTGGAATACATCCAAAAGGGCGTCACGGCGAAGGAGCATATCAAGGCAGGCAGAAACGTCGTCAAATCAGGCATCTCGCTCTGCGAGTATGTCATGCCTGGCCTGGGCGGCAAGAAATGGACCCGAGAACATGCCATCGAAACCGCCCGAGTGCTCAACCAGATCGACCCCAACTATATTCGCCTCCGGTCCCTGTACGTGCGGTCCGACATGGTCCTGTATCAAAAAGTCCAGGCAGGAGAGATGAAGCTCCTCGGTGATGACGAGGTGGTTCATGAGATTGGTCTCTTTGTTGAGAATCTCAACGGCATCCGAAGCTATCTCGTCAGCGACCACATCCTCAACCTCCTCAAGGAGATCGAAGGCCAGTTTCCTCAGGACAAAGAGAAAATCCTCGCCGTCGTGGACCGCTACATCTCCCTGCCGCCTGAGGAGAGATTAATCTTCAAAGTCGGCCGAAGGGCTGGACTCTACCGCCGTCTCGATGATCTTCAGGATAGAGAAACCCGTCTCAAGGTCGAAGAGGCCATTCGTCGGATTGGGGAGCAGGGGACCGGGAATGTCGAAGAGACAATCAAGTCGATAATGGCCAATTACATATAGGGGTTCTCTGAAAGATCCCTATGCCCCGTGCCTATCAGGAGTTTTCCCATTTCTCGAAAGACATGTCTCACAAGTTACGGATCTCTGAGAGTATTTTCGAGTTTTCAAATGGGAGCCTTCCGTCTCTTCGCTCCCAAGCTCACGCCGTGACCCAATCGGGATTCGCCAGTTCAGCTCTGCCAGGCTAGAAAAGGCAAGAAGTTAAAGGAGACCCCCTTCCTACAAGCCCTGGTCATTGGTTACTGGTTATTGGTTATTGGTTACTGGTTACTGGTTATTGCTTATTGGTTATTGGTTATTGGTTACTGGTTAGTGGTTACTGGTTAGTGGTTATTGGTCATTTGGCACTTGGTCTCTAGCCTTCAGCCTTTCGCGCTAATCTCTCGTCCCTGGTCTCTCCTCTCTCGTCTCTGGCTTCTCGTCTCTCTTCTCTGGTCTCCAGTCTCCGGTCTCCCGTCTCCAATCTCTCGTCTCTCGTCTCTAATCTCTATTCTCGGTCTCTCGTCTTCAGTCTCCAATCTCTGGTCTTTTACCTATCTGCTAGCGCTACCGCTTCCGCCACGTCGCTCAGAGACAGCACATTCCCTCAAAAATGGGTCTCGTATTTATCCCTCGACCGCCTCACTCCTTGAAGGCGGTGAGGGGCTCCTCGATGGTCTTTCCCCGGGTGAATCGCCCAATCGAGAGCTGCGAGAAATCCTTAGAGCTCTTTTTCTCTGTGATGAATTCGGCGACAGCCCTCCCAACTGCGGGACTGTGTTGAAAGCCGTGACCACTGAAGCCGTTGGCCAGAATGAAACCCTCCAAGCCCGGGGCGGGGCCAAGGATTGCATGATGGTCAGGGGAGATCTCGTACAATCCTGCCCAACCCTTTGTGATACGAGCGTCCTGGAAGACAGGCACCCGGGCCATCGCCTGTTCCGCTGTTTCAGCCATGGCATCGTGATCGATAGAGGTGCGAAAACTCGGCTCTCTGTCGAGTGGACCAGAAAGAAGGAACCCTTCTCCTTCTGTCCGAAAATACCATCCCTGGTCAAAATCTATGATAAGTGGAATCGGCCCATCGAAAAGCCGAAATCGCCTCGTGAAGAATAGCTGCCGTCTCAAGGGCTTTACCGGGATGTCAATGCCAGCCATCTTTCCCACTTCAGACGCCCAAGGCCCTGTCGCATTGACGACAAGCCGGGTTTCAATATCACCAGCCCTGGTCTTCACCCCAACGACCCGGCCACCTTTGACAGAGAAGCCCACGACCTCCGTGTGCTCATAGATCCTCACCCCTTGTTGACGAGCTGTCCGAACCATCCCGGTCAGGGCCTCATGGGGACCGGCATAGCCGTCTAGGGGGCAGAAAGTTCCTCCCGCCAAATCGTCGCATCGCAAGAATGGCCAGCGGTGGTGAATCTCCTGAGGTGTTAGCAATTCTACCGGGACGTCATAAGATCTCTGGAGACGAACGTTTCCCCGAAAAAGGTCGAGGGTCTCGGGACGAACAGCCAGGAAGAGATATCCCACCTGCCTAAACTCAGGATCAATGCCGGTGAGTTCCTCGAAACGTTTCCAGAAATCTAAGCTCTCGAGGGAGAAGCGAATATTGATATCCGTGGAAAACTGGGTTCTGATTCCTCCAGCACAGAATCCAGTAGATCCCTCACCCAATTGTCCTCTTTCAAGGAGGAGGACCTTTTTCACCTTCTTTTTTGCAAGATGGTATGCAATGGAGGCTCCAACGATCCCCCCGCCGATGATGACGACGTCTGCCCCCTTTTCCATAGGCCTTTTTCCCTCCCATCTATCATATGGAGCTTTCAGCGGATCTTCAAGAGGATTCCTTTCAATATAAACGAGTTCCTCAGCCAAAAAATCATCACGGGCGATGGACTCACCATTCCGTCTATTCGTCTGGCACCAACTTTGCTTATTTTTATGGACTGTGCTCCCCTGAGGACGCAACGCTTCATAAGGGAAGAAGGGGGCCGCGGGCTCGGCTATTGGATGCACTCCCGCCTCTAGCCAGAGTCCAAAACCTCCAATGGAAGGACGCGGTGACGATGGGTAGCCCGCCATGAAAACGGAGAACGTGCTCATCCTCGATGGGGAAGAATCTTCGAACACCCTCCTCTCGCGCCTGATGGGACGTCAGGGTTACAGATTCACGGTGGAGGTGAATCCCAGTAAGGCATTGAAACGCCTCAAGAAGGAAACGTTCACCATGGTGATCGCGGAGCTTTCCCTTTTCCAGCCAAGAGAGATATTGGAGCTTCAGCAAGCGAATCCAAACATCTCCTTCATCTTTACCGGCAATTCCCTGGAGAAATCTAACGGCCTCATCGACCCCAACCGATCGGATTTCCTCTCCAAACCTTTCGGCCTCGAGGAAGCCGAATTCAGGCTAAGACGAATTATTCTCGAACGGGATGCACACCTCCAGAACCAGGAGGTACAAAACAGGTTTGAAACGGCAGAGGATGATCTCGCGAGGAGAAACCGGGAACTCGAGTCATCTGTGGAAGATCTTGAACATATCAAGCACTTGTACAAAGAGATCGGGAGTGAGCTAAACGCGACATCTGAGAAATTGCGGGAAGCGAACCATCAGCTCGAAGTCCTGGCCAAAACCGATGGCCTCACCGAAGTCTACAACCACCGCTATTTCATGGATAAGATCGGTGAAATGTTCGAGGATTCGAAAGAAAAGGGGGCTCCCCTCTCTCTTCTGATGATCGATATCGATCATTTCAAAACGTTCAACGACAATCATGGCCACATGACTGGGGACGATGTCCTGAGAGATATTGCTCGCATTCTGAAATCCAATTGTCGGAAAATTGACATTGTGGCACGTTATGGTGGGGAAGAATTCGCAGTCATATTGCCCGAGACCGGTTCGGACGAGGCAAAGAACATCGCAGAGAGAATCCGGACGCTCGTTGAAAAACATCGGTTGTCAAACGGTGACCGATCGCAGAGCGTCACGGTCAGCATCGGAGTCGGCACGAGTGGTGATAAAGAGATCGAAACCGTGAATGCCCTCATTTCTCTGGCAGACAAAGCCCTTTACCACGCAAAAGCCCGTGGAAGAAACCAAGTCGTCCTTGGCGAACCTAACCAACCGATGCCTGTTCAACAATGGCTTTCAAAGCTCTGAGGGAAGGTACCGATTTATATATTCCCGGAGTGCATCCCCCGTGCTGGGGAAGGCTAATTCTTGCCATGGAATCTCTTCTGGGCCGAAGGTTCCGACATCGATCGTCTCGTCACCTGCACGAAGATCACCTCCGATGACGCGGACTGCGTAGACGATAACGATGACCGGCCGCCCCTGGTAAGAATAGACATTCAGAAGGCTCTCGATTTTGACATCGAGGTTAACCTCCTCTTTGGTCTCGCGGATCCCCGCCGCCTCAACCGTTTCACCACGGTCCACGTATCCTCCAGGAAAAACCCACCGCCCATATGCGGGTTCAATTCCCCGTTTTAGGAGGATAATCTTGCCGTCTAGGGTTCCGAGAGTTCCGACGGCCACTTTCGGATTGGGATAGACCACATATCCACATCGACGGCAAACCGATCGCTCGGGCTCGAGTGATTTAATCACCTGAGTCTCGAGCGCATGTCCACAAACGGGACAGAACCGGTAATGAATGTCTTCATGGTTTTGAAATCCGTGGGTTCTTGAAGAAGTCTCATTTGTCATCCCATCACCTCTGTCGTGGCAAATCGTCTTCTGCATCGGTTTTTGCCGGCCCCATGACGAATTATACACTGATACAGAAGATAGATTTCTCTTTCACAAAAAAGGATAGAAAAACAAGCAAATGCCTCGTAATATAAGTGTCTCAAAATGGCTGGGAGAAGCATGGCAAGATACAGTGACCAACGAGAGGGATTTCCAAAGGGACAGGTCGGTTCCCTAACGCTCGTCCACTTCATGATGGACTTCTACAGCAGCATTCTCGCACCGCTTTTGCCCCTGATTATCGCCAAGCTCTCCCTCTCGCTCACCCTGGCTGGTTCCCTGGTTTCGACTTACTCGATGGCCAATTCCCTCATGCAACCGCTTTTTGGACTCCTTTCTGACAGACTTCGGGGAAGAGTCTTCATCTTTTGGGGTCCTCTGTTTTCCGCGCTCTTTATCAGTCTGATCGGATGGTCCCCGAACTACATATCACTCGTCATCCTCCTTTTCCTTGCTGGCCTGGGAATCTCTGCCTTTCATCCCCAGGCTACGGCAGTCGTGGGGGATGAAGCGCGACAGAAAAGAGCATTGGGGATTTCCCTTTTCCTCTTCGGAGGGACTCTTGGGTTTGCGGTGGGACCTCTGGTCATCACCTGGTGGACTTCTTCTTTCGGTCTGGCCAGTGTCTTTGCCGTTGGAATTCCTGGAATCGCCTCGGTCCTCCTCTGTTCCAGGCTTGTCGCCTATGCCAACCACCCGAGAAAGAGAGACAAGGACGAGGGATTGCTGAGAGATTTGAAGACCTTTATGAAACCCCTGTCGCTCCTTTTTACAATCGTCATGGTGACATCGGTTCTCCGTCTCGGCATCGCCAGCTTTATGCCCGTTGTCCTGACCGGACAAGGCATCTCCTTGCCACGGGTGGGGCTATTTCTATCGGCTTGCGCATTCCTCGGATCGACAGGGAGCATGGTCGGCGCCATGGCTTCGAACCGTTGGGGCAGAAAAAGGGTGATGCTCATTTCCATGATCCTCGCGCTTCCCCTCTATCAGTACTATTTCATCAACCCTGGTACCCTTGGTCTGATTCTGATCGCCTTTGGGTCTGCCGCGATCATGTCCCCCTATTCGGTCATCGTCGCCATTGGGCAGGAGGCCATCCCCCACCGATCCGGCATTGTTTCCGCGCTCTTGATGGGATTTGGCTGGGGGGTAGCAGGCCTCGTGATGACGCCGATGGGGCTCATTGCCGAGTACATCGGACTACCCAACACCCTCCGGTGGGCCACGCTACTCCCGATGATTGCCGCGGCGGCCCTTCTCATGCTACCAGACCGAAGCTTAACGGCAGATGAAACGGCTGAATTTTAGAGGGGAAGCTCGGCAGCCTGCCAAATCAGGGCGATCAAACCGACAAGGATAAACCCACCGTCTGTCAGGATTTCCAGGTGTTCGCTCCTCATGAATTCCCGCCTAAAAACCAGATAGAGGCAGTAACCGATGTAAAGAATGCCAAGGACGAGTCCGTAGGAGAGATAAGGCAAAATACCCAGGACAGGAAGCGCCATGAAGGCGACACCAGTCAGCATGGCAAGCAGGATCAAAAGTCTCTGGGTGTTCTTTTTCCCCAAGACGATCGGAATTGTCTCTTTTCCGACAATGAGATCTCCCTGAATATCTCTTAGATCGAATGTGGCGGATCGAATCAGGACCAAAGCAGCAATGGTGACAAATGTCGCAAATAGATTCGGGTTCAAATCAAAGGAGGTACTCAGGGGGGCAGTCAACGTCGTCACCCCTGCCCAGGCCAAAGCGATGAAAAGGGTCTTAGACCCAGGGATGTCTTTGAGCTTCCGATACTTCACACGCTTGAGCCTCCCAGAAGGGATGAAGCTCAGACTGTAAGTTACACCCCCGACACATGCAGCCAGAAGAAAAAGGAAAATCGGAAGCCCGAGAGATAGAGAGACAACCAGGGCGAGCAGCATCGAGCCAATCCCGACACTCCTTAAGGTCCGACCGTGCTTTTCGTAGAATTCGGCTCGGCTGGGATCGTTAAATCTCACCGCCTCGGCGTCTGTGAACCGATTCAAAATATGCATGGAATACACATAGGCCATCGGGATCACGAGATAGGCGAGCCGGAAAGGGAGCTCTTGAAGCTTTGTTGCCACATACGCAAGGCATCCGACGGCAAACGCGCCATAGAGATCACTCTCGACCAGAAAGTTCAGGACTGCGCGAAATCTGAACAAAACAGTCGCTCCCCTTCCAGCAGGGACGATGTCTTCGACCGTTCTCACGACACGCTGAATGATCCAGTTCGGTGTTGAGGCCCCGGCGGTGATTCCGACAACCTCACAGTTTCTGAACCATGAGGGGTCGATCTCTTCATCCGTCTCCACTTGGAAGACCGGTCTCCCCAGTTCCCTGACCTGTTCGGTCAGACGAGCCGTGTTGGCACTGTTCTTCCCTCCAACCACAATCATCGCGTCAACTGAGGCGGCCATCCGAGCCGTCTCGTCTTGACGATCCTGAGTTGAGTCGCAAACCGTCTGATAGATCTCGGCGTCAGGAAATCTCTCGTGAATCTGGTGGGCGATCTGCTGGTATCTGGCATTGTTTTGCGTGGTTTGGGCGACGACACAGAGCTTTTTCCCGTGAGGAATCTTCTCCACGTCCTCAAGACGGCTGACAATCATCCCCTCCTTCCCGGCATACCCCATTAAACCGATCACTTCAGGATGATTCAAGTCTCCCACGATGATCGTGAACCCACCTTTCTTGGTGTGGCTTTTGATAATCGACTGGACGTTGAGGACCCTGGGACACGTCGCATCGATTATCCGAACCCCCTGGTCCTTCAAAGCCGCCCGGGTCTGGGGGGGGATTCCATGAGCGCGAATAATGAGGGGTTGATTCGGTTCCATTGAAGTCGGGGCCTCGCAGATTTCCACCCCTTTTTCTTTTAACAAGTCCAGAACCTGGGGGTTGTGAATCAGCGGACCAAAGGTCGAAGGGCTCGTCTCGTGCCTGGCAATCGACTTGAGGGTGATGTCCATGGCTCGTCTGACACCCATGCAGAAACCGGCCGTTTTTGCCAACTTCACTCGCATTGCCGTCCCCTCTCTTCAAGATATCTATACAATAAAACGCGGAAATTGCGCAATCGGCTCCCTCGGGAGCTGCTGGGGCAAGCCCATACACGATGCGATTCAGGAATTTGCTGAGGGACTCATGGGGGTGCGTCAGGTGATTTTTGACGGAAGATTCTGGCCTGCATGATTCGCAAATCTTGAGGATTCATGCATCATCCGGGCTCGCTGAGGTGACCGTATTTGCCCTTCAGTCCATCAAAAAGCCACCGTTTACATCGAGGATCTCTCCCGTGATGAAATCGGCTCCATCTGAGGCTAAAAAGAGGACGGCTTCGGCGACATCTTCAGGCCTACCGAGCCGCTTGAGCGGGATGGCTTCGATAATAGACCGCCTTTTTTGCTCTGACCACTGAGCACTCATCTCCGTTTCAATCGCGTGAGGTGCGACTCCATTCACGTTGATCCCGTACTGGGCTAACTGTCGGGCCAGTGTTTTGGTCAAGGCGTCGATAGCAGCCTTTGAAGGCCCATATCCGGGCGCAGAGGTAATATCTCCCATCTTTCCTGCGACCGATGAGACATTAACGATCTTCCCGCTTTTCTGGCGTTTCATGATCTCGACCACGGCCTTGCAGCAGTTAAAAGTGCCTTTTAAATTGACGCGGATAACCTCATCCCAGTCTTCTTCGGTGATCGACTCTATGGTTCCCCTCCGAATGATGCCGGCGTTGTTGACCAGAATATCGAGCTTTCTAAAATCCTTCTCGATTCGACCGATCATCTCTGTCACCTGGTCATATTGGCGCACATCAGCCTGTATGGCGACACTTTTCACATTAAAGGCAGAGACCTCCTTTGCCACCTTTTCTAATTCATTTTTTGGACAGATATCATTGACAACGACATTTGCCTTTTCGCGCGCGAACGCCATCGCAATGGCTCTCCCAATTCCTCTCCCCGCACCTGTGACGAGGGCAACGCGACCTTCGAGTATCATTTGGTTCTCCTCCCTCTCCAAACGACCATCCGGATTCTTCTCACTTCTGCAACACAACGTTTTCCACAAACGTGTCATTCCTTCACGGCTCCTGCCGTCAGGCCTTGCACCAGGAGCCGCTGTAGAAAAATGTAAAGAATGATCGCTGGCATTCCTCCGACGAGCGATCCGGCCATTAACATGGGCCATACAATACGGAATTCTCCGACCGTCCGGGCAATGCCGAGAGTTACGGTAATCATAGGCTCGCTACTGGTAAGACAGAGTGCCCAGAGGAGGTCTCCCCACGCCAGGAGAAAGGCGAAGAGAATCGTTGCAACCATCCCAGGGGAAACGATTGGCAGAATAATCTTGAAAAAGATGCCCATCCTGGAGCACCCGTCGACCATGGCGGCCTGGTCTAGCTCGTCGGGCACCTTATCGATAAAACCCTTCATCATCCATGTTGAGAAGGGAAGGCAGATGGTCAAAAAGGCGATGACGAGGCCGGTTCGGGTGTCGTAGAGTCCGACCTTGCTGAGAATCCTGAAATAAGGCCCAACCAGCAGGACCCCAGGCAGCATTTGCGTGGCCAGGAAGAAGCCGATGAGAAAGCGGCGGCCATTGAAAAGGAATCTCGAAAATCCATAACCGGCCAGGGCTCCAAAAAAGGTCGATAACAGCGCAGTGGCCAGCGAGATGACGGTGCTGTTAAAGAAATAGGTGCCGAAGTTTTTTCTCACCCAGATACCGATATAGCTATCCACCGTCGGTTCGGAGGGTATCCAGGATGGTGGAATACGGAAAGCCTCGGCCTCGGTTTTAAGGGACGTGGAGAGCATCCATGCGAACGGAAATAGGCAGTAAAGACAGACCACCATCAGGAAAACCCACACAATGGCTTTCGAGAAAATGCCCCTTCGGAGTGAGGATGTAAATTCCATAGAATCACTCTTCCTGGCTTATCATAAGTACATAGGGGAGACTCACGAGCAAGAGAACGATCGTCATCACCACAGAGATCGCCGAGGCATATTCAAAGCGGAAGAATTGAAAGTACTGTTTGTAGGTGTAGGTCGACAGAACCTCGGTCAAAATCCCCGGTCCCCCTTGTGTCATGGCCTGAATAAGACCGAAACGCCGAACCTCCCAGACCGTATCCAATGCAAGTGCAACAACAATCATCTTCCTCAGTCCGGGAAGGGTAATATGATAGAAGAGTTGCCACTTGGAAGCTCCGTCAATTTCCGCGGCCTCGTACAGATACTGGGGAATAGCCTGAAGGCCTGCGAGGAGAATCAACATTACAAAAGGGAAACCTCGCCACAGATTGACGAGAACGACACTCAATAAGGCCAACGTCGGATTTGAAAGCCACTCCACGGGCGAGTTAATGAATCCAATTCTGAGTAGAAAATCATTGAGCGCGCCATAGATAGGGTCATACATCCATTTCCAAATGATTCCTGCCACCACATCGGGGACCACCCAGGGAAGTAAGGCGATGATACGGAACAGGGGTTTGGCCGGCAAAGCGCTGTTCAAGATCATGGCCACGGCCAGACCCAGCAGCATATGGCTCGCCACACTCAGAAACACAAAGATTGCTGTGTTCCAGAAGGTCTTGGAGAAAAATGGGTCTGTCAGTAGGTCCGCATAATTGGAGAGCGTGTAAGAGACAGTGCCAGCCTCTTCAGGTCTCATGCTGTAAGACAGGCTGGTAATGGCGGGAAAACCGAGTACCAGGATCAGTAACAAGACCCCAGGCCCCACAAAGAGCACCCACATGTGGCGGTCTTTTATCCGAATTCCATGGTTCAAAAAACAACCCATTTCAGGAAAGGGGAGCAAATTGCTCCCCTTTCCCAGTGCTTTACTTCGTCCCTTTACCTAGCGACTTGTCATCTGGCCAAGATGGCGTTGATTCTCTCGTGAGCCTCGCCGAGGGCTAGCTCGGGCGTCTTCATCCCAACGATGGCCTCCTGGAGAGAGGTGGTGAAAGTGTCCATAATTTCGGGCCACTGTTTAATCTGAGGCTCCACCATTCCATAGGGGAGTTGGGAGGCGATGACACTGCCGAACTTGTCATTGAGGATCTCTGGAGCGACACCGCTCACATCCTTCCGAGACGAGAGGACGCGGTTGTCCACAAACCATTTGAGCTCGATCTCTTTGCTGGTGATAAACTTCATGAGTTCCCAGGCCTCATTCGGGTGTTTGGTGTTCGGGCTCATCACCCATGAGCTCAGCCAGATAGCGGTTCCCTGTTTGCTCTTGATGGGTGCGGGGGCGCATTTCAGAACTTCGAAAGCGTTGAGATCCGGATTGATCTTATTGACAATAGGGGGCGTCCATCCAGAACCGAGGATCATGCCCACCTTCTTCTGGGCGAGTTGTGTTCGAACTTCCTGAGGATTCATGGCTGTCAATCCGGGCGGAACAACCTTATGTTTAGTGTATAGCTCCACAAAGAATGTGAAAGCCTCCGTGGCTTCGCGCGTATTCAGGGCGGACCGCTTCATGTCAGGGGTCAGATAATCCGCGCCAAAGCTCCAAATAAAGGGACCAAATCTGAGCGGGAAACCCGGACTTTTTGCACCGACAGTCCCGAATCCCCACTGGTCGACTTTTCCGTCTCCGTCCGTGTCACGGGTGAGGGCCTTCGCATATTCAAGAAACTCGTCCCATGTCTTGGGCGGCTTGTTCGGATCCAGCCCGGCCGCCTTAAACATCTCGGTGTTGTAAAAAAGAACCATGGTCATATAGTCGCCGGGCATGGCGTGCATTTTGCCGTTGTGGTTCATTAACTTGATCGGGAGGTCATACCATGCATCCAGGAACCCCGATGGTTCTTTTTCAATGAATGGTGTCAAATCTCTCGCATAGCCCTTGCCGAAAAACATCGGCAGAGAAAAGGCATGGACATGGAAGACATCCGGAGCCCGGCCCGCCTCAGACTCGACCGTGTATTTCGTCTCTTTTTCCTTATAGGAGACAGGCTCGAGCGTCACCTTGATATTCGGGTGCTTCTTGTGGAATATGTCCATCGCTTCATTGAGCGACTTATTCCAAACATCTTCCGTCAAATGCCAATCGGAAAACCTTAGGGTGACTTCGGCTGCCCTTGCCGGATTCAAGGAAAATACGAGGAGCAAGGCAGCCACACAAATGCCAACTGTCGTGATTTTTCTCATCACTTGCCCTCCTTCCATTGCCGTGTCTCAAGTGAGAACACCTCTCGTTGTTCTGACCCTTTGATTGCTTTTACCCTCTGATGCTCACCCCCTTTCGCCTGAGACAGCGCTTTTCAAGCCTATTCTAGTGTAGGTAGATTTCGGTGTCAATCATTTTCCGCAAGTCTGCCTGGATACCGAAAACGAGGCACTGTCGCCAGAGTCTGCGGGGTCTGGTACCCTCGATGAGCCCCTAAATCTGCTGCCAGGAGATCTCCATTGCGCCTCCCGGAGGGTCTTCGGAAGAGAACCCGGTGATCTCCGTTGTGGCCCCCATACTTTCGTGCTAACATGAAGGGCATCCGTCACGAGGTCTTGTGGTCGCCTGAGAAGCCATATGCTTCGGTTGCGCCAACCGCGGGCTTTCCGGCCTCGCTCGAACGGATTGAAACCGGTCACAAGCAGGAGGTCAAATTGAGCTTACGCGAATCTTCCGGATTCCTAAAGGAGCTTTTTGACTTGGAGGGCAGCGTCGCCGTGGTCATCGGAGGCACCGGCGTACTCTGCGGGGCCATGGCGTGGGGGCTATGGCAAGCTGGCAGTCGGGTGGTTCTCGTTGGGAGGCATCAAGACAAGGCTCAGACTCATTTCAAGGAATGGGAAAGCCCTCACGATGAGACCCGGTTTTTCAAGGCCGACGTGACGAAAAGAGACCAATTAGAGAAAATCATTCCTTCCGTGATCAGCTGGTTTGGCCACATCGACATATGGATCAATGGGGCTGCCGTAAACCCTCCGATCCCCTACCTTGAAACGACCGATGAGGAGTTCGAGTCGATTCTGGACACCAACCTCAAAGCGGTCCATATGGCATGCCAGGTCATTGGGAAACACTGGATTGACCATGAACAGAAAGGCTGTATCATCAATATGTCCTCAATGGCTGCTATCCGCCCATTGAGTCGTGTTGTCATATACAGTCTCTCCAAGGCCGCGCTCTGGAATTTGACACAGAACCTCGCCCGTGAGTGGGCCGATTATGGCATTCGGGTCAACGCACTCTGCCCCGGTTTCTTCCCGGCCGAGCAGAACCGAAGGGTCCTAGACGAGTCGAGGGTGAAGGCCATTATGGGCCATACGCCCATGAAGCGATTTGGCGAGCCAGGAGAACTGATCGGCGCGACGCTGCTATTGGCTTCTCAAAAAGCGGGCAGCTTTATCACCGGATCAAATCTCATCGTGGATGGCGGTTTCTCCACGACGTCCATCTAGTATCACGTCCCAAAACTACTTTATGAAAACCTCACCAAAACCGATCGGATGTATTGAGATTTCAGAATTTAAAATCCGAAGCACGAATCTCGAATCCAAAAAATATCAAAACTCAAATTCTCCAATTTTCTAAACATGTTTAGACTTATGACGAGCTCAGCAGAGTTGATTTTGGTCATTTGATATTCGGATTTGTTTCGCATTTTGATATTCGAATTTCGGATTTAAGACACCGGTTCTCAGAACACGCTGAGATCGGGTAAATCATCGAAGTTATCACTGAGACACCACACGAGATCGGACGAAAAGACTCCCTGTGCGTCTCGGCCGGGCTTACACCTTTAATGATGCCTGTTCCCGTGGTCACTTTTCTGGAAAAGAAGGGCATGGGATCTTCGGGGCTGTGGACGACAACTGTCGATATCGAAGCGAGGGAAAGCCATGAAAACGTCTCACCTTATTCCAGCAGAAGATCTACGGAGATTTGGCGAGGAAGTATTTCAAAGATCTGGGGTTTCGAGGCCGGATGCCAAAAAGGTTGCTGAGATTTTGGTGGAGGCCAACCTGAGAGGAATAGACACCCACGGCATTTACCTCGCGGACCTTTATGTACGCCGATTAAGGAAGGGGCTGATTAATCCAACCCCAGGATTCCATTTCGAGAAAAAGAGCCCAGCCATCGGCGTTCTGGATGCTGATTTCGGCCTAGGCCAGCTTTCAACACTTGAAGCCGCTCGAAGGGCCGTGAAACTGGCTAAGGACGTTGGCATCGGCGTTGTATCGGTGAAGAATTCCAATCATTTCGGAGCTGCCGCTTACTACGCAGAGTATTGTGCACAACAAGACTGCGTTGGTCTGGTCATGTCTGATGGAGAGTGCGATGTGATTCCCTTTGGCGGGAGGGAGAAGTTTCTCGGCACCAATCCGATCTGTTGCTGCATTCCTGCGGGGGACTCCCCCTGGTTTTGTATGGACATGGCCACAAGCGAGGTTGCCTTCGGCAAGATTCGTGCGGCAGCCGAAGCTGGAAAATCGATTCCAGCCAACTGGGCTGTAGACACAGAGGGGAAACCGGTAACCGATTCCGCCAAAGCCTATGCCGTCGTTCCGATGAGCGGGCCCAAAGGGTATGCCCTCAGCCTCATGATCGAGATCCTCTCGAGTCGCTTCACAGGGATGCCTTATGGGGCCCATATCGTTCGCAAATTCGATGACTGGGAACACAAGGCCTTCATGGGCCATTATGTTCAGGCAATTGATATCGAGGCCTTCTGTCCGGCTGAGGTCTTCAAAGAACGGATGGATGAACTCCTCGCAGATCTGAAAAAACAACCGAGGGCACCTGGAGTGGATGAGATTCTCATACCGGGCGAACCCGAATGGAGAACGAAGAGGCTCCGAACAAAGGAGGGATGTCCAGTCAGGAAAGAAGACGTCGAGCGACTTCGTCGTTTGGGTGAAGAGCTTGGGGTTCCCTTTCCCGTTTGAAACAAACCCACCGCGAAACGGACTCCCAGGGCAGTTACGCAAG
>CAYFYO010000037.1:0-35420 GCA_964347335.1 uncultured Thermodesulfobacteriota bacterium
AGTTCCAGTGTGGCTGATCATCCTCTCAGACCAGCTAACCATCGTTGCCTTGGTAAGCCATTACCTTACCAACAAGCTAATGGTACGCGGGCTTATCCTTGAGTAATAGCGTACACGTAGAGGCCATCTTTTACCACTTCCCGCGGACGAGTCGTGGTCTTATCCGGTATTAGCCCCGCTTTCGCAAGGTTATCCCGGTCTCAAGGGCAAATTACCCACGCGTTACTCACCCGTGCGCCACTTTACTCTTCCGCCGAAGCGAAATTTCTCGTTCGACTTGCATGTGTTAGGCACACCGCCAGCGTTCGTTCTGAGCCAGGATCAAACTCTCCAGTTAAACTGCACAGATTTTAAGGGCCCAAAGCTTGCTGACTCCCTATTCGGTTTTCAAAGAGCGAAAATACTTCAGTATAATTATAGTAGAACTTTTTATCTTGTCAAGGTCTTTCCAAAGACCGGCAAACTTAAACTATATCCCTCTCGTCAATACCTGTCAAGAAAAATGTCCTTGAAGGTTCCTGACTTTTTCGTGAACTCCGTGGTCCGTGACCGACCCGCGTGAGAGGGGGCACCAATAGAGTTCAGAAGATAAAGGTTCAAGGATAAAGGCGAGAGGGCGAAGGTCTCTTCGGACTCTCCTTGCTCCTTTCCCTTTTTCCGTTTGTTCTCCCACAGAAGGGTGTGCGAACCTAAAGAGGGTCAGTTCGGGAGCGTCGGAGCGGAGGGGACAAGGGGGTTTACGAGGCAAAATAGAAATAAATCAGGTATTCAAAGGTGTTCTGAGTGCTCATCACGTGAAAGTCAGGAAACTCCAGAAATGTCCCCTTTTCACTTCTCGACCAATACCCGATGAAACCTCTTTTTGCCTGCCTTCAGAATCAAAACCCCCTGCACCAGCGCCTCCGATGTGATATTTTGGCTGAAATCCTTGATCCTCTCACCGTTCACATAGCCTCCGCCCTGTGCAATCAGTCTTCGTGCCTCGCTGCTGGATTGCGAGAGTCCAACCATTTGAAACAGCTCAAAAGCGGGGATTCCCCGATCGAGGGACTTTCTCTTGATGATCGTGGTCGGGATAGAGGCCTCCGCGGCCTTCACGTCGAAAACGGCGCCAGAATGGGCTTTGTCAATCTCATGGAGTTCACTCGATGGGAGAATTGAAGAATCCAGAAGCCTTTTTCCAAAGGCTGCACTTGAGGATTTCCACGCGGTAATGGCGTTATCCATGCCATGGGCTATTTTCGTCGCCTCACATGCCAATATCGCTTTGGCACTGTTGAGCTGTGCCTCTTTTGACTTCCCCAGGCCACGGATTTCCTCCATGGGAAGGAAGGTAAAGAGTCCGAGAAACCGCTCAACATCCCGATCGTCAACATTCACCCAGTACTGATAGTAAGCATAGGGGCTTGTTCTCTTCGCATCCAGCCAGATCGTCCCCTGCTCTGTTTTTCCCATCTTTTTGCCATCGGCCGTCTCTATGAGGGGTGAGGTCAGCCCGTAGGTCTGTTTCCCCTCGAGTCTTCGAATGAGATCGATCCCGGCCACGATGTTGCCCCATTGATCACTCCCACCCATCTGGAGGGTACATCCATAGTGCTTGAATTGATACCAGAAATCGTAAGCCTGCAGGCACTGATAGTTGAACTCAAGGAAGGAAAGCCCTCTTTCGAGTCCCGTCTTGATCGATTCATAACTCAACATCCGATTGACACTAAAGTGGACCCCAAAATCTCGAAGGAACTCGATGTAGTTCAACTTCGTAAGCCAGGATGCATTGTTGAGGAGCAGGGCCCGATCCTTGGTGAAGTCCAGGTACTGGGACAATTGGGCCTTGATGGATTTGGCATTTTTGTTGATTGTTTCCGTGGATAGGATTTGCCGCGCATCTGTCCTGCCACTCGGATCTCCCACGAGACCGGTCCCGCCTCCCATCAGCGCGATAGGCCGATGGCCGTTCTGCTGCATGTGGACGAGTAACATGATCTGGACAAGATTTCCCACATGGAGACTTCCAGCCGTAGGATCGAAGCCTATATAGCAGGTCACTGGCTTTCTCAGTGCCCTCCTCAGGGCTTGCTCGTCAGTGACCCCCTCAACAAAGCCTCTCTCCAAAAAGATATCGAGCACATTTTCCATGGGATTCACCGCTGTCGCTCATCAGGGATCGTTGATATTCGATGGGCTCAGCACTTTTGGGGAAAATCTCTAAGGACCTGAAAGGAGAACTCCATCCTACCATTGTCCGTGGTCCGTTGTGGCAACGGACGCCTGAACAAGGAGAACTGGCAGCAGTAGAAAAACTCCTGAATAGCGAAAATAACTCTTCCCGATGCCGTTTTTTTGTGGGATTAACGACCTTGAATCCGTGAGGAATCACTTCGCATAATCCACGGACCTCGTTTCCCGAATAACGGTGACTCTGATCTGACCCGGGTAAGTGAGATCTTTTTCTATCGTCTTTGCGATGTCCCGGCTGAGGACAACCGCATCCTCGTCCGATACCCGCTCATTCTGCACAATTACCCGGATCTCCCGACCTGCCTGTATAGCGTAGCATTTGTCAACTCCCGGAAAGGATTTTGCAATTTTTTCCAGGTCATCGAGACGCTTTACGTAGGTCTCAAGCATTTCTCGGCGAGCACCGGGTCTTGCTCCAGACAAGGCATCGGCAGCCTGGACCAAGATGTCCAGGAGACCCTCTGGCCGCTCTTCGTCATGATGGGCAGCGATGGAATGGACGATCGCACTCGACTCGCCATACTTCTTGGCCACTTCCGCTCCGATCTCTGAATGGGAACCCTCCACCTCGTGATCGAGGGCTTTGCCAATATCATGCAGAAGCCCGGCCCTCTTTGCCTGTTTCGCGGGGAGGCTAAGTTCTGAAGCCATTATTCCACACAGAAACGCCACCTCAAGGGAGTGTTGATAGACGTTCTGAGCATAACTGGTGCGATACTTGAGGCGACCGATCAACTTGAGGAGTTCGGGGTGAATGCCATGTACCCCAACGTCAAAGGTGGCCTGTTCACCTGCTTCTCGAATCGAGGCCTCTAATTCCTGTTCGACCTTTTGAACGATTTCTTCAATGCGGGCGGGATGAATCCTCCCGTCACTGATGAGCCTTTCGAGGGCAATCCTTGCGACTTCCCTTCGAATTGGGTTGAAACCGGACAGAATCACCGCCTCTGGTGTATCATCGATGATTAAGTCCACCCCTGTCATGGCTTCTAACGCCCTGATGTTTCTCCCCTCTCGACCGATGATTCTCCCCTTCATTTCGTCATTGGGCAGATTAACAACAGAAACAGTCTTCTCCGTGACGTAATCACCAGAATAGCGCTGAATGGCGATGCCGATAATCTCCTTAGCCTTCTTGTCCGCAGTTTCTCTGGTTTCTTCTTCAATTCTCTTTATCTCCTTGGCCGCTTCATGCTTTGCCTCGCTCTCCATCGACTCCATGAGAAGCTTTTTCGCCTCCTCGGCAGACATCTGGGCGATACTCTCAAGCTGGGCTCTCTGCTTTTCGAGAAGATCCCGGTATCTCTTCTCTTGTTCAGCGACGAGCTTCTCCTGTTGTGAGAGGCCTTTCTCCCGTTTGGAAATCTCAACTTCCTTGAAATCGAGAAGTTCAACCTTCTTTTCAAGATTGGACTCCTTCTGAAGAAACCTTTTTTCCAAAGCCTGGAGTTCCTGGCGCTTCTCTTGAGTCTCCCTCTCGAACTCGGCTTTTGCCTGGTAGACTTTGTCTTTTGCCTGCAGCAAGGCTTCCTTCTTCATCATTTCGGATTGCTTCGTGGCCTCCTCCACGATCTTACCAGCCTGTTCCTCCGCGGAGCCGACGCGTGCTTCGGAGATTCTCTTCCGGATCAGAAAACCAGCAAGGAGGCCTATCAGCAACCCACCAGAGACGAGTAGCAGGATCAGGTAAATTGGGGCAGTCAATGGAAACCACACCTCCTTTTGACAGGAGAGGTCTGAAGCTACAAAGTCTGATTGGGGGTGGTGTTCGAGGTAAGACAGCTAGGTACTGGATAAAGGAACGCTGGATTGGACGAATCTATTCTACGAGGGGTCATCCACAAAGCAATTCACGATGTGTTCCTCTGATTCATCGCTGTTAACACCTGCAACCATTTAGGGTACGAGTCCTAAACTCGAATACCCTTCTCACGGATTGACCAATGTTCATGGATTGGCCTGGCATCGGCCCGACCCCTTTCTCTATATCCCCAGCATCAAACATACTGCCTGGTCTTAACTCTTAACCACCCAAACAACTGCTTCATTTTGAATCGCAACTGTTTTTTGTGGCTCTCTCAGTCCTCCCTGTGACTGAAGAATAGGGACTAGATCTGTTTTTCGATCATTTCGATCAGGTTTTTTGATCGATCTTCGATGTCCTTAAGGTACTTCCCCTCCTTGCCTTTTTCACGAAAGAAATCATCAGCGATATTCAGCGCGGAGAGGATAACCACGTTGAGAGTTGAGACACTCTTTGTTTTCTTCTGAACCTCTTCAATTTTGTCATTCAGATATTTTGCAATGGTTTTGATGTAAGCCTCATCGGCATCGGTCTTTATTGTATATTGCGCATCACAAATTGTGACTTCCACTAATCTGGCCAACGAGGTGCTCCACAACTAAAAGCTGAGCTTATCGAGTTGAACAATAAGGCCGTCGAGTTTTTGCCTCGCCTGATCTTTCTGGCTACTGAGCTTCTCGACCTCCCTCTTCAGGTCAACGACCATCCTCTCACGGTCTTCGAGCTTGACGACAAGGTCATTTCTCTCCTCTTTTAACTTGGAAAAACGCTCAACCAGGATGCTGACCGTTTTTTCCAATCTTTCAAATTCACTCTCAACCATGACCACTTAAGTAACGATAATAGCTAAAAAAATTTTAGGTTCTATTCCATCAAAAGTCAAGCTTTTTCTCCTTTCCGGTGAGACAACTGCGTCATGAGATAGGCTTCAATCATCTCGTCTAAGTCTCCATCGAGAACTCGGTCTGCATCCCCGATTGTCAATTGCGTCCGATGGTCCTTAACCATCCGGTAAGGGTGGAGGATATAAGACCGAATCTGACTGCCCCAGGCAATATCCTTCTTGTTGCTGTGGAGCTCCTCCAGCTTTTGCGCCTTTTTCTGAAGTTCCTGTTCATAGAGCCTCGCCCGAAGGATCTTCATCGCGGTGGCCCTGTTTTTATGTTGAGACCTCTCGTTCTGACACTGAGCGACAGTTCCGGTCGGGATGTGGGTTATCCGCACGGCCGAGTCGGTTTTGTTCACATGCTGCCCTCCCGCACCACTGGACCGAAAAGTATCAATCCTTAAATCCTTCTCATCGATGTCAATCACAATATCTTCCGAGGCTTCCGGGTAGACAAAAACAGATGCGAACGAGGTATGTCGTCTTCTTCCCGTATCAAACGGAGAGATCCTGACGAGACGGTGAATCCCAGTTTCTGCCTTGAGAAATCCATGAGCGTAATCGCCCTCGATGGTAAGGGTGACATTTTTGATTCCGGCCTCTTCACCCGGAAGAATAGCAACAATATCCGCTTTGAAATCTCGCCTCTCAGCCCATCGCAAATACATCCTCAGGAGCATCTCCGCCCAGTCCTGGGCCTCCGTGCCCCCAGCCCCGGCATTGATGTCCAGTATCGCATTCCGCTCATCCTCCTCCGATGCGAACATGCGCTGAAACTCAAAGCGGTGAAGTTTCTTCTCCAGACCTTTCAGACGCGAATCGGCCTCTTCCATCGTCTCGTCGTCTCCTTCTTCAACAGCCAGCTCCGAAAGGATTCGAATTTCCTCGAGTTCCTTTGCGAGACCCTGCCAGTCCTCTATTGTCTTGATGACCGCATTCCGTTGCTTGAGGGTTGCCTGAGCCGATTCACCGTCGTCCCAGAAATTCGGACGGGCAATCTCCTTGTCCAATTGACGGACTTTTTCCTCTTTCCCAGAGATGTCAAAGATAACCTCGCAATTCAAACAACCGTTTCTCCTTATCTCTCAATAAATCCTCTAGATCGCTCCTCGCCATCGATTCCACTCCTTTCACATGGAATTAATTTCTGTTTCGCTCAAACCACGGGATCGCCTCACGAAGCCCCTGGTCCATTGTGTACATCGGTTCGTACCCAAGTAGCTTCTGGGCCTTGCTAATATCCCCCAGGGAATGACGGACATCACCAGGTCTCGGGGCCTCATATTTCGGACGGTCTGATTTTCCTAATAGGCCCGCGATTTTGTCATACAGGTGGTTAATTGTAATTCTCTTTCCCGACGCAATGTTAAAAACTTCCCCAGCGCTTTCGACCCGTTCACACGCCATGAGATTCGCCTGAACGCAGTCTCTGACATAGGTGAAGTCCCTCGACTGCTCCCCATCTCCATATATCCTTGCCCTCTTCCCTCTGATGAGGGCCGTAACAAACGCCGGAATCACCGCGGCATACGGCGAATCCGGGTCTTGATGGCTCCCGTAGACGTTAAAGTATCTAAGTACAACCGTTTCCAATCCATAGAGACGGTAGAATACACCGCAATAATGTTCCTTCACCAATTTCGAGACCGCATAGGGCGAACAGGGATCTGGACGCATGGTCTCCTCTTTCGGAAGAGCCTCTGACTCACCGTAAACAGAAGAAGATCCCGCGCATACGAATCTTTTTACACGAGCCTCTCTGGATGCCCAGAGCATGTTGAGGGTACCCGTTACATTGGCTGCGTTCGTTGCCATCGGATTCTGGAGAGACCGTGGGACCGAGCATAAGGCGGCCTGATGCAGGACGAAGTCCACTCCCCGAACCGACTTTTTGCAGACCTCGTAATCCTCGATATCCCCCTCGATCAGTTCCATCTTATCGAGGCAATCTTTGAGATTCTGCCGCTTTCCTGTCGAGAAATTGTCGAGGACCCTTACGGCTTCACCCCTTCCAGCTAATTCCCTAACGAGATGAGACCCAATAAACCCAGCCCCTCCAGTAACCAAATACAACGCCACCCCTGCACCTCTTCCTTGAGAATGATAGAAAGACCCGGGAGAGTCGGGCACCACCGCTCAGAACTTGTTTGTGCCGCTGTCAGTTGTCCGTTGTCAGTCGTCATCATGTATTCAACATCATGGTATTTTGAATGCGATGTGATCAACCTTCTCATTTGCACTTTGGAAGGTCCATGTTTCAATCGTCAAGCAACGGACCACGGACAATAAACGACGGACGCGGCTTGTTCGAAACCTACTTTTCAAGTCCCCAGGGTTCGTGAAAAAACCAGCTCCGGCTAAGCATCACCTATTCAAAACCGATGCCATCACCTGGCCGACGTCGGCGGGGTTATCGACAGTCCTGATCCCTGCATCCGCAAGGGCCCGGAGCTTTTCTTCGGCCGTCCCTTTCCCTCCACTGATAATGGCTCCTGCGTGTCCCATACGCCTGTCAGGAGGAGCCGTCCTCCCTGCAATAAAGGCCACCACGGGCTTCTGCATCTCGGTTTTGATGAATTCAGCAGCCTCCTCTTCGGCCGTCCCTCCGATCTCGCCAATCATAATGACCGAATCCGTCTCGTCATCCGACTCAAACATTGCGAGGAGTTCTGCAAACATGAGCCCGATGATCGGATCCCCCCCAATACCAACACAGGTGGACTGTCCCAGGCCTCGCTTCGTCAACTGATAAACAATTTCATATGTCAGGGTTCCACTCCGAGAAATGACGCCGACGTTTCCTTCTTTGTGTATGTAGCCGGCCATGAGCCCAACCTTACATCTCCCTGGTGAAATGATCCCCGGAGTATTTGGTCCGATCAGTTTAATCCCCTTACTGTCCAGGTCCTTTCGAACAGTGATCATATCAAGGGGTGGAATCCCTTCTGTGAAACAGACGATCAGCGGTATCCCGCTTTCCCCAGACTCCAGGATGGCATCAGCCGCAAAGGCCGGAGGGACAAAAATTGCTGATACGGTCGGCCCCGTCTCTTTCACTGCCTGAGCAACCGTGTTGAAGACAGGGATGCGGTCCATCTGCTGTCCGCCTTTTCCAGGTGTCACCCCTGCAACAACATGAGTCCCATATTCCACCATCTGACGGGTGTGAAACATCCCCTCTTTCCCCGTGATACCTTGGACCATAACGCGTGTATTTTTATCGATAAGAATACTCACTGGTCAGTTCTCCCCCTCCGAGCAGTTCCTAAATCTGAAGCCCAAAACTCGACCTTCGATACAACTCCGTCATGAGAAGTCAAAATGCTCTCTAGAATACACCACAGAGACGCAGAGGGCACAGAGCAAGAGATCTCTTTTGTTTGTCGGGAGATGCCGACAAACAAAAACATCAGCCCCTTCGGGGTAGTATCATTTCTTCAACAGATGCTCAGCCAGACAAAGCACCTCCCCTCAGCCTCCACAAGGAACTGGATTTTTCCAATGCCGCTCTCCCGGCATTGGAAAACCAGAGATACTCAGTGCTCTCCGTGCCTCGGCGGTGTGAGCTTTCATTTGGTTTTCAAAACTGAAAGCACCTTCTGGGCGGCGTCGTTCATATCTAAACCCGTAATCAGATCAAGTCCTGACTCCTGAAGAATTCTCCGTCCTTCCTCCACATTGGTCCCCTCCAGCCGGATCACCAAGGGAAGATCGATGGCAACCTCCTTTGCCGCTTCAACAACGCCCCTGGCCAGGGTGTCGCATCTCAGGATTCCGCCAAATATGTTTACGAGAATGGCCTCTACATTTGGATCTGACCTGATGATCCGAAGACCATGTTTAACCATATCCGCAGTGGCACCCCCACCGACATCCAAGAAATTCGCAGGCTCACCCCCAAATAGTTTGATCATATCCATCGTTGCCATCGCCAGGCCAGCTCCGTTGACCATGCACCCAACATTTCCATCCAGTTTGATATAGTTCAGATTGTGTTGAGATGCTTCAACTTCCAAGGGCTCCTCTTCGTTGACATCCCTCAAATTAGCGAACTCCCGATGCCGGAAAAGGCCATTATCGTCAAAGTTAATTTTTGCATCAAGGGCGACTAATTCCCCCTGGCCTGTCATGACAAGCGGATTGATTTCAACAAGGGAAGCATCCGTCTGAACAAACAATTGATAGAGGGCCGAAATCACCTCCGCTCCTTTTCTGACCAGCTCATGGGGGAGATTTAGACCGAATACGAGACGAGATGCCTGAAATGGCCTGAAGCCCAACCCTGGGTCGACATGCTCTCTCAGGATTTTTTCCGGTGATTCACGGGCAACCTTTTCAATTTCAACACCGCCCGCCTCAGAACCCATCACCACGATGCATCGCCTCGACCGGTCAATCGTCACACCGAGATAGATTTCAGATTGAATCTTCACGCCTTTTTCCACGAGGACTTTCTGCACGACTCTCCCACCGGGACCCGTCTGCACCGTCACCAGTCGCATGCCCAAAATTTCATCGGCCGCTTTTTCAGCCTCTCCCGGGTTACTCACAATCCGAACACCCCCGCCCTTACCGCGCCCTCCTGCATGTATTTGCGCCTTTATCACAATCCTGTCCCCGGCGAGAGACGCAGCGATCTGCCGGGCCTTCTCGGGAGTCTCCGCCATGCCTCCATCTGGCACTGCTATTCCGAAATCCTTGAGAATCGCCTTCGCCTGG
This sequence comes from uncultured Thermodesulfobacteriota bacterium, assembly GCA_964347335.1. Taxonomy (GTDB): domain Bacteria; phylum Desulfobacterota; class BSN033; order WVXP01; family WVXP01; genus WVXP01. The sequence goes on from CAYFYO010000037.1 coordinate 9,648, forward strand.
TACTCATGAACTTTCATCGACTCGATCTCCTCACTCCGCGGGAAACGCTCGCTGCCCCCTTGAGAGAGACTTATCCGATTGGAAGAAGAAAAACGAAATCAGAGGAAAAGACATTACTGCTTATCTCACGCCCTCGCCCCCCGTCTCACAGGGGCCGCTCGAGCTCTCAGAGTCACCTCGGAAAGGACAAAGGTCATAGGAAACCCTCGGGTGCTCTGCGATAGACAGAAGCGCTCCGCCACGATTCATCAGCAAAATATCCTTCCGCGATGGACCAAAGGTTTGGCCAGCACCCTTCCTATAATTTATCCCACAAATAAAAAAATGGGGCAAGGAAAGGATCCCCTGCCCCACGATTCAGGAAAAGGTAATTTTTCAACGGAGCGTTCCCTGATATTGTGCGGTAAGCTGTCTCGTCCTCACATCAGGGTTGGAATAATCCGGGAGAAGCATGGGGGAAATCCGATTCGTCTCTATACCCGAGGCTTCGAGCTCTTTGTGATATCGTCTCACGTGGTCAAGGTTCAGCTTGCCATCCCGCGCCTGATTCTTGGCATAAAGGGCCGCATTCTTCCCGGCAATTCGCCCAAAAACGGTGATATCGAGCAACGAATTACCCATGAGTCGATTTTCTCCGTGGATGCCTCCGCCCACCTCCCCGGCAACATAGAGCCCAGGAATTACGGTTTCGCAATCAGCCGTGAATTCCAGTCCACCGTTCTGGTAGTGTAGGGTTGGATATACCAGCATCGGCTCCTTTGAAATGTCAATGCCATAACGTCTGAAGAGAATATGTTTGCCAGGAAACTCCTTCTCAACTGTGCCATCCCCCTTAAGACTCTCGATCATCGGCGAATCGAGCCACACACCCATCTTGCCCGTTGGGGTGGGCACCCCCTTGCCCACTTCCCTGCACTCTCGGATGATGGAGGCGGATTCTACGTCGCGGGGTTCTCTCTCATTGACAAACTGCTCTCCATCGATGTTCAGGATGTTTGCTCCCGCTCCACGGAACTTCTCGGTGATCAGTATCCCTTCCGCTTGTTCCGGAAAAACTGCACCCGTTGGATGGTATTGCACGGTGTGTAGAAAACTCAGCTTGACGCCTGCTCGATAGCCAAGGACCAACCCGTCTCCGGTGGCTCCATAATGGTTGGTTGTCATGAATCCCTGAATATGAAGCCTCCCTGAACCACCCGTCGCCATGATGACGGCCTTGGCCTTTACGATGAGATATTCCTCTGTTTCCAGATTATACAGAATCGCACCGGCACAATGGCCATGTTCATTGAGAATCAACTCCACAGCGGGAACGAACTCTAACACAGTGATGGCTTCGGCTCGATTTCGAGCCTCGTCCCTGAGGGTCCGCATGATTTCTGCTCCTGTTATGTCGGCGGCATAATGCATCCGCTTGCGACAGGTCCCCCCTCCGTGCAGACTTTTCAGACGCCCGTCTTCGGACTTTGTGAACATGCATCCCAGATCCTCCAGCCAGCTCAATACTTTGGGAGCCTCCATGACAAGGGTCATCGCCAAGGCCGGCACGTTTTTGAAATGACCACCTCCAACGACATCGAGATAGTGCAAATAGGGAGAATCCTTACTTCCTTTGGACGCTGCCTGGATTCCGCCCTCGGCCATCATGGTATTCGCATCGCCGTGTCTTAACTTGGTGGCAAGAATCACCTTTGCCCCGTTCTCTTGAGCCAGTACGGCAGCCGAGGTCCCCCCGCCACCTCCCCCCAAGATCAGAACATCCGTCTCGTAGTCTATCCGTGTCAGGTCGACCTTGTCGGGATCAACCCGGCTTTTGGCCTCCAGGAGGTCGACAATCTCCGGAGAGATCGCGTAACCCTTGTTCGGACCGACACGAATCTCTGTCCGGGCGCCCTCAACAAAATCCGGGTGGTACTTCTCGAGGCGCTGCTCCCGCTCTTGCAATGAAAGCATTGGATACTCATCGCCCCGCTGCTTCCGCTCGACCCGAGCCGTACGAGTCGCCTCGACCCGTTTGATCAGCTCTTTCAGGTCTTCTGTGTATGGCATCGTAAAACCTCCGCCCTGACCGATTACCAGCAGGACTTTGTCTCTCGCATTTCATTGATTCGGTGAGTTCATGGCTCGTACGAATGAAATATTCTGCCCGCTCCTGGTGGACGGATCCTTTTGATTCGCCGTCCCTCTCCCGGCAAATCAATCCCGCCCCGCGGAGCTCTGTGCGCTCTACGTCCCGAGCGAAGCGGGGAGTGAGAATCAAATGGACGAAGTATCTTTGGGAGTCCACATTTCGTCGCCTTCCTCAGGCTCTATCTCACGCTGCGTGTACAGCTTTCTCAATTCGTCCACACTCGCCTCCGTGATGGCCTTCATCATCTTGTCATGGCGGCCCTCCGCTATCTGTGTGACCATCTCGCTAAGATGTTCTGCTTTGGGGGCGATGTACTTCCCATAAAGCCGCCTGGCTAGAACGGCCATATTGTATTGACAGATCTCCGCCGGACAGCGAGAAGTGCAGAGGCCACACATGACACAATCAAAAGAGAGCGCCGCGACCCTCTCGATGTCGCCCCGCATGGCGGCAGCCATGTAATCCATGACTTCAATATCCATGGGACACGATTTGGTGCACACATTGCACTGGAGGCAGCGCAGGGTCTCAGGATAGAGTTTGACGAGCGTATCTAAGCTCGCCGTGAGCTTCTCGAGGTCATATGTCTTTTTTACAGCCGGGAAAAAGGGGATCTGGGTGATGTACATGTTGGGCTGAACCACTGTCTGGCAGGCCAAACCGACCTCGATCTTGTAGCTATTTGGGAACCGATAGACCGTACCGCAGGCACCACAGATTCCCCCCCGGCACCCACAACCCCGAATCCACTGGTAGCCCGCATACTCCATCGCTTTCTGGATGGTTAAGGATGGCGGCACGTCATACTTCTTTCCCAGAACAAAGATCGGAATCAGCTCGGATTGATTTGGTGTTTCCTTCTTTTTCTTTTCCGCTCCCATGGATTTCCTCCCGGACTCGTATTCACCACGGAGGCACGGAGAAGATCACCTCCTTCGGGCTCAGGCTTGAGGACCGGCCTTGCAGGCCTTGAGGGCAGAGGCAGAAGCATCGTCGCCTCAGACCTCGAGCGAGGCGAAAGCGGAGCGGTCCTCAAGCATCAAACACAAAATCCTCCGTGTCTCCTTGATAAACACATGCTTAATCCTTAGCACCCGTTTCTACTTGAAGCTCGTCCTCTCTGAAAGTTGCGACTGGCGGCGTTTCCTCTACGTCACGCCCGGGCACATAGTCAAACAGCGCCTGCACCCCATGACCGACGGTTCTAAAGAGGGTCGTCACGGGTAGACCGTTTGGACACGCGCTATCACAGAGGCCACAGCCAATACAGGATGTGGCCATATGGGCCATCCGGGTTAGGTGGAAAATCAGCGTGTCCGTGGGCATCTGGATGCCACCCTTTCGGTCAGCCCACCGCAGAAACTGGTCGGATTGATGCTCAAAAGTGGGCGTCCGAAATACGCATTCTTTACAGTAGCAGATGGGACACGCCACCATACAGTTATGACACCGGATGCAGGTGGAAAGAGCATTCGCCAGCGCTTGCAGATCCGTCACCTTCTCCCTGAATTCCTCAAAAACTCTGTCTCTTTCTTTCATCCGCTCGTCGACCAACCGAGAGACGACCTCTTGTCTCTGCCCAGATTGTGCCGGTGAGAGTTCGAGGCCTCCACGCTGTTCAAAATCGGATTCCATCCTGTCGGCAACGATCACCTCAATCTCCTGCCGAGGATCATGCCCAAAGAGCCCGATGGTGATATCGGCATTGAGCGGAACCGGATACTCACAGATACGGCAGGCAAGGCGCAGATCAATGCCCTCTTGAGATCCGACTTGACCCTTCTGGGCTCCCTTGAGCAGCCCCTCGGTCAGAAAACCCCCATCTCCCCGCTCTTCGGCTACCCGAGCGAAGTCTTTCACTTCATAAGTTCCCAAACAGTCAACCCCAATCGTGACAAGATTCTCCATCTTTACCTGAAGAAACTTGACCAGCTCGACCACAGCCCGAAGCTCACAGGATTTGATGACGGCCCCAACCCGACCGCCTGGGTCAACCACCGTGATGTTTGAGGCAATTCGCGCTGATTGAACCGGCATGGTCGGCGCCAAAGGATGAGCGTCTGCCAGCATATCAGGATCCCGGATAAGCGTTTGAACAAAACCGCTTCCCGTTGGATGAGCCTTGGGGACGAGGAGCGCATCAAGCATTTTGCTCTCGAGAAAACGTCTCAAGAGTCCTCTCAGCGTCTCCAAGGGATCACCGTTTTCTACACGTAGAATTAGAGCCTTCATGGATTCTCCTCATTTCAGACGGTCCACATCGTCTTGATCGGATTCGGACCCTTCGCTTTCAGTTCCTCGACCATCTGGGTGACCGTATCGGCAAAGAGCTTCCCCTCACTCGCACTGATCCATCGAAGCCATACGCGTTCCGAATCGTATCCGAGCTGGGAGAGAATACTCTTGATGATCGCCACTCTTCTCCGAGCCTTGTAATTTCCTGTCTGGTAATGGCAATCGCCGGGATGGCAGCCGCCGATCAATACCCCATCAGCTCCATCAATCAACGCCTTGAACACATAGATGGTATCCACCGCTCCGGAACACATGAGATGAATGATCCGGATGTTGGGAGGATACTGCTGTCGCGTTGTTCCGGCTAGATCCGCCCCTGTGTAAGTGCACCAATGGCACAAAAAAGCCACGATTCTCGGTTCGAATTCACCCATAAAACAGCCTCCAAAAGGATCGCTTTGAGAGCGCTTCGCTTCAGGAGCGTTCCACTCAAGGCATCAGGCAAAGACGATTTAGCCTCCACCCTCAAGTCCCGCGGGGCGGGACGCTCCTCCAACGTTTATCGCCGTCATAACACACCTATGATCCGTCATTCCACCATTCCAGTGTTTCAGTATTCCAGTGGTCCAATTGCGGAGCGACGCTCGGCTAGTCGATTGCCGCATCCAGTGTAGCGAGAACAGTTGCCTTTTCGTAATTCAATTGCTGACAGGCGCCGTTCCGACAGGCCATAACACAGTTTCCACAGCCCTGGCACAAATCCTCAAGGACCATGGCCTTCCAGGTTTCCTCATTGAGGACCCGGGCCTCGTATGGGCAGGTCGTCACACAAAGGCCACACCCACAGCAGAGTCTTTCAATCACATAGGCCAGGTGAGGTTTGAATGCGACCCGTTCCTTTCCGAGAAGCACCGCGGCTCGAATAGCGGCTCCATGAGCCTGAGAAATCGAGTCCTCGATATAATTGGGAGAATGACAAAGACCACAGAAGAACTTTCCCCGGTCTACGGAATCGAGCGGTGCACTTTTGGGATTGGCCTCTTGGAAGAATCCGTCGCTGTTGACATCCGCCCCAACTATCTCTGCGAGTTTTCGATTGTCGTTCGCCTCTATCCCCGCACTTAACACGAGAAGGTCAACGGCCAGATCAGCCTCCTCTCCGACAACCGGATCCGTGAAACTCACGCTTAAGATGCCATTCTTGGAAACGACATGTGGCTTATTTTCAGGCTCGTAACGGACAAAGATAACACCCTGATTCCTCGCCTCCTGATAAAACGTCTCATAGAAACCATAGGTGCGAATATCACGGTGGAGCACGATGACTGCCACCTCTGGGTTCAGCGTTTTCAATTTCAGGGCGTTTTTGACAGCGTGACCACAACAAACCCGGCTACAGTACGGATGTTTTTCATCCCGAGATCCGACACATTGGATCATGACAACGGATTTGAGTCCACTCACGCCTTTGTCCTTATCGTGGACCATCCGCTCCAGTTCTCTTTGGGTCACTACCCTGGGATCTTTACCGTGGAGATACTCCTGAGGTGGTGTTTCATGGCCTCCCGTGGCCAGAATGATCGATCCATGAGTCAATTCCCGCTCCGCTCCATCTACAGAGACCGTGGAGCGGAAGTCTCCCCAGTGACCGGAGAGGGATAAAATCTCTGCTTTCTTATACACATCGATCTGGGGGTGAGCCTCAACCTTCGAGATCAGGTCTTTCAGAAAGGACTGGGGATCTGAACCTCTGAGTGTGCAGAAAGTGTGTCTGGCGTTTCCGCCCAAATCATCCTCTTTTTCGATGACTGTCACCTCGATTCCCTGTTCAGCGAGACTCAACGACGCCGAAAGTCCGCTGATTCCCCCGCCGACCACCAGGGCCTTCCCGTTAATTTCCTTCTCCGACCCTTTCAACGGTCTCAACCAGCGAGCTCTTGCAACAGCGCTCCTGATCAGGACTTTGGCCTTTTCCGTTGCCAGAACCGGGTCATTCGAATGAACATAAGCGCACTGTTCCGCGATGTTTGCATACTCAAAGACCTGGGGACTGAACCCGGCCTCTCGGGCCATTCTCTCTATGCCCTTCCTAAACTCCAAGAGGGTGCTTCCCGCAATCACAACCCGGTTGATCTCTTTTTGGCCGATCTGCTTCCGGATCTCATGCCACCCCTCCTCAAGAGAGGAAAAGGGGATTTCCTCCACCTGGACCACATCCCTTTCGGCCCGAATGGCCTCAATGATTCCACCCAGGGAAAGTATCTCCGAAAGCTTTCCTTGAACATTACAGATAAACACACCAACCCTCGGAATGGCCCGCTCAAAATCCCCCGGTAATGGCAACAATGATTCCGACTGCCTTTCCCGCTTTAGGCTAACTAGAAGTTGGGCCACGCCTGCCGCCGCACTCGAGGCCTCGACGACAGTCTCGGGGATGTCCCTGGGCGATTTGAAACCACCCGCCGCGAAGATGCCTGGTCTCGATGTGGTCCCGGGATCAAATTCATCGGTCTCGCAGAATCCTCCATCGTTCAAGGCGATCCCGAGCCCTTTTCCGATCTCCTGAGCCCACCTCGGCGCGGTGAAACCGACTGAAAGAACGGCCATATCGAACTCTTCCTCTGTGAGCGTCCCATCGTCGAGCCCATAGGTAATCAAAAGATTCTGACTCTGCCGGAGCTCACGAATGGAAGAAATACCACTCTTTAGATATCGAACCCCGTATTGCTCCCTGGCCATCTCGTAATAGCGCTCGTAGTCCTTGCCCATAGGGCGAATATCCATGTAAAAGACCGTCACCCCCAAATCCTCGACTCGCTCTCTCGAGATCATGGCCTGTTTGGTGGCGTACATGCAACAGATGGAAGAACAATGAGGCTGGCCACAAGCGACGTCTCGCGATCCCACGCATTGAATGAAGGCGATTTTTTTCGGAGTCTTCCCATCGGACCTTCTTGAGGGCGTCCCTTTTGTGGGACTCGAAAAGCTGAGCATTCTCTCGTACTGTATGCTCGTCAACACATTGGCGTACCGACCGAATCCATATTCTCCTTTCAACTCAGCCCGAAATGGGTCAACACCCACCGCAAGGACTACACCGGCAACACCCAGCTTCATCTTGGCAGACTTCTCATCGAGATTGATGGCCTGAGGTCCACACACTTTCACGCACTCCCCGCAACGGGTACACGTCTCGGGGTCGATCACATAGTTTCGAGGAACCGCCTGCGGCACGGGAAGATAGATGGCTTTTCTCGACTCGAGCCCCCCACCGAACTCTGAAGGGACCTCCACGGGACACACCTCGGCACACCGATCGCAGAAAGTGCACTTTGAACCATCCACAAAACGTGGCCGCTGGGTGATCGACACCTCAAACCTTCCAGGCTCTCCATCGATCTTCTCGAGATCACAGTTGGTCATGAGGTCTATGTTTTCATGGAGTTGGCTTTCATAGATGGGGCAGAAGGCTGGTGGGGTTGGGGTCATGAAGCAGACGCCGCAGGAGTTCGTCGGAAACGTGCGATCGAGGAGCGGGAAGTAACCGCCGATCGCTGGAGCCTTATCCAGAAGCGCGATTTGATATCCCGTTTCTGCCAGAAGTAGCGCCGATTGCATCCCGGCAATACCTCCACCTACCACCAGGACGTCTTTTTGCCTGCGCTTTCTCATGGATTTCTCTTTCTTGACCATAACCGTTGTTACCGCCAAAAGATGTCAAATGAATTCCAGGTTTCGAAGAAGTGGTGTCGGATCGATCATATGTTTCTTCCACCACGTGTCTTCCCCCTTCAACCCCATACCCAAACCCATGAGTTCCGTGAAGTAGAAGACCGGAAGTCCCTGTCCCTCGAGTTTCTGCCTCATTTCAAGGTTTGCCTGACACAGACCACAAGAACAGGTAATGCAATCTGCGCCCGCTTCACGGGCCATCTGAATGATCCGATTCACCATTTCACAAACTAAGTCTCCATGGGTCAACGCCAGATCGGCGCCACAACACTCGGTCTTGTAGGACCACTCGACTGGAACGGCTCCCAAGACCTCCATCACGCGGTCCATATACATCGGGTTCTCCGGATCATCGAGCTGTGTAATTCTCGGATTCCGGACCAGGGCACAGCCATAGTAGCTCGCCACTTTCAGCCCCGCCAGGGGCCGAGTCACCTTTTCTCTGATCTTCTCGAGCCCGATACGGTTCACCACGACGTCGACGAGTGCAAGTATCTCTGTATCATCACGGTACTTAAATCCCACGATCTCTTCGATCTGCCCGCCCAATTCTCCCCCTCTCTTGAGCACGGCCTCGGCTCCCTTCAAATTGTTGAAACATCCCGCGCAGGGAACGACCAACGGCAGCCTCCGCTCCTGAGTCTTCGCAATGTTTCGTGCCGGAAGACACAGAGAGAGAAGCCGATTGAGGCTATGGGCAGCGGCAGCGCCACAACAATTCCAGTCATCGATCTCCAGCAGTTCCACCCCAAGGGCCTTCAGAACCGCTTCGCTGGACATGCTGTATTCAACCGACGTCGAATGGCTTGTACAACCTGGGTAATATGAGAATTGCAAGATAAGCCTCCTTCACTACAGCGGTCAGTTATCGGGTTTCGGCTTGCCGCAAGAACTGTAGGTTCAAGGTCAAAAGAGAAATGCTAAAGGCTTCCTCATGCACTTGTTCTTCTTTAGGCTGTGGCTTTCTCTTTGGCTTTGGGCTTTCCCCTTGTGCCTTGTTCCTTCCACCCTTCACCTGTCCCCTTTTGCCTTTTGCCTTCAGCCCTAAAGTCTATATTTTCAATGGCTTATAGGTTTTTTCATATATATCCCTGATCTCCCTAATTCCCTGCACCCTGGAGGGGAGCAAAGGAATCTTCCCCTTGAGGAAGAGTTTGAGGCCCGGACCGAGGTCAGTCATGAAATCTCGGCTTTTGAGCTTATAGGCAGCGAGCATCGTCGCCTCGTGCACCCGCCCTGTCCTTCGAATCGATTCGACAAATTCCTGATGGAGGAGGACGATATTCCGGTCGGCGACGACCCCAGCCTCAAGGGCCATCTCCCGGAGGGAGTCCATGATCACCCCCATATCGATTTCATTGGGGCAGCGGGTTCCACACGTCCAACATGAGACGCAGAGCCAAACCGCCTGACTCTTCAAGACTCTCTCCCGCTGGCCATATTGGATCAGGCGAATAAGCGTATTCAAGTTATAATCCATGTATCTCGCCGTTGGACAGCCGACGGAGCACTTTAAGCACTGATAGCAGAGTCGTAGGCTCTGACCACTCCTCTCTTCCACCTCTCTGGCAAAAGTACCTTCAATCTCCATGCTTTCTATCTCCTCCAGGTTCCTTCAATGAGTCAGGGTCCCGATCATCCTCCCGATTTGGACGGCGGTGGTGTTCTTTAACTCGCAAGCGTTATTAGGACAGGCGGCCACGCAGGCGCCACAGCCCTGGCACAATGCCTCCTGAACCCTGGCTACCCGCAAATATGAATCGACTTCACGGGCCTCATAGGGACAAATTTCGACACAGATGCCGCAACCGCTACAGATGTTCTCATCCACAAAAGTCACCAGGGGGTCCTGAATGAGCTTCTCGGCAGACAAAAGAGCTTGGATTTTGCTCGCAGTGGCCCCGGCTTGGCCGACGCTGTCGGTGATGTCCTTGGGCCCCTGGCCACATCCCGCAAGATAGATCCCACGAGTTGAACTCTCTACTGGATAGAGTTTGATGTGGGCCTCTGTCAAAAATCCGTGTTTATCGGTCGTCGCTCTCAGGCTTGTCGCCAGTTCCTTTGCCCCAGGACTCGGGATCAATGCGGTGGCCAGAACCACCATATCCGCATCCAGTTCTATTTTTCTGTTCGACAGGGTATCGGTTCCCCATACCCTGATCTTCTCCCCGTTCCGAAAAATCCGAGCCACTCTTCCTCTGAGGTAAATCGGCTGCTCCTGCTCTATTGTCTCTTGGAGAAACTCCTCATAGTTCTTGCTATCCGTTCGAATGTCCATGTAGAACACGTAGGCCTGGCCTTGTTTAACTTTTTCCTTGAAAAGCTTAGCCTGTTTGGCCGTCTGCATACAGCACACCCTTGAACAGTAGGGCATATAACGATCCGGATCTCTTGAGCCTACGCACTTGACGAATACCACTTCCTGGGGGACCTTCCCATCCGATGGCCTCCGGATCTCTCCGCCCGTGGGGCCCATAGGATTAAGCATTCTCTCAAAAGTCAGTCCATCAATGACATCCGGAACACGGCCATAGCCGTATTCTCCGATCTCCTCAAGAGGGAGAAGATCATAGCCTGTGGCCATCACGATGGCCCCCACCCGTTCCTCGACAAAAGAGGCCTCCTGGTCGAATCGAATGGCCTTTTCAGGACAGATCTCTGCGCAGGCCTGGCAACCATTCCCCTGGAAGTACCGACAGGCCTCCCGGTCGATAACCGGCTTGTCGCGAACCCCAGTGTCGCCCCAAATGTATATGGCCCTTCGGTTGGAAAGGCCCCGGTCAAAAACCGAGGGGACTTCAACCGGGCACACATCAACACATTTCTGACATCCGGTGCAGCTTTCCAGATCCACGTAACGGGGTTTTCGTTGGATCCGAACGTCGAAATTCCCCACATATCCCTTGCTTTCCGTGATTTCTGCGTAGGTTTCGACCTGAATTCCCGGGTGCCTCTGAACCTCGGACACCCTCGGGCCGAGGGTACAGGCGGCATCCTCCAAATAGGGAAAGGTCTTCGACAGCTGCAGCAGACGTCCGCCAATTGAAGGAAGACGATCCAGCAGGATAACGGGGTACCCCCCATCTGCAAGGTCAAGGGCAGCGGTGATCCCGCTGATACCTCCTCCGACAACGAGAACCTTTCGGTGGACCGGCACACCAATCGCTTCGAGGCTCTCGTTTTCTCTGACCTTTTGTAGGACCGATTCGATGATCTCTTTCGCCTTCTCTGTCGCTTTTTCTTTCTCTTTCTGATGAACCCAGCTACACTGCTCGCGGATGTTTGCAATTTCGCATTGATAGGGGTTGAGGCCCTCCGAAGCAACCGCCTTCCGAAATGTGTTTTCGTGCATGCTCGGTGAACAACAGGCCACAACGACACCGTCCAGTCTCTTCTCTCGGATGGCGTCTCTGATCAGCTGCTGACCGGGATCCGAGCACATGTAGATATAGTCCACACCGTGGATCACATCCCTCTCGGCTCCAACCCCATCGGCCACTTTCTTGACGTCTACCGTGCCGGCGATATTCACACCACAATGGCAGATGAAGACCCCCAAGCGCTTCATGTCTGACTTCCAGTTGCTACCTTTCTATAATTCTGAGCCATTTCACAGGGTATCGATGTCTGACGGTCTGAGGAACGCTTCGCTTGAGGTCAGGGGCGTTAGGCCTTGAATCTCTAACCTTTCAGCCTCGTGCCTTTCGCCGCTCACCTCTAACCTCGACGCCGTCATCTTTAGCCCAGCGCCTCCGGTTTCGCCTCGCTCCGGTGTTGGGCGAACAAAGCCTGAACCTTACTGGCAGCGGCGCTTCCCTGGGCAACCGTGTCAGCAATGTCCTTGGCTCCCTGATTGCATCCGGCAAAGTAGATTCCTTCAAAGCCGCTGTCAACGGGGTAGAGTTTCCAGTGGGCTTCGGCGAAGAATCCGTGTACGTCCGTCTCGACGGTTCGGAGCTTTCGAGCAAGCTCTCTCCCCCCTTCACTGGGTACAATGGCCGTCGCCAGAACGACCATGTCGGCAGCGATCTCAACTTTCTTCCCCGTCAGCGTGTCCACTCCCCATACCATCACCCGGTCTCCATCCTGAAAGAGCCGGGAGACTCGTCCTCGTAAGTAGCAGGTCCCCTCTTCCTCCATCCCCTGCTGAATGAATTCCTCATATCCTTTCCCCGTCGACCGAATGTCCATGTAGAACACGTAAGCCCGTCCATCGGGAACCTTGTGTTTGTAAAGCTTTGCGTGCTTGGCCGTGTACATACAACAGACCCTGGAACAGTACGGCATATAACGTTCAGGATCGCGGGAAGCGGTGCACTGGATGAACACGAGCTCCTTTGGAACGCTTCCATCAGAAGGTCGCCTGACCTCACCACTCGTCGGGCCCGACGCCGAGAGCAACCTTTCAAAGGCCAGCCCATCGATCACATCGGGTATTCTTCCAGACCCGTACTCGGCAATTCTACTCAAGGGATAAAGGTCAAAACCGGTGGCCACGATGATGGCCCCAACCTCCTCCTCGAAAAAGGTCTCCTTTTGTTCATAGTCGATGGCATCCGTGGGGCAGACCTTTTCGCAGACCCTGCACTTCCCTTCCCTGAGGTACCTGCACGTCTCAGGATTGATCACTGGCTTGTTGGGCACCGCCTGAGGAGACAGGGTATAGATCGCCTTCCCCAAGCCGATGCCCCGGTCGAATGGGGAGGGCGTTTTTTGGGGGCATTTCTCCTGACAGAGTCCACAGCCTGTGCACTTTTCCCAATCGACGTAGGCTGCCTTTCGTCTCAGGGTGACCGTGAAATGACCGACATCGCCCTCGACTTTTTCAACCTCACAGTAAGTTCTGAGCTGGATTTTAGGGTGCTGACCCGTTTCAACGGTTTTCGGTGTCAGCGTACATTGGGCACAATCGAGGGTGGGAAAGGTTTCAGACAGCTGGAGCATGCGCCCTCCGATCGACGGGAGTCGATCGACGATGATCGTCTCATACCCGCTATTTCCAAGGTCGATTGCCGCCGTCATCCCCGCGATACCGCCACCGATAACCATCGCCCGCTCGACAAACGATCCGACCCGTTGGGGACTCTCGCGTCGTCTCAACTTATCAAGGGAACTCTTGAGGCCGTCAAGCGCCTCTTTCTGGGTTAAGGAATCCAGGCTTCCAGTTCCCAGACTGGGAATCTCAACAGCCACGGTGCGGTCTGTCTCTCTGGCGAGCGATTTTCTCATGCTTGGGCCCACCGATTTCGCGGCAACGCATGCGACAACAACCCCTTTCAGGCGCTCCTCTTTGAACCCTCGGGTGAGGAATTCAACACCTTCATCTGTACACACCCTTGGGTGGACGGCCAACCAATCACACGCCACCTCTTTCCTCAGAAATTCTGATATCCCCTCGGCTCTGTGGTTCATCGAATTTCCGAGTCTTTCACAGAGACAGAAAACAACTCCCACACGTTCCATCGATCAATCCAATTCTAAAGCAAACCTCTCTCCTCCAGAAATGGGAGGGGATCAACATCGTTCCTCTGAAAGTCCAGGATCTCCAAAGGGAGATCAAAGGAAAGCCCCATGAGTTGGGAGAAGTAGAGAACAGGAAGACCTGGAAAATCTGGATGCTTTTCTCTTATCTCCCTCTGCTTGGTGTCCAGGTTGAACTGGCATAGGGGACAAGTCGAGACCATGACCTCTGCCCGGTTTCTGATGGCCGATTCGAGAATGGCGTGGCCGCACTCTATCGCCACCTCAGGCGCGCCTACCGACTGAAAAGAGCCACAACATTCGATTTTGTAAGGAAAATCAACTGGTTCACATCCAATACTTTCCACGAAACGCTCCAAGACTGTGGGATTTTCCTTGTCATCAAACTTCATTTCCTCAAAGGGACGAAGAAGCAGACAGCCGTAGTATGGGGCCACTCTGAGTCCCCTTAGGTTTCGCTTTACTCTCCCTTTCACCCTCTCGAAGCCGATTTCATCTCTCAATATCTCCAGGTAATGGGGGACGTGAAGCCCAGCGCGGTATTCCATTTCGATGAAATCGAAGATCTTCTCCCGTTTCTCTGGGTCTGATTCAAGGAAGTGGTTAGTTCTTCTGAGGACATTGAAACAGACAGAGCACAGGGTGGTCAAATTCCCCCCCTCTTTCATGGCCGTGGCGAGTATACGTGAAGGAGGGAGAAGCGCCATGAGGTTGTCTGTTGCAAGGGGAAAAGTCGCCCCACAACAGGTCCAATTCGGGAGCTCACGAAGCTCGAAACCGACAAGCTTCGCACACTCCCTGGCAGCGACATCCAGATTTTTTGCTTTCGTGTAAAGGGTACAACCCGGAAAATAGAGGTAATCCATAAGGTTACGGTTGTCCGTTGTCAGGGGTCGGTTGCCCGAATGAGCCACGTTCAACGAACCACGGACGAGACCTGCTCAGAGCTTCCTTCCTGAGTTTTTCAGACATCGCTTCTCACAGAGTTGTCAAATGAAATTCCACCTAAGAGAGAAATTTGCGAAAACCACTGATAAAGGCGATTTGTGGGGTACGATCGATGACCTCATCGGTCAGATCAGTCATAGAGATGTGGTCCAGACGCTCCTTTTTCCGCAGTGCAATCGTTCTGAGTGCCTCCATGATCCTCGCAATATCCAGTCCCTTTGGACATCTCGAGGTACATTGCAGGCAGGAAGCACAAATCCAAGCAGTGTTTGAGGCGATAACCTCTGAATCCAGGCCGAGAAGCGTATATCGAATCACCTGGTGAGGACCCAGATCCATTGCAAACGAAACCGGACAGCCGGCCGTGCAGTTCCCACACTGATAACAGGCAAAGAGATTCTGCCCACTAATCTCTTCCACGGTTCGTGCGAACTCATCGTGAACCTTCTTTCGGGAAATTTCCACTTTCATCGGTCTCCTCTGACAGGTCCCGAGAGATCAAGAAGTTGATAAACTATACCATTCAGACTGGCAAAATCTCAATGAATAGACTGAAAAAAACTTAAAGTAATTCATAAGTATTTAAAATTTAAGTAGTTTTTTTGCGCAAACGTTTACGCAAAATAGCCAAATTTTTTTGACCACCCCTCTCCCCCCTCTGCGGGGGTCCTTCGAGACGCCGCGAACACAGCGGGAGAGTTCTTTTTCCTCATCGGGAGAAGATCAAAAAAAGCTCAGCTCTTCGGGCAGTTTCTGCCCCAAAGGGGCTACTGATTTTCATTTGCCGTCGTCTCCCGGCAAATGAGAGAATACATTTCTCTGCGGGCTCTGTGTCTCGAGTGAGAGAAACGAACGGGCGGTGAAAATTGGATATTCTTTCAACGGGAGATATGAACCTAAACTCATGCGGTCTGTCTTGTGCACCCATCAATCCTTCCGGTACTTCTTGGTGCCCTCCTCATAGAGATCATTGCCCCGAATGTCATTGACGAGGATCACGGGAAAGTCCTCGACCGCGAATCTTCGGACCGCTTCGGGCCCTAGATCCTCATAGGCAATGACCTCTGCCTTCTTGATGGACTTTGAAAGTAGGGCTCCTGCCCCGCCGACTGCCGCCATGTAGACGCATCGGTAACGCTTCATGGCCTCGATCACGTTCTTGGAACGCATCCCTTTTCCGATCATCCCCTTCAGTCCCAGCTCGATGAGGCGGGGGCTGTAAGCATCCATCCGATAACTCGTTGTTGGACCCGCAGACCCAATGGCATATCCGGGTCTCGGGGGACTCGGCCCGACGTAATAAATCACCTGTCCCCGGATATCAAAGGGAAGATCCTCTCCCTGGTCGAGGAGATCGATCATCCTTTTATGGGCCGCATCTCTCGCCGTGTAGAGCGTCCCGGTGATCAGGATCCGATCGCCAATTTTGAGTTTCTCCAAATCCTCATCACTTAGGGGCGTTGTCAGTCGAACAGGTTCAGACATAACATGATCCTCTCTCGCAACCTTTTGCTCAGCGAACACCGTCGTCCCCTCGCGCTGAGGCTTCCAAGTTGATTTTTTCGATATTCGAACCCGCGTAAAAGGGAAAAGGAAGGATGATCAGCATGTCCAAATCCCTTATTCTTTGGCCTTTTGATTCAACCTTGTGCTCTTAATTTTGCTGAACTCAAGGGACCCCAAACACCTACAGGGTGGTCTCCTTGTGTCTGTGTGCATGGCACTGGATATTTACGGCCAGGGGAAGGCTGGCGATGTGACAGGGTATGAGGTCGATGTGCACAGCCAGGGACGTTGTCCTCCCCCCAAGGCCTTGGGGGCCAATCCCCAGGCGATTGATGTCTCTCAAAAGATCGTTCTCCAAGTGGGCCAGATTGGGGTCTGCATTCCGGCTCCCAATCGGTCTCAGAAGGGCTTTTTTGGCAACCAGCGCGGCCTGCTCAAAGGTCCCGCCAATCCCAATACCGACGATCGTTGGCGGACAGGGGTTCGATCCCGCTTCTCTCACACGTTCGACAACGTAGGATTTGATCCCCTCCACACCCGCTGACGGGGTCAGCATGGTAACACGACTCATATTCTCACTCCCACCCCCCTTGGGAGCCACTACAATGCGCATCTCCTCGCCAGGAACCACCTCCAGATGGATGATGGCTGGAGTATTATCTCCAGTATTCATCCGGGTAAAGGGGTGACAAACAGACTTCCTCAGATATCCTTCCCGGTATCCCTGGCGGACCCCGTTCTGGATTGCCCCATTGATATCGCCCCCCACGAGGTGTACGTCCTGACCGAGCTCGACAAAGACAACGGCGTATCCGGTGTCCTGGCACATTGGGATCCGCTCGTGCCGGGCGATTCGGGCGTTCTCCTTGAGTTGTTCGAGAATTTCGACTGCAACAGGCGACTCCTCCTCTGCGATCGCCCGATCGAAGGACTTTAGGACGTCCGGCCCCAAATCATAGTTGGCTTCCATACAGAGACGCTTCACGCGCTCTGTCACTTCGATCACATCGATCTCCCTCATCGACGCCTCCCCTTCGGTAACCCACAGGAATCTCTTAAAAGAATCGCCCCTGGTTGCTCAAGAGCTGTTTCTACTGCTGTCCGTCGTCCGTTGTCAGTTGTGGCAACGAACGACGGACAACGGACATGATCGGCCTAGGGCTTCCTTTTTCCCGTTTTTCAGAGATCTCTCATAGATTCAGTCCCATAATGCTCTTTCTGACACTGCTGGCCGAATTCATCACGAGTTTCTTTTCCGCGTCATTCAATTCGAGCTCAATGATCGATTCTATGCCGCCCGCGCCCAATTTGACAGGAACACCAAAACAGATGTCTTCGAGGCCATACTCTCCCTCTAGGTAAGCACAACAGGGAAGAATCCTTTTCTTGTCCTTGAGAATTGCCTCGACCATCTGAACGGCGGCAATAGCGGGGGCGTAGTAAGCGCTGCCTGTTTTCAACAGTGAAACAATCTCGCCCCCTCCTTTTCGTGTTCTCTCGACAAGACGGTCTATGGTCGCTTCGGGGATAAACTGGCTCAAGGGAATCCCTCCGACACTCGTGTATCGTGGGAGAGGAACCATCTCATCCCCATGACCTCCCAGAAGCACAGCTTGGATATCCTCGACAGAAACACCCAGCTCCATGGCAATAAAGGTTTTGAATCGTGCCGTGTCGAGGATGCCGGCCATTCCCATCACCCGGTTCCGGGGAAACCCGCTCCTCTTCAAAGCGAGGTAGGTCATGGTGTCCAGAGGATTTGTGACCAGAATCAAAATCGCCTGCGGCGATCTTTCGACCACCTGGGCCACCACCGACTCCACGATCCGCTTGTTTGTCTCAAGGAGATCTTCTCGACTCATCCCGGGTTTCCGAGGGACCCCCGAGGTGATGACCACAAGATCCGATTCAGCGGTCTCCTCATAGCCATTCGTCCCAACCAAATGGGAGTCAAAGCCTCTCACGGGTCCGGATTCCTGAAGATCAAGTGCCTTTCCCTGGGGAAGTCCCTCAATAATATCGACGAGAACGACGTCTCCCAATTCCTGACCCACAAGATGCTGAGCCGTTGTCGCACCCACGTGGCCCGCACCAACGACCGTGATTTTGTTTCTTCTCATGTCCCTCACCTCCCGACGACAAAGAGACCCTCACAAAGGAGAATTACTTTCATGGAACATCAACCCCTCGTTTCACCTTTTGGATATCCTGCTTATATCCATTACCCGCGTAACCGCAGGACTGGCGGATGATCAATTCCGGCTCAAGAATGATCTGTTTCACCACCCCATGGCCCTCTCCCTCGATCTTTTCCACGAGAGTCCTCACCGCAATCGACCCCATCTCATAGGTTTTCTGACCGATGGTCGTCAGTTCGATGTTCCTCATCCGACTGATTTCAATATCGTTGAAGCCAATCAGGGCAACGTCGTGGGGGATCTGTAACCCACCCTCGGAAAACCCTTCGATCGCCCCGAGCGCCATATAATCATTCACAGCAAAAACCGCTGTCGGGCGGTCCTCCACCTCGGAGAACCTCCTGGCCGCCTCAAATCCTGAGTCCTTCAGGAAATCTCCCTCGATGACCAAATCGGGGGCAAGGTCGAGGCCATACTCGGCAAGTGCATTTTTGGCGCCTTCCAGTCGCTCCACAGAGGCTGAGGACTGGGGAAGCCCGGTAATGATGCCAATCCTCTGATGGCCCATGCGAATCAGGTGTTCAACGGCAATAAACCCTCCCTGGACATTATCGACCACCACATAATCGACCCGGTTGATTACCGACTCGTCATAGATCTTCCGGTTTACGAGAATAATAGGGAACCTCTCGTTTATCAAACCCTCGATGTTCGAATCATATCGATGGGTCGAGGTGAAAATGATCCCGTCAACTCCTTTCCCTCGCAGCATGTCAATATGCTGCCTTTCGAGACTGATGTCGTAATTCGTGGAGCAGAGAATGATGTTGTAGCCCATTTCCCTGGCTGTGTTCTCGATTGCCTGGGCGAGTTCCGGATAGAACGGGTTGATGATCGTTGTGATCACAAGGCCCAGCGTCTTCGTCTTTCGGACCTTCAGGCTTCGAGCCGCGACATTGGGTTGATAGTTCAGTCTCTTCGCGATAGCCCGGATCCGATCCCGAGTCTTTCGGCTGACTCGGGGTCTGTCGTTCAAAGCCCTCGAGACTGTGGTGTGGGACACTCTGGCAAGGCGGGCAATATCCTTGATGGTGGGTTTAGGCTCCATTTTGCGTTCACGTTAACACAAATCGATCTACGAATCAACAGCAACCCGATAGGGTCTTGTCCAAAAAACTGCCATAGAGATACACAACCAGTTGAAACTAGATTCATCCTTTAATGGCTACTAGCCGGATGAAATAAATCATGCGATTCGCGCCTGAAGTGCAAATGCCGAGGACCCTCAGGAGGAAGGCTTGGGGGTGTAATGCACAGAAACGCGCGCTTAACCGCCGGCGGTCTTCACCCGGCTTACAAGACAATACGCTTACCGTCCTCCGCCCATTCGATGCCAAGGCCCTGTAGGCGTTGTAACATGTCGTCGTTCATGTGGGTCAGGATGAGTCTTTGACACCTGAGCTCCGTTCGGTGGTCCTTCAGGGTTTGATAGTCCAGGTGGTACCTGATCTTCTTTTCGAAGAAATAGGCTTCACAAACAAAGAGGTCGGCTCCCTCTGCAACGTGAATCAAGGCCTCGCTCCATTCCGTATCACCGGAGTATCCGATAATCTTCTCCCCAAACTCAACCCGTAAGGCATAAGAAGGTGCGCCACTCGCGTGTATGACACGATACGGGGTAACAACCAGCGGTCCGATCCTCGTTACATCACCATCCGTGAGTTCGACGAACTTGAGGGAAAATTTCTGTTGGACGTGGGAGGATCCGGGGAACAGTACCTCCATTGCATCGCAAATCCTGGACTCAAGACCCGGCGGTCCCGCTACGACAAGCGGCCTGGTGCGCCGTGAGATTAGCTGGGCATCCAGCACCAAGAAAGGAAAGCCACCGAAATGGTCGCCGTGGAGGTGCGTAAGCAAGATGATATCAATGAGTGAGGGGTTTACTCCCCAGCGCTTCATTGCCATCAGCGACGAGGCACCACAGTCTAGAAGGAAGCGTACTGTGCCGTTGTCGACGTAGATACACGTCTGAAACCGGCCTCCACTTCCGAAGGCGTCGCCGCTTCCCAGAAACTGAAGATTCACCTGGCTCATGATGGATCCCTTCTCGAGGCTGGTGTGGAGCGACAATCAATCGTACTTGCCGAATTCCTTGGCCGCCTCAAACATCGTCACAATATTCTCGGGTTTCACGTCGTCTTGAATATTGTGGACGGCTGCCAGAACGTAACCACCTCCTTGCCCCAAGATTTCGATCTGTTTCTTAACCTCCTCTCTCACATCACCCGGAGATCCCCGAGAGAGTACCCGGTGAGTATCAATTCCACCCCAGAAACAGAGCCGATCCCCGAATTCCTTTTTCAGTGTGGGAGTATTCATACCCTGTGCCGAGACCTGGACGGGATTGAGGGCATCCACGCCGATCTCGACAAAATCCCTCATAATCGGATAGATGGCCCCATCACAGTGATAGATGACTTTCGCGTTGCTGTGTGTTTTGATAAAGTTGAAGATTTTTTGGTGCCTGGGTTTAACCATTTCCCTATACTGTTCGGGTGAAAACATGAGACTCTCTTGAGTGGCCAGGTCATCATGGACAAATACCACGTCAACGTACTTCCCGATGGCCTCGAACAACCTTTTACCGACCTTCAGGTCAATATCCAAAATTTTATCCATGAGGGCCTGGAGAAAATCTCGATTAGTCGCCATATCCAAGAACCAATCCTCATAGCCTCGAAGAAATTGACTCAAAGAGACAATAGGCCTCGGAAACATTACAACGACCGCGCAATCCGTTTCTTCTTTCAAGGCCATCGCCTGTTCTCTGATTCCATAGTACCTGTCGGGGTCATCAGGATTCGGCCATGGATATGTTTCCAGATCTCCCGTGTCTACATCTCCGGCGAGTGGTGATTTCTTAATGAAATAGTTTCCTGTTTCGGGTTTTGCCCATATAATTCCCCATTCGTCTAAATACGATCCGTCAGGAAGGAGTTTCACTCTCCACCATTCATTCCAGTTATCCCCATATCGGGGAACGATCATGCGGGTATCGATATCCAAGTACCGTAGGACCTTCTCGTCCGGCTGGACCACATTCGCCCATTTTCGGATTACATCGCCCCCTCCCTCTAATGCCAAATGGCCCATGAGATTTTGATACGCCCCAAGGGAGATACTGGTTGCATACGTCCCCCCGAAATCCACCGGAACACGATCGGGCTCCTGCCGTTCGATCGCCCTAAGCACCCTCTCCCTGTGCGTTAATCCCAAAACCTCCCCTCCGCGCCTTGATCCAAATTGGTATCTGTTTGGGTTCGAGACCTGTGCCGTCTGCAATTGCATCCTTGGATCAAGAATCCGAATTCGTGGAGTTTCCTGGGTTTTGGAGAACACCCTTTCCAGGAGCGACTTGCGAAAGCGTTATAGTACCCGTCGAGGATAAACAGAGTTTATTCTGAGACCGCGACGAGCTCAGCCGAGCCCAGTATTCGGCCCGAGCGTTCGACCGAGCTCACGCCAAGGTCTTTAACAGTGCGTCCTATCCTGTCAGTCCCGCTTCCTCAGCGATCCTTAGGATGCGTTGAGCCATGGACACATGCGCATTTTCGATCAACTGTCCATCCAGTTGCGTGGCCCCCCTTCCCTCTGCTTTGGCCTCCTCGAACGCATCGATAACCCTCTTCGCGTAAGTCACCTCTTCCATCGTGGGTGTAAAGATCCCATTGACCACTTCCACTTGGGATGGGTGGATAATCGCCTTTCCATCATATCCCATGTCTCTTGCCTGCTGGGTGTGTCGAACCAAGCCTTCTGTGTCCTTGATGTCAAAGTAGGGAGTATCGATAGCGTCGATCCCGGCCACACGCGCCGCCAATAGAATCCGAATCATCGGGTAGTAAAGCTCGAGCCGCCCAGGAGTGATTCTTCCTCGGGTCTCCCGGGTGTAATCGGCCGCACCAAAGAGAAGACCATTCATTCTGGAACTCGCCGAAGCGATGGCATCGATGTTGATGATTCCCAAAGGGGTTTCGATCAGGGCCACGAGCCCAATGCTCCCTGAAGAGAGACCTTCATTTTTTTCAGCCTCATTGACCAGAGTGTCATAATCCAGAATATCCTCAGGCCGGTTTACCTTTGGCAGCAGAAGAGCATCGGGGCTACCTCTCGCCACAGCGGCTATATCCGATTTCCCGTATTCGGTCATTAAGGAATTAATCCGAACCACCTTCTCTTTGCCACCAAAATCTGCTGACCTGAGCGCCTCTGCCACCCCCTCCCTGGCCGAAGCTTTCTCATCAAGGGCCACTGAGTCTTCCAGATCGAGGATGAGGGAATCCACATCCAGCTCCAGCCCTTTCGTTAGGAGTTTGTCGTTCCCCCCAGGAACAAAGAGCATCGTCCGCCGCAATCTTGCCATTATTTCCCTTCCCGGTTGACTCAGTAGACTAATTCATCATTACGCTGACGTATTTCAGGCAGTATTTATTCACCGCCGAGACGCAGCGGGGACAGAAGACTCCGTCTTTTTTGCCCATCGGGAGAATGCGATGGGCAAAAACAACCCGCCATTGCTGGAATAGTTGTGGTCTCTGCCCACAGGGCTGATGGTTTTCGTTTGCCGTCATCTCCCGGCAAACAAAAAAACAATGCCTCCGCGTTCTCCGTGTCTCTGCGGTGACAACAAATCCTGACCAACAAGGTAAATTCTCCTGACCCCGTTGACCTTGTGCTGTCACCATATTTACGACAACATGTACCGAGGTCTATCGATCCCGCAAAAGGAGAGGAGACCACCTCTTGAGATCGCGAATCTGTTCAAGTCTTCTCACCTGATCCACAATTCTTAAACGCCGGTCCTCCGTCATCAGTCGGCCGCTCAAATCTTTAAACTTCTCGATCACTTCTTCCCAAGAGAGGGGGTTTTCAGGATCGCCTTTAGGATATTCAATCTTTGTGAGATGAGTCTTTCCGCTTTTCGTGAGAATTTCGACTTTAGAACTCCACTGTTTAGGATAGGTTCTCTCCAGGTCAGGGTCCTCGACACATTCAACCCGTTCCATCATCCGCTTTACTTCCCTTGAACTGATCTTGGACGGATGAAATTCCCTCAGACCCGCCTTTCGGTAAAGCAGCGCAACGGCTGCACCGAAGGGCATGCTAAACTGGGCATCTACGATCGATTGGGGATGGTACTTGACCTCTTTTGGCTCAACGATGAGGCGAGCGCCAGCGCGCAGGATCCCCAACCTGACCTTCTCCACCTGATCTGGCTGGAGGTCGTTCTCCTTCACTAATTTCAAGATTCCATCGATTGGAGGCTGCATATACCGACAGCAGGCATGCAGTTTCACCGAAGTACGAAGGATTTCGAACTGAGAACCGAGCCGCTCCAAGACCTTGCTCTCATCCGACCCATCCGAGTAAGCATGAAGGAAACCGTCCCTCCCCTCAACGATCGAACTCGGACCTCTGAATCCCTCCCGAGCCAGTTGCGCGGCAATCATGCCACCATGTGCAGCCCACCCGGCGTGAAAACGTTTGGTCCAGGCTCCCTGGGCCAAAAACTCCATGGAACCCCCCGCCTGACTTCCAGCGATCCCCATGGCACTTATCATCCTTCCCTCTTCAAGACCCATTATCTTCGAGGCCGCTACACTCGATCCAAAGACTCCGCACGTGGCCGTTGGATGGAACCCTCGTCTGTAATGCGCTTCTGGTCCCAGGGCTCTCCCCAGGCGAGTCATGACTTCATAGCCCAAGACGACTGCCTCAATAAAACGCTCCCCCGTAGCGCCGACCATCTCGCTTGTGGCCAAAGCGGCGGGGAAGACCACGACGCCTGGGTGGAGAGAAGCTTCATTATGGACGTCATCCATCTCAATGGCATGCGAGGAGGTGCCATTCGCCAAAGCCGCATACACACAGGGGGCTTTCTCCTTCGTCCCGATGATCACCCCTGCCCGGGTGCCGCTTCCCATTTCCCTAACGAACCGAAATACACTCTGGGAAGAATCCTCCCGAGAGCCCCGGAAGGCCACGCCAATGAAATCGAGAAACAGGTATTTCGCTCGATCAACCACCTCCTCAGGGAGTTGACTGAACTTCAACCTGCCGCAATACCTGGCCAGTTCTTGAGTGATACCCATAAAACCTCTATTCGTACATCTTTCTAATGGTGATGGCAGAGGCCTGACACTTCTCTAGACAGAGGTTGCATAGAATACATTCATCTTCATTCTCCTCCCGCACGACCACCTTTCCGTCCTTCACTTCAAATATGTTAACCGGACAGATCCGCACGCATTCCCCACTCCTATCTGGTCCCAGGCACTTCACATCATCGATATTCACCTCGATAAAGACTCCCATCCACCCCTCCCTATCTGATCGTCCCCTCGTAGTGACTGGTTAATTGCCTTTGCCTCACCAATGGATTTGAATAGTCTGGGAGGAGGATCGGCGATATCCGATTCCGATCAATCCCAGCCTCCTCAAGTTCTCTATGGAAGTTTCGAACATGATCCAGTGTCAAGCGACCCTCCTGTGATCTATCTTTTGCGTAAAACGCAGCATTCCTGCCAGCAATTCTCCCAAAAACGAGTACATCCAGAAGAGAGTTCCCGGCTAATCGGTTCTCGCCATGAACCCCACCTGTCACCTCTCCGGCGGCATAGAGCCCGGGAATGGAAGTCTCTCCCATTACGTCAAACTTCAAGCCCCCGTTCTGGTAATGAAGTGTGGGATAAACCAAGATCGGTTCCTTCGTAATATCAATTCCATACCGTTTGAAGAGCTTATATTTTCCGATGAAATTCTTCATCAGGGCTCCTTCCCCATGGATGAGTTCAATCATGGGGGTATCGAGCCAGACACCAACTTTATCCGCAGGAGTCATCACCCCTTTTCCCACACGGGAACACTCTCTGATTATCGAAGCTGCACAGGCATCCCTTGGTTCCCGTTCAAAGACAAATCGATCTCCATCGATGTTGACAAGGTGGGCTCCCGATCCTCTGAATTTCTCGGAGATGAGGAGTCCCTCTGCCTGTTCTGGGTAGATCGCACCTGTCGGATGGAATTGTGTTGTGTGGAGGAGACAAACTTCCACCCCGGCCCTATAGCCGAGGACCAGACCATCTCCTGTGGCCCCATAGTGATTCGTCGTCATAAAGCCACCGATATGAAGTCGACCAGAACCGCCCGTTGCCAGAATGACCGCCTTCGCCTTCACGATGAAATACTCTTGGGTTTCGAGGTTGTACAAGACAGCACCGGTACACTGACCATGTTCATTGAGGACGAGCTCCACAGCCGGACAAAATTCAAGAACGTCAATCTCCTGGCGGTTTCCCACTTCGTCTCTCAGCGTTCTCATGATCTCTGCACCAGTAATATCTGCCGCCACATGGACCCGCTTCCGGCAGGTTCCGCCGAGATGGAATACTCTGAAACTCCCATCCTGGTTTTTGTCGAACATCGCGCCCAATTCTTCTAACCATTTGAGGACGGATGGAGCCTGGGCCACAAGAGTACCAACCAGCCGAGGGACATTGGCGAAGTGTCCGCCTCCCATCGTATCAAGATAATGGTAGT
>CAYFYO010000038.1:0-35376 GCA_964347335.1 uncultured Thermodesulfobacteriota bacterium
ATGGCTTTCCCACACGGGCAAAGAGCAACCGAAGGTAGTCATAGATTTCCGTGATCGTGCCCACGGTGGATCGAGGATTTCTACTGATCCCTCTCTGTTCGATCGATATGGCGGGAGAGAGTCCCTCGATCGACTCCACATTCGGCTTCTCCATCTTCTCCAGAAACTGCCTCGCATATGCCGAGAGAGATTCCACGTATCGGCGCTGTCCCTCCGCATAAAGGGTGTCAAACGCGAGAGAGGACTTTCCCGATCCGCTCAGTCCGGTGATGACGATCAGTTTTTCCCGGGGCATCTCGAGATCGATATCCTTCAGATTGTGCTCCCGTGCCCCTCGGATGACGATCCGGTCCATAATCATGCTCTTTGGGTTGTACTTTTTCGTGACCTCGTAAAAAATAACAAATGAATCTTCCTCAGTAAAGGCAGGCCTCGGCCTCTGGCAAAACCGGATCGGAATGGTGGGCTTTTCCCCTGTCAGCCTCTCCCGGCAAATAGAATCCCCCAAGGGGAACTCTCCGTTCTCGGTGTCTCCGGATGACCCAATCGAGGTTCGCCAAATTTGCACTCGCAAAACATAAGGAAAAAGAGAGCAGGTTCAAGGAGATCCACTCCCAACAGTCGTTCGTTATTTGTTATTTGTCATTTGTCATTCGGCCTTCAGTCCTCAGTCTTTAGTCTCTCGTCTTTAGGCTTTCAGGGAGCCCGTCCCGCCGTAGGCGGGATCACTCAGGGATAAGAGAACCCCCCGGAAGTCAGAAAACTCCAACAAAATAGAACTTGACAAAAAACCTTGAACATATATAATTTCGCAGTTTATTTTATTAAACTCAGAAAAAGCTTTAAATAAACTTCCTACATGAAGATCGGTGCGCAGATTCGAAGCCTGAGACAGCTGAGTGAACTCACTCAGGAAGAACTGGCCGAAAGGGCCGGCCTAACGAAAGGCTTTATTTCTCAGGTCGAAAGGGACCTTACATCCATCTCCCTAGACAGTCTGGTTCAGATTCTCGACGCCTTGGGAGAGAAGGTCTCCGATTTCTTTGCAGAAATCGAAATAGAAAAAATCGTCTATGGGTTCAGAGACCGCATCGATCTGCAAAGGAGAAACGGCGTCAAAGGATTCTCGCTTCTGGTTCCTGGATCAACTAACCGGCTCATGGAGCCGGTCATCTTGACCCTTGGACCGAATGAGCGGACAGAAAAGGAAGAGGCTCACCCAGGCGATGAGCTTGGGTATGTCCTCAAAGGGAAGATCGCTGTCCATTTCGGAAAGAAGGCTCATCGGGCGAGAGAAGGGACGTGCTTCTATTTTACCGCCGATCGGGATCACTTTCTCGAAAACACGGGGGCGACCGACGCCGTCCTACTCTGGATAACGACTCCTCCGGCGTTCTGACCGAGGGAAAAATCTGAAGAAAGGGGGTATGAACGATGAGGGCATTGGGGTTTCATCTGTTGATCGAGTTCTATGGATGTGGCCATGGCATCCTCGACGACGTGGGGAAAATCAAGAACCTGATGGATGAGGCGGCCATTGTCAGCGGCGCCTCTATTGTGGAGAGTGTCTTCCATCGATTCGATCCTCATGGTGTGAGCGGTGTCGTGGTCATTGCTGAATCCCACCTGACGATACACACCTGGCCTGAATACGGCTATGCGGCCGTCGATCTTTTCACCTGTGGCGAGGATGTAGACCCCTGGAAGGCTTATGAGTTCCTGAAGAGGCGCCTGGCCCCTCGGTCCACCGCGACAAAAGAGATAATCAGAGGCGAAATCCAGGCGGATCAAGGCGCGGTCCAGTACAGTCCAACATTCTGGAAAACCGAGCACGCCATGGGTGAGCATCTCTGATCTATGGGAGAACCAGAAGGTACTTTCTGGCCAGCAAAACCTCGGAATCTATTATACTGTCAGGCTGAGCTGTTGAAGGCTTCCACCACCGCAATGCCCGCTTTCCCCTCATAGCGCTCTCCCATCCACCTAAAGTGTCCGTTTCGCGGAGAGACAATCCAAGGTCACAAGAGAATTCGCGATCTGAGTGGGTTCCTTGCCGAGGAAGGCGGGAGACGCGAGAACCCTCGTCGTTCCACGGTGTTCTCCGGAGATTCGGTCTCCCCTCGAGCGTGAGCACACAGCGCAGGCACTCGACCGTGCTTGCTCTGTGCAGAAAGATGTACTAAAGTAATGCCATAACTGACAGTTATTAGAGAGGCCATCTTACTGTTTGTAATTCATTGGTCGTCTCGATTTTGGCACGGCAGGATCAACCGCCCATTCCCCCCCTGCTTGTCGGGATCATTCGAGACGCAGAGACCACGGAGAGGAGATTCCCTTTTCCTTTCTGCTGAAAGGTCAGAAAGGAAAAAACAACGCCCTTCGGGGGGTCTTTGAGTCCATGGCTTCATCATGACGGTGAATGAATTTTCGGCCTGTCATTAAGATGAGCGGGAAAATCTGCGTTTACCACAGAGGCACAGAGCACACGGAGATGAAGTTGCTTTTTCGTTTGCCGTCCTCTCCCGGCAAACGAAAAACATCAGCCCTGTCGGGCAAGGGGGATACAATTTCTTATGGCAGGGTCAACCAGGTTCTACCTATCCTCGCTTTGGAGGGCAGTGTTTTTTTGCCCATCATCGTCTCCCGATGGGCAAAAAAGAAAAGACCCTCTGTGTCCTCTGTGCCTCGGTGGTGATACACTCCAGAGAGAATACGTCCGAGGAAGACGGATGCATCAATGATGTGATCGATTTTCCGCACTCATGACTAGGTCGTTCAGGGAGAGAGAAACTCGACAAGAATTCAGGGAAATCCTTCATTCATTTGTTCTTGAAAAAAGAGTGGGTTTGTGTTACCTGAAGGAGTTCAAACCCCGGAAGTGATAGGGGAAAAACAAAGAGTCTATCATCCATTGGTCAAACAACAATAGAAAGGAGATGGTTTTCGCTAAGATGGTCAACGTGACAATGAAGGAGCTTTTGGAGTCGGGTGTCCATTTCGGACACGAGACCAAGCGGTGGGACCCCAAGATGAAACCGTATATCTTCGGTGCCCGCGATGGCATTTACATCATCGACTTACAGAAAACCGTTCAAATGTTCAAGGAGGCCTACGAGTTCGTCAAAGACACGGCCGCAAAAGGGGAGTACATTCTCTTCGTTGGAACAAAGAAGCAAGCTCAGGAATCGATACGCGAGGAGGCGACTCGATGTAATATGTTCTATGTAAACCACCGCTGGTTGGGAGGAATGCTGACCAATTTCCAAACAATCAAGAAGAGCATCGACCGGCTCAATCGCCTTGAAACAATGAGAAATGAGGAGATTTTCAATCTTCTTCCCAAGAAAGAGATTATGCAACTGGAAAAAGAGAGAAGCCGCTTGGAAAAGTCTCTCGGAGGGATAAAGGCGATGGATCGCCTTCCAGGGGCTGTTTTTATCGTCGATGTAAAGAAAGAGAGAATCGCGGTCAACGAGACAAATAAGCTGGGCATTCCCTCCGTAGGCATTGTGGATAGCAACTGCAATCCTGAGGACATCACTTACCCTATTCCAGGAAATGATGATGCCATCAGGGCTATTCGTTTACTCTCTTCGAGGATTGCCGATGCAGTCGTCGAAGGCCGGCAGGAATATGAGAAAGAGCTCCAGCAACAGGTCGAGGAAGAGCCCACACCTCCATCTGCGGAAGAGGCAGAATTGCCAGGCGCGGTTCCTCCCCCTGAGGCCGAACCTTTGTCTGACAGAGAGATGACGTCTGAGGAAGAGGGTGGCCAATCGATGGAAGAGAGTGAAACAGGAGAAAGCGAGAAAGAAGAAACGGCCGCATCGACTCGCGTCACAAAAGAAGAACAGGAGAGCAACACATGATGGACGGAAATCTCGTGAAGGAACTACGACAGCGGACCGGTGCTGGTATTATGGACTGCAAGAGGGCGTTGGAAGAGAACGCTGGAGACCTGGAGAAGGCGATCGACCACTTAAGGAAAAAGGGGTTGGCCAAAGCGGCTAAGAAGTCAGGGAGGGTCACGAAGGAAGGCCTCGTGGGATCATACATCCACGCCGGAGGAAAGATCGGCGTGCTCGTGGAACTAAGCTGTGAGACTGATTTTGTTGCCAGGACAGATGAGTTTCAGATACTCCTCAAGGATACGGCGATGCAAATCGCCGCGTCGAATCCGCTCTATCTGGAGCGAGAGAAGGTTCCCACGGAGGTTCTCGAAAAGGAGAAGCAGATTCTTCGGACCCAGGCCGTCGAGTCTGGTAAACCTGAAAAGGTTGTCGATCGAATCGTGGACGGTCGAATGGAGAAATTCTTCTCCGAGGTTTGCCTCCTCGATCAGCCTTTCATCAAGGATCCTGACAGAACCGTGCGAGACGTTCTGAACGCCTCGATTTCAAAGATCGGGGAAAACATAACCATTAGAAGGTTTGCTCGGTATCAGGTCGGCGAAGCCTTGGATAGTGAATAAAGGCATTGAAGAAGATCCGGTATAAGAGGGTTCTGCTGAAAATCAGCGGGGAGGCTTTGGCGGCAGAGGGCCAGTCTGGAATTGACCTCGATGTGATTGAAAGCCTCGCCCAGGAGATCAAGGAGCTTTCAGATTTAGAAGTTCAGCTCGCCATGATGGTTGGTGGCGGGAATATCTTTCGGGGAGTTCCGGCGAGCGCCTCAGGGATGGATCGCACGGCAGCGGACTATATGGGGATGCTGGCCACCGTCATTAACAGCGTGGCCCTCCAAGACATTTTGGAAAAGCGAGGCGTGCCGACTCGCGTTCAATCGGCCATCAAGATGGAAGAGGTCGCTGAACCTTTCATTCGAAGGCGCGCCATCAGGCACCTGGAAAAGGGAAGGGTCGTCATCTTTGCCGCTGGGACGGGAAATCCATACTTCACCACGGACACGGCAGCTTCTCTACGAGCGGCGGAAATTCGCGCCGAAGTGATTCTGAAAGGGACGAAAGTCGACGGAGTCTATGACGTAGACCCTGTCAAACATACGAAGGCGAAGAAATTCGACGAGTTGACCTATATCGAGGTGCTTAAGCGAAATCTGAAGGTTATGGATTCAACGGCCATATCACTGTGTATGGACAATGGGCTACCCATCATCGTTTTCAACCTGATTACCAAGGGTAATATCAAAAGGGCCCTCCTTGGGGAAAAGGTTGGGACCATCATAAGAGGATAAGACTATGGGCGATGATGAATTGAAAGAATTCAGCGACAAGATGACCAAGACATTGGCCGCACTGTCAAGCGATCTCAACAAGATTCGAACGGGAAGGGCGTCTCTCGCCATTTTCGACGGTATCCGGGTCGACTACTATGACACCCCCACTCCGATCAACCAGGTGGCCACCATGGCAATACCCGAGAGTCGTCTCGTCACCATCAAGCCATGGGATCCGAGCATCATCGGGGAGATAGAGAGGGCGATCCTCAAGTCTGAACTGGGAGTCACCCCCGTCAATGATGGAAAGGTTATCCGGATCACCATTCCCAAACTCACCGAGGAGAGGAGAAAGGAACTGGTAAAACTCGTCAAGAGGAAGGGAGAAGAAGGAAAGGTCGCCATAAGAAACATTCGCCGAGAAGCCAATGATTGGTACAAATCTCTGGAGAAAGAAAAAGCGATATCTCAGGATGAACTCCACAAGGGATTGGAGGAGATTCAGGAACTGACCGAAAAATTCATCAAAAAGATTGATGAAACGCTCGATGAAAAAGAGAAAGAGATTCTAGAGATCTGAAAAGACGATATCCCTTAGCAGGAATGAAGAGATTCTGCGAGGATAGGCCTGTCGCCTTTCGACGGGCCTCGTTTTTTTGCACAAATCCAAAACGGGGAGATCAGAAGGTATCTATCCTGGAAAGTCGCACCTCCTCGTCAGGCCCACGGGACCCTCCAAAACTGAGAAAGCACGAACCGTGCGTGTCTTGAAAAACGTAATTTGGTGTGTTAGTTTAGGCTCTTAGAGGTTTCTCCTCCGCGATTTTTCTTTTCTGCAACGGAATGCCCAGAGCCATGGCGACTTCGAAGACAAAGAACCTCGATCCGGAGAGAATTCCCCGCCATGTGGCCATCATCATGGACGGCAATGGTCGGTGGGCGAAAAAAAAGGCTTTAAGACGAATCAGCGGTCATATTGAGGGTGTCGAGTCGGTGCGGGCTGTTGTCACGGCGTGCCGAGAAATCGGTGTCAAATTCCTCACGCTCTACGCCTTTTCGATGGAGAACTGGAAGCGGCCTCGGCAGGAGGTCAAGGCCCTGATGGATCTTCTTTACAAATACCTCATCGATGAGCTCGAGGAAATGCTGGAGAACGATATTCGTCTCAATGCCATCGGCGACCTAGAAACCCTCCCCCCCAAGGTTTATGAAAAACTCCTCGCTGTTGTACAGGAAACAAGCCACTGTCAAGGCATGACCCTAACCCTGGCTTTAAGCTATGGAGCGCGTGCAGAGATTGTTCACGCGGTCCAATCCATCATTTCGAGCCTGGAGCAGAAGAAAACAACCCTGGAACAGGTCACGGTCGATTCGTTCTCATCGTATCTTTGGACCAAGGACCTGCCTGATCCAGACCTTCTCATTCGGACCAGTGGAGAGTTTCGGATTAGTAATTTTCTACTATGGCAGATGGCCTACACCGAAATCTATGTAACAGAGACCCTTTGGCCGGATTTCCGGAAGAAGGAACTCATCGAAGCCATCTTGGATTACCAGTCCCGGGAGCGACGATTTGGTTTGACGAGCGAGCAATTGATCTAAGGCCCACGAGCCCAGCAAATCGCACAATACGGGTTCACCCTCCAGAAAACAGGCGAGGTAAAGGTCATTTTCAAAAGAGTACTGACAGCCCTCGTGGCCGTCCCTCTCGTGGTTCTACTGATCGGCTACGGTCAAAAGCTAGGACTCCTTCTTCTCATTCTCGCCGCAACGAGCCAGGGCCTGCGTGAATTCTACGGGCTCACTTTCCCCGAGAGTCGGTTACGGGATAAAGCCGCCGGGATCAGTATCGGTCTATGCCTACCGGTCGGTGCTCATTTCGGCCAAGGGGAGACTGTGCTAGCACTCCTGGCACTCGCCGTTGTCATCTTCTTTCTTCTTGCTGTGGCCCAGCCTCGAGATTTCAGTGCTGTTGTCTCTTCCATGAGCATCCTCCTTTTCGGGATCATGTACCTAAGCTTCCTCCTCTCTCATATTGTCCTTTTACGTAACCAACCGAAAGGAGTTCAATGGGTTTTTTTTCTTCTGTTCACAATCTGGGCAGGCGACACACTTGCCTATTTTACGGGAATGCTAATTGGGAAGCACAAGCTCTATCCTCGAATAAGTCCCAAGAAGACTGTTGAGGGCCTCTTGGGCGGTCTGGTCGGATCCATGACAACGGCACTCTTATGCCGGAGATTTCTTCTTCCAGAACTCGCCTGGAGCCATGCCCTCTTCCTGGGTTTTTCTTTGATGATTCTCGGGCAATTGGGAGACTTCGGCGAGTCATTGATCAAAAGATCCGTCCACGTTAAGGATTCAAGCCAGTTGATTCCGGGGCACGGAGGTGTTCTCGATAGATTGGACAGCTTTCTCTTTTCGGCCCCCTTTCTCTATTACTACTCGTTGGGGCTCCGGGGATAGAGCGGGGTCTGAGTCTGTGACTGTTTTGACGGATATCCATTCCGGATACGATCAGATTGCCTGGGCCTGTGCAACTCTGGTTGCTCGGATAAAGGCCGGAGCAAAAGGATGAAAAGGCTCACTGTCTTAGGTTCGACAGGGTCTATTGGTGTCCAAACACTGAATATCGTCGAGAACTTCAGGGACCGATTTCAGATTGGGGCTCTCGCCGCAGGCAAGAATATTGATTTACTGAAAAAGCAGATCCTCCATTTCAGACCATCCACCGTTTCAGTGCTTACGGAAGAACTCGCCCGGAAGCTTGCCGGACAGCTACCCAATCCTCCCGAGATTGTCCATGGCGTTGAGGGATTGATCCACGTCGCCACCCTGGAAGAGGCTGAAATGGTGATTTCGGCACTTGTCGGGGCAGTGGGATTGGTTCCAACGCTCTCTGCCATAAAGGCTGGAAAAGATATTGCCCTTGCCAATAAAGAGTCCCTGGTCATGGGGGGCAAGATCGTCATGGAGGAAGCAAAAAGACAGGGTGTAGCCATCCTGCCCATTGACAGCGAGCACTCTGCCATCTTCCAGTCCATGGTGGGTCATCAGAAAGGCGATATTCAGCGGATTATCCTCACAGCCTCCGGAGGACCCTTTCTCCATTATCCCATCGACAGACTCCAGGACGTTACCCCCGAGGAGGCCCTGAGACACCCCCGCTGGGAGATGGGCAAAAAGGTGACCATCGACTCAGCGACCTTGATGAATAAAGGCCTTGAGATCATCGAGGCACATTGGTTGTTCGACGTTCCCATCGAAAGAATCGATGTTCAGATTCATCCCCAGAGTGTCATTCATTCCATGGTGGAGTACACCGATGGTTCAATTATGGCCCAACTGGGGATTACCGACATGCGAATCCCCATCTCTTATGCTCTTTCGTACCCTGAGAGACTGAAACTCGAACTGCCCACTCTCGATCTCTGTGAGATCGGAGAGTTGACATTCTTCCGGCCAGACCGATCTCGGTTTCCTACATTGGAACTGGCCACTCGGGCGATAACCATTGGAGAGACGATGCCGGCCGTCCTCAACGCAGCCAATGAACTGGGTGTAAACGCCTTTCTTAAAGGGGAGCTGAGATTCACTGAAATCCCAAGGACCATCGAAGCCACAATGAAAGCCCACAAGATCCAACCGGTGAGAACGATTGATGACGTGCTAAAAGCCGATCAGTGGGCGAGGGGAAGGGCGAGGGAAATCCTCGAAAAGAGGCGGTAAGGCGAGGCCTCTCGTGGGGTTATCCACACCGCCAAGAAGTCAGGAAGGTTCTAGAAAGCATGGAAATATGGGTTCTTTTAGGTTAAGGTTATAGGACGAAAACAGGGGAACAAAGATAATGTCTGTGTTCAACATCGCGGTGGGAATTATCGTTCTGGGTGCTCTCGTTTTTATCCATGAATCGGGCCACTTCCTCGTCGCCAAATGGCTCGGAGTCCGAGTTCTCAAATTCTCCCTTGGCTTTGGTAAGAGAATCATTGGCCGGAAATGGGGGGAGACTGAATACCAGATCGCCCTCGTGCCTCTCGGGGGCTATGTCAAACTCTTAGGTGAGTCTCCAGACGAAGAGGTGCCTGAAGCGGATAAGAGCCGATCTTTCACTGCCCAATCTGTTCTGAGACGGACGGCAATTGTTTTGACAGGACCGGCCATGAACTTACTCCTCGCCCTGCTTGTCTGGCCCGTCGTATTCATGATCGGCATTCAGCAGCCGGCCTATCTCTCCTCTCAGCCGGTTGTCGGATGGGTAGAACCCGACTCTCCTGCCGCGAGGGCGGGCTTGCTTATCGGTGACCGTCTCGTTTCTCTCAATGAGACACCCCTTGAGGACTGGGAATCACTCATCACTACCGTCCTCACCAGTCCGAATGAAGAATTAAGGATCGTTTTCGAGCGAAATGGACAGCTCATCTCTCAGATCGTTGTGCCTGAGGCTGATCCAAATACCGGCGCCGGACACGTCGGGTTGGAGCCAGATATCCCCAAAATGGTCATTGCCGCAGTAATCGAGGGAAAGCCGGCCCACCAGAGCGGCATGCAGCAAGGGGACGTCATCGTTTCCATCAACGGTGCCCGTCGTCAGGATTACCATGAGATGTTACGACTCATCCAAGAAAGCCCCGGGGAAGAGCTGATATGCGAGATTCGTCGAGGCGATGACACTCTTTCTGTCGTGGTGACGCCGGTTCTCAATCCTGAAAAAGGAAGTGGTGAGGTGGGGATTAGCTTTGCCCCTGGGTTCTTGAACGTGGAAATGATTGAAAGACGCTATGGGCCTCTCGCCGCTTTCAACAAGGGAAGTCGAGAGGTCGTCAGATGGACGGGTTTGACCTTCTCAATCCTCGGTAAGCTGGTGACGGGAAAGTTTTCCATCCGTCACCTCGGGGGCCCCATAACGATTGTGAGATTTGCAAGCCGGGCAGCACAATCGGGCTTCATCGCGCTGCTCCAGTTTGTTGCCATACTGAGCCTTCAACTCGCCATATTGAATGTGCTCCCCATTCCCGTTCTGGACGGTGGACATCTGGTTTTTCTTCTCATCGAAAAGGTCATTGGCAAGCCTGTGAGTGCTAAGAAACAAGAAATCGCGTACAAAATCGGATTTGGAATACTCATCGTATTGATTCTTTGGGTATCCTACAACGATCTGGACAAAATATTCAGGTCGCCTTGAGCATCCGGAAAAGATGGCGACACGCACCGGGCAACAATTACCAAGCCTCAGACTTCTGCATGAAGGTTCTCGGAATTAACACGGCCACTGTTTTCGGGAGCGTCGGGCTCGTTGATACCGATCGCGTCTTGGGAGAGTATTCCCTTAACCTCCCCATCACCCACTCCGAAAGACTCATGACCTCCATCGACCGTCTTCTCACCGATACGAGGGTCCGCCTTGAGGAGGTCGAGGGATTCTCCATCGCGATCGGGCCCGGCTCCTTTACTGGACTGCGGATTGGAGTCAGCACGGTTAAGGGCCTTGCCTTTGCCATGAATCGGCCGGTGGCCGGCATCTCCACGCTGGAGGCGTTGGCGCTCAATCTTTTCAACTGCCCAAATGAAATCTGTCCTATTCTCGATGCTCAAAAAAAGGAGGTCTACGCCGCCCTCTTTAAGACAGATAGCCGGCACATGCTTGAGCGCCTCACCCCGGATATGGTGATCTCCCCACGAGACCTGATACAGAAGATTCATGGGCCAGTGGCTTTTTTGGGTGACGCCGTCGAGCTTTATGGGGATTTCTTGAGAAGAAAGCTCGGCCGGCGGGCCTCTTTCGTGGCCCCCGAGTTCGGCTATGTCCATGGAGGGGTCGTGGCCCAAATGGGTCTAAAACTCATCGAAAAAGGGGACACGCTCGATCCTGTGAGTTTCGTCCCCCACTACATCCGACGGTCAGAAGCAGAAACAAAGTATGAAGAAAGGACAAAAAAGAAACAGGGGGTTTATGCTGATGGGAGAAAAGGAAGAGGACCTCGTGAGAGCACTTCTCAAGGAGGACGAGACGTTCCGGAACATGAAAGAGCGACACGCCGCACTCGAGGATCAGCTTCAGAGGCTGGAAACCAAAACCTATTTGACGCCCCAGGACGAGTTGGAAATTAAGATGATCAAGAAGAAAAAGCTGATGTTCAAGGATGAGATGCAGAGGATTCTCGTCTCCTATCGCACGAGTCACTGACTCCCCGGTGCCGGTCGGAGGAGACCCCCAACGTCGGAAGCGTGGGGTCAACCAGCCAAGAGGTGTACTCCATTCATCGGTTGAAATCGGGAAGCCGTGAGGTTTGAATTTCGTTTGAATTTTTGAAGAAAAACACGTATAAGAGAATTGGTCAATCACGCTCAGGAACCGAGACAATGACCAAAAGCTTCCCGATTGCAATCGAGGGCTTTCCTTTTATCATTCCACTCGGGGTCGCAACATTCGTGTCCATCTGGGCCGAGTGGGCCTATCTCGCTGTCGGTCTTTCCCTGCTCACGCTTTTTGCCGTCTATTTCTTCAGGAACCCCAAGAGAGAAATACCATCTTCGGATTCGGTGGTCGTCTCACCGGCCGATGGTCGTGTCCTGAGCGTGGATAAATGCCCAGAGAGAAGATTCCTCCGCCAGGAAGCCACGAAAATCAGCATCTTCATGTCGCTCTTCGATGTTCACATTAACCGAGCTCCCATCGCTGGAACCCTGGCGGAGAAGCAGTACAACCCGGGGAAATTCCACCTCGCGAACACTGAAAAGTCCTCCATGGAGAATGAACAAAATGCCATGGTCATCACGGGGAGAGACGGTCTTCGAGTCCTGTTCGTCCAGGTCGCCGGCTGGATAGCGAGGAGGATCGTTTGTTACCCCGAGAAAGGTGATCTCCTCGAGAAGGGACAGATTCTCGGGATGATTCGTTTCGGCTCGAGACTTGACGTCTATCTTCCGGAGGGAATCCAAACGGTGGTCAAACCGGGTGATAGGGTCCGGGGAGGGGAGTCCGTACTAGGGACAGTCCAATGAACAAGGAAACTAAGCGGAAACATCGACGACTCAGGGGGGTCTATATCCTTCCGAATCTCTTCACTTCTGGGAACCTCTTCTGCGGCTTTTTTGCCACAGTGGCCACCTTCAGCGATCGATTCGTACATGCCTCAATCGCCATCCTGGCGGCCGGGGTCTTTGATGTACTCGATGGCAAGATCGCCCGTTTGTCTGGAGCCAACAGCCGTTTCGGAATCGAGTACGATTCCCTGGCCGACTTGATCTCTTTCGGCCTCGCCCCAGCCCTGCTCGCGTATTCATGGGCCCTCAAACCATACGGCAGGATCGGCTGGCTTGCAGCTTTCCTCTTTCTTGCCTGTGGTGCGCTCCGTTTAGCACGATTCAATGTGCAGACGGTCACCCTGGATAGCAAGTTTTTCACAGGCCTTCCCATCCCTGCGGCAGCCTGTGTCATCGCCCTCACGGTCCTCCTGAACCACCGTCTCGGATTCTGGACGACCCACGAGCAGATCCCCATTCTCGTGATGATCTATCTGCTCGCTTTCCTGATGGTGAGCAATATCCGATACTTCAGCATCAAAGGACTGGACATATTTCGCAGAAAACCCTTCAGAGCCCTCGTGGTACTCATTCTCTGTATTGTCATCGTCGTGGCCGAACCCGAAATCACCCTTTTTTCAATCTTCGCCCTATATGTTCTCTCTGGGCCAGTCAATCTATTGGCACTCCTATGGAAGAGGCGTCTGAGGAGGCGGGTTTCCCGCGAACAAACGATCCCATTTCATTGACCATCGGTTCTATACGAATGGATCTGCTTGAGGTTCGAAGAACCGCTTCTCCCTGATCGAAATTCGCGAAAGCGATGTGGCATCCGTCGCGGGAGGAGCGCAAAGGGGAACCACTCGCTTGAGCGTTCATCCAATGCCTTGATCTTCACCGAGCTGTTTCTTCATCTCCGGGCAGAAGTTCCCCTCAAAGACCGCGGAGACCTCTCCCCGCATCCTCACGGAGAAGTCGGCCGAGATGGAGACTTCTAGTGTGCCTCCCGGCATGTGAACCCGAATGTCATTATCACAGTAGCCCAACTTATACGCCACTCCGGCTGCTGCACAGCTGCTGCTCCCTGAAGCCAGGGTGTATCCGGCGCCCCGCTCCCATATCTCGATCTGAATGTTGTCGCGGTCAAGAACCTTCATGAACTGGACATTCGTCCGATGGGGGAAGAGGCTGTGTTTTTCAATAAGATGACCGAGCTCCATAGCCTGGCGCCGGTCGATGGCCTCACTGACAACGACGCAGTGGGGGTTACCGATGGAGACCGCGCAGATCTTGATAACTCGATCGTTGACCTCGAGAGGTTCAAGAATTACCTGCCTCTTCGGCCCCTTGACCGGGATTTCTGCGCTGTCAAAAATCAACTTCCCCATACCGACCGTTACGAGTTTCCCATCTGGAGAATCAAGATGGACAGACACCTGCCCCCCCCTGGTGTTCAACTCGAAATCCTCTGAACCCACATATCCAGCCTCAACCAGGTATCGGGAGAATATTCTCAAGCCGTTCCCACTCTTTTCGGCCTCGCTGCCATCGGGGTTGAATATCCTCAGAGAGATCGACCCATCCTTGGCCATGACCGGGCCGTGGAGGAGGCCATCCGACCCGATACCATAATTTCGGTCACAGATGAGCCTCACCGATGCGGCATTCAGGCTGAGATCGAACTTGGCAGGATCGATGACCAGGTAGTCGTTCCCGAGACCATGGTACTTGTAGAAATCACTCATGAACAACAACCTCCTCGAACAATAAATTCTCAGTTGCCACTGAAAAAGCGCCCATTCCGCTCCTTGAACGAATTCTCTGACCCGTTCCAGGACCCCCCTGCGTCCGACCGCCTAAAGTCTCCCCCTTCGGCGGACCAGACAGTTGGAGCTCGCCCCTTCGGGGACACTCCGATCGCCAAGCCGGGGTCGCCCCAAAACTTCGTGATGTTCACTCCACGGCCATTTTTCGGCGATGACAAGATCCATGTACCCAAGCGGGTCCAGTCGGTCGCAACGAGTCACCGTGTGCCCTGCCCCGAGAACCATCCTTAAACCTCCGGGGAGACCAGGGCTCCAACAAATCCGTTCATCAGCCTGACAACAGCCGTTTCATCAAAATAGTCGATAATGTTGAGGCATCCGTTGCCCTGAGTGATCCTGAAGAAGTTTTTGAGTTCCAAATCCATGGCGTCACAGAGGAGGACCATATTCATCCCTCCGTGACCGACAAGGACAATCTCAGAGCCCGTTTTCATCGCTATGAGCTCTCTTATCTTTTTGACGGCCCGATTCCTCACATCGATGAGGTTCTCTCCTCCTGGAATCCGATAATGAATAAAGTCGTCAAATTTGCGTCCCACCTCCTGAGGATATCGGTCCTGAATCTCCTGAAAGGTTAATCCCTCCCAAATACCCATTTTGATTTCTCTGAATTCGGAAAATGGCTGGATTGGAAGATCGTGATATCGGGCGATAGCCTCAGCTCCCCGCCTCGCCCTGAGGAGATCACTGCTGTAGACCCCCGAAATCTCCTTGTCCCTGAGGTATGCAGCGATCCCCTCCATTTGTGTCATGCCTCTCGGCGACACATCCACATCGATATGACCGTTGTAGCGAAATACTCCATCGCTGACGTTAGCCGCTTCACCGTGACGCACGAGGTAGAGTCGAACCCCACTTCTTCGGTCGAGTCCCGATAGTCTGTCTCTCAGACCTGCAGAATCCATTTCCTTCAAGTACCCGGTTGCCGTTCCATTCCGCTGTTGTCCGATCCCCGGCTCCTGAAAACTATTTCTCTTGCTCTGGGACGACCTTGAAGCCAGTATGCGTCACGGTCACCACAAATGTCTGATCCTTCTCCGGGAAAGTGTAAGCCGTATTTCCAAAAACAGCGTCGACCAAAGGAATCTCCTGGTGATGCCGGTACAACCAGTGCCAGATCAACTGTGTTCTCGAATCTCCCATGTCATACACTGTTCGTGGCTCAACGCTCTCATCCTCAGCCTTAAGATATCGACCCTCGATTCGGGTGATTTTGTATCCGGTGTGAATACCCAATAAACTCAGCCAGGGATGCCATTGAAGGATGTGGCCACCGACGGCCCACTGATCCCCGTTGAGGCGGAAGAGCCTTGGAAATCCTTCCCTCCCACCCTCAAGGGGAACAAACCTCAGCACCATCTCATAGTCTAGCTCCTCCACTGGGACGCACTGAATTCGGGCAACGGCTTTTTCCCGTGTGAAAGCTTCGTAGGTCTGTGCGAAAAGGAAGAGCATGAGAAAAAAGAGGCCAGAAATAAACACACAAGCACTGGCGAGAGCCTTCACTGCTTGGAGGATGAATTCCCCTCTGGTCCTTTTGCGCCGTGAAAAGGGAAGCAAACGGAAAAGCTGGACCATAAGAAGAATTCCACCCACGACGACAATCGTTGCAGCGATGAAGAAAAGGGGGCTCCCCTTTTCGAGAATCCACGAAAGCGTCATGAGTTCCCCTCATTCCCTCGAACAGAAATGTTCAGTCATGGCATCGGTGAGTGCCGGGATCGTGTATTTGGCAGGACTCACATGGACCGGCAGGCCCAATTCAACCGCTCGCTTACGGGTGACCGGACCGATAACAGCAATGGTGACATTTTCAAGCCTTCGCAAGAGTTCCGTCCTCTTCGCTGAGAACATCCTAAAAAAGTTGGAAACTGTTGACGAACTGGTAAAGGTGATCGCATCGATTCTCCCTTTCTCCAGAAGGCTTAAGAATTCAGATGTCTCCACTTTGGGCTGAACTGTCTGATAGACCGGAACGACATCAACCGTTGCGCCGAGGCCCTTCAACTCCCTCGGAAGAATATCTCTCGCCTTCTTCGCTCGAGCGAGAAGAACCCTTTTGCCCCGAAGTCCCTCCGCTTTCAGGCTTTCAATGATCGCCTCTGCCCTGTACTCGCTGGGAACAAGGTGTGCTTCTATTTTCTCCGCCGCCATCTCCTTCGCCGTTCCTGGCCCGATAGCGCAGAACCGGATGCCCCTCAGGTGCTGGATCTTCTTACCGCTCCCCTTGAGCCTCGACACAAAAGACCGAACGCCATTCGCACTCGTAAAGATGATCCAATCGTAGCGGTGCAGATGGTCAATTGCCTCGTCCAGAGGTTCCCAACTTTCCGGGGGGACAATTTCGATGGTTGGGAATTCGATGACCTGAGCCCCGAGATCCGTGAGGAGGCGACTGAACTCGGTGGCCTGATGTGGGGCCCGCGTAATGACTATGGTTTTCCCTGCCAAGGGTCTCAGGTTTTTCATCGTCATCTCGAACTTCGTAGAATACCGAAAAGGAAGCTCTGACCTTAGACTCACGGCTCTCTGCCTATCTCGGTGGTTCGGAGCCTAGAAAAGGAAACATCTTGCACCAGGCGTGAGCCATCTCGTTGCGAATGGGATCCTGTGAAAGGTTCCTTGCAACCGGCCACTGACTTCCGACAACGGACATCCTCATCGGGAATTCTGGCTGTAAATCTCTTTCAGAATTTCATCCCCTCCCAGAGAGATGATCTTTTCAGCCAGCTGAATACCAAGAGCCTCCGACGCTTCCGACCTGCCCCTCATGGCCTGGCGCACCATCTTCCTTCCATCGACCGATGCCACCATACCCTCGATCTCAAGTTCACCGTCGACACGTCGAGCATAGGCAGCGATTGGAACCTGACAGCCTCCCTCGAGTCTTTTGAGAAAGGCTCGTTCGGCCTCCATGGCAAGCGCCGTTTCTGAATCATTGAGAAAGGCAATCGCGTCGTGTATCTCTGGGTCATTCACCCTGGTCTCAATGGCCAAAACACCCTGACCGATGGCAGGGAGACAAACCTCGGTTGAAAGCGTCTCAGTGGCCCGATGGCTCAGCCCCATCCGTTTCAAACCAGCCAACGCCAGAATGACGGCGTCGAGATTCTGTTCTTTGAGTTTCCGAAGTCTCGTGTCGAGATTTCCTCGGATCGAAACAATGACCAGGTCAGAACGGAAGTGAAGAAGCTGGGCCTGTCGCCTGAGGCTGCTGGTTCCTATCCTGGCCTCGGGCGGCAGATGACTTAACCGAGAGCCATTCCGAGAAATCACGGCGTCAAATGGGTCTTCCCTTTGAGTCACACTCTGCAAGACAAGGCCCGGGGGAATTGCGATCGGCACGTCCTTCATGCTGTGAACAGCAAGATCAACACGACCGTCTAAAAGGGCATTCTCAATCTCCTTGACAAAGAGCCCCTTCCCGCCGATCTTCGCCAGAGGAACACCCAGGATCATGTCTCCACTGGTCTTGATGGGAACCAGCTCCACCGTGAGGTCAACGTGGACCGCCATCAGCCTGGACTTCACCCACTCAGCCTGCCAGAGAGCCAGCTTGCTTCCCCGGGTGCCGATTCTAAGAGTTCTCATCCTCCCCTTTCCCGTTTGTGTTCACATCATCGTCCAGGCGGAACAGCTTCCTCATCGCGTCGACGAGCATTTTGCCAGACGAATCCTGGTCCATCCGCTTCAGGGTGATCACGGGGTCGTGAAGGATTTTGCTGACAATGGCCGATGTCAGGGCATCCAGCACTTTCCGGTCCTCCTCAGTCGAAAGGGACAGGGCCGAATACGCCTTCTTTAGCTCTTTCTGGCGGATTCTTTCCAGTTTGCCGCGCAGGGAGCGAATGGTCGGGACTGTCTCCAGGGACTCGTACCATTGGCAAAACTTTGTCGCCTCATATTCTACCGTCTCTTCTGCCTTTTCCGCCTCTTTTTGCCTGTCTTGGACATTCGCATCGGCAACTTCCTGGAGGTCATCAATATCATAGAGGTAAACATTCTCGATCGAGTTGATCCGTGGATCGACATCCCTCGGAACGGCGATATCGATAAAGAATAGGGAGCGATTTCGTCGGGCTTTTATGACACGGGTCACCTCACTGTAGTCAATCACATAGTGAGGAGAGGCCGTGGAGCTGATGACGATGTCCGCCGTCCTAAGGGCCTCAACGAGTTCTTCAAAAGGGATGACACTTCCGTCAAAGATCTCTGCCAACTCACGGGCCGCCTGGGGGGTTCGATTTGTCACGGTCACCCGTGAGACCCCGTGGTTGACGAGATGTCTCGCAGCCAATTCGCACATCTCGCCAGCCCCAACCAGTAAGACCTCGTGGTTTTGAAGATCACCAAATATCTTCTTCGCCAATTCGACAGCCACAAAGCTTATCGAGATGGCCCGATTACCAATCGTCGTCTCGGTGCGAACCCGCTTGGCGACGGAAAAGGCTCTGTGGAGCAGCCGATTGAGGATGGCTCCTGCGGCACGGTGGTGAGAGGCTTCGCTGAAGGCGCTCTTCACCTGTCCGAGGATTTGCGGTTCGCCGACCACCATAGCATCCAAGCTGGAGGCAACCCGAAAGACGTGACGGACCGCCTCTTTGCCCTGATGGACGTAAAGGAACTTTTCCAGTTCGT
This sequence comes from uncultured Thermodesulfobacteriota bacterium, assembly GCA_964347335.1. Lineage (GTDB taxonomy): Bacteria > Desulfobacterota > BSN033 > WVXP01 > WVXP01 > WVXP01. Next base: position 18,663 of record CAYFYO010000038.1, read on the forward strand.
TCTGTGGAATACCATGGAAATCAGAAAGGAACTGCTTCAGGACATGAACACCCTTATCCACATCGCTGGCAGTCGCATAGATCTCCACGCGGTTGCAGGTCGAGACAATCATGTCTTCCCTGATCGACGCGAGCGAGAGGATTTTCTTTAACGGCTCCTCCAGCCGATTCTCGGCGAAGGAGACTTTCTCGCGGATCTCTATCGGTGCGGTCTTGTGGTTGAGCCCGACGACAATGATGTTCATTTCACTCGTTCTTTCAGCCTACCTTTTTTGGCTCCAGGTCAATCCAAGGAGAGGACCGTTAGAAAACGATCCTATCCCCACTTGCCATATGAATGAAGTCCGCTGAGGACGAGATTGACTCCAAGAAAGGTAAAGAGAACAGCCAGAAAACCGATGATTGCCATCATCGCGGCTTTTTTCCCTCGCCACCCGATGGCGAGCCGCTGATGCAGCAGGGCCGCGTAGAGAAACCAAGTAATCAGGGACCACGTCTCTTTCGGATCCCAGCTCCAGTAAGAACCCCAGGCATAGCTTGCCCAGACAGAACCCGTAATGATTCCAACCGTCAAAAGGGGAAACCCGAATGTGAGTGATCGATGGTTCAGTTCGTCCAGAACATCCAGAGAGGGGAGTCTGCTGAGAAAAAAGCCCTTTCGCTTGGACTTTATTTGGTGCTCCTGAATGAGATACATGACTCCCGTACAAAAGGCGAGGGCAAAAACCGCATTTCCCAGGAAGGCGAGGATCGCATGGAAGGGAAGCCAGAAACTCTTCAGAGCGGGATGGAGGGGGAAAATCTGTTTTGGAAGGGCGAGACCGATAACCACCAGGATCAAAACAACAGGTGCCACGAAGGCCCCCAGTACACTGATGTGATACTTGTAGTGCACCACCATATAGACCAGCAGGATCGCCCAGGAGAAAAACGAAAAGGATTCATAGAGATTGGTGATCGGGAGGTACCCCGCTTCATAGTATCGAAATATCAGAGCGGTTGTATGGAGGACAAAACCGACGGATAGAAGACCCGAGCCGACCTTGGCAAAGAGTTCCTTCAGAGAGACAACATAGATGAGATGACTGATGGTACCGAGAATATATAAGAAAACGGCCAGGTAGTAAAAGACAAGGTTCATGTCACCGCAACGATCCTCAGGTCTTCATTTGCATATTTCAAGCCATGGCGCTCAGCCATAGCGGATACTGAATCCGTCGAACTCTCCTTGGTATGGTTCTTCTTCAACTTGGACACGGGTCACGCTGGCACCAGGGGGACCCTTGTGGCACCATCTGACAAGCTCCGCCACACGGCTCTCTTCCCCCTCGGCCACAACCTCCACCGAGCCATCCCAACGATTCCGCGCCCACCCTGAGATCCGGAGTTCCCGGGCCTTATCCTGAGTCGTCGCCCGGAAGAAGACCCCCTGAACGTACCCCTCCACGATGAGCCGTTTTCTTACGCTGGCCATCGAATCTCCTGCTCCGAGAACATCCTTGAAGTTAGCACAGGAGTAAACCCAAATCAAGTTCCCTGGCTCTCCAGGCAATCATCGCATGTCCTGATGAACCCAGACCCATTCCGGAGTTTCTGAAGCACTCAAATCTTTTGATCTTTCTGGTAAGTGTTTTTTCCTCATAAATCCTCGATGAGTCTCGCCTTTGACGGGATTTGGGCTACCGAGAAGCTCGACCCCGCGGGCACACTCCCTGTTTCGAATGCGAGGATCGTTCCGGGATCTTCTCGATTTAGGCGGTGGATTTTAGACATTTATCTTGACTTGAAAAAGAAAAGTGAGATTTTATATAATCAACGCCAAATTTATTCATAACTATCACCCGCCCGTACGGCTTCAGAGAGAATAACCATCCTCGAATTAAAAGACACCGGATTCTGAAGGGAAGAGAATGGACAAGCTTTTTGTGGGGATCGATGTCGGTTCAGTCAGTGCGGATATGGTTGCTGTCGATGAGCAAAGGCGAGTCCTTGAAAAACAATATATCCGAACGAAAGGGCAACCGCTCAGAACCGTCCACAAAGGCTTGAAGGATCTGCTTCGTCGATTTCCCAGGGAGCAGATCGCCGGTGTCTATTTCACCGGCATTGGGGGAAAACTCCTGTCAGAACTTCTAGGAGGCGAATTCGTCAATGAAATCATCGCCCAGGCGAGAAGTGTGGAGCACTTTCATCCCGAAGTGAAGACGATCATCGACATCGGAGGGGAAGACTCCAAGATGATCCTGATCGAGGTGGAGGAAGATCGTCGAAAGATTAGTGACTTTGCGATGAACACACTATGCGCTGCCGGAACCGGTTCGTTTCTGGATCAGCAGGCGAGTCGTTTGGGATTGACGATCGAAGAATTCGGCGAACTGGCGCTTCGTTCGGAAAATCCCCCCCGAATCGCCGGACGGTGCAGCGTTTTTGCGAAGTCTGACATGATCCATCTCCAACAGATCGCCACGCCTGATTACGATATTGTGGCGGGGCTCTGCTTTGCGCTGGCCAGGAATTTCAAAAGCAACATCGGCAAGGGGAGGGCTTTTATCACACCCATCAGTTTTCAAGGGGGCGTGGCCGCCAATGCGGGGATGCGGCGTGCCTTTTTGGACGTTCTCGAAATCGAGGAGAAGGATCTTATTATTCCGGATTACTTTGCCTTTATGGGAGCACTGGGGTCGATTTGGGTCGGCCTTGACAATGGGATCGAGAGGCCCTTTCAGGGTTTGGCGCGACTCGAAGCTCACCTGTCTCACCATCAAGAGGAGCGAAAATTTCACAAACCCCTCTCCCTATCCAAACACCACACCACCCGCGAGTATCCGATTCGGACAGAACTCCCCGAACGGGAACGCATAGAGGCGTATCTTGGGCTCGATGTTGGATCGATAAGTACAAACCTCGTCGTCATCGACAAGGCTGGAAACGTATTGGCAAAGCGGTACCTGATGACGGCAGGTCGGCCGATTGAGGCCGTCCGGCGAGGCCTGAAGGAAATCGACGAAGAAATCGGTAACCGGGTGGATATCCAAGGGGTTGCAACCACCGGCTCTGGCAGATATCTGACGGCTGACTTCGTGGGAGCTGATATTGTGAGAAACGAGATCACCGCCCAGGCGACAGCCGCGGTCTTTATTGACCCTCGGGTCGATACGATTTTCGAAATCGGTGGTCAGGATTCCAAGTACATCAGTCTCGACGACGGCGTGGTCGTAGACTTCGAGATGAACAAGGTCTGTGCGGCTGGGACGGGCAGTTTTCTTGAGGAACAGTCAGAGAAGCTGGGGATTTCAATCAAGGACGAATTCGGCCAACTCGCCCTTTCATCAAAGGAACCCGTTCGGATGGGGGAGCGCTGTACGGTCTTCATTGAGTCTGACCTCGTCCATCACCAGCAACGCGGGGCTTCGACCGTCGACCTTGTGGCGGGGCTCAGCTATTCGATCGTTGAGAACTATCTGAACCGGGTCGTCGGCGATCGGCGCGTCGGAAATCACATTTTTTTCCAGGGCGGAACGGCTTTCAACCGGGGCGTCGTGGCGGCCTTTGAGCAGGTTCTCGGAAAACCCGTCACCGTGCCAGCCCATCATGATGTGACCGGTGCCATCGGTGCGGCCCTTCTGGCAATGAAGGAGAAAAACTGGGAGATAAGCCAGTTCAAGGGCTTCGATTTGAGCAAAAGGGAGTATGCGATTAAGACTTTCGAATGCAAGGGGTGTGAGAATCTCTGCCTGATTCGGAAGGTCAACGTCGCAGGGGAAAAACCTCTCTTTTACGGCAGCCGGTGTGAGAAATACGACGTCGTAAAACGAAGTAAGGGCGGCGACCTCCCGGATCTCTTCGCCGAAAGGGAGAAACTCTTGTATAACCCCTATCCGGGAGAAGAGGATCTCCCCCAGGATGCGCCGGTTATTGGCATTCCCAGAATCCTCAATTTCCTTGACCACCTTCCCTTCTGGAAAGCCTTCTTCACTGAATTAGGGTATCGTGTGGTTCTGAGCGAGCCGAGTAACAGGGAACTCATCCGGAAGGGCGTTGAGACAGTCGTGGCGGAGACCTGCTTTCCAATCAAGGTCTCCCATGGCCATGTCCTCAACCTCTTAGAAAAGGGGATCAAGAAGATCTTTCTTCCCAGCATCGTGAGCCTCGCGACTCCACGGCCGGACATTCCGGTGAGCACGGTCTGTCCCTATGTGCAGAGTTTTCCTTACACGGTCAAGTCTGCCATCAACTTCCGAACCCATGGGGCTCAAGTCCTTCACCCCGTTATCCATTTCGGGTGGGACAAAAAAGACGTGGAGAAGGAACTCATTCGATTCGGTAAGGTTCTTGGCTGGGGGGCATCGCGCGTACGGCGAGCCCACGCCAAAGCAGAGGAGCATCAGACCCGATTCCGAGAGGCCATTCTTCAAAGAGGCCGAGAGATCCTCGGTCAACTCGCTCCAGGAAAGAAGCTGATGGTCATTGTCGGCCGTCCCTACAATACTTGTGATTCCGGGGTCAATCTTGATCTTCCGAGAAAACTCAGGGAGTTGGGAGAGCTTGCCATTCCGATGGACTTCCTGCCCCTCGATGACATGGCCCATCGTGAAGGAATCAAAGAGATGTACTGGCGCTATGGCCAGCGGATTCTCTGCGCCGGCTATTTGGTCAAGGATACCCCATACCTTCATGGCGTCTACATCACGAATTTCGGTTGCGGTGCCGACTCGTTCATTGGCCATTTCTTTAGGGATCTGATGAAAGGCAAGCCATATCTCCAATTAGAGATCGACGAACACTCCGCTGATGCCGGAGCTATCACACGGTGTGAGGCTTTTCTGGACAGCCTCAAAAACGTTAAGCCATCTCCCGAAACCGCAGAAAAACCCGAAAAAAGAGTGACCACCGACAGAACCCGGAAGATATACATCCCCTATATGTGTGATCACGCATACGCCACAGCCGCCGCCTTCCGGGCCTGTGGCGTGGATGCCGAAGTCTTTCCCGAACAAGACGAGGAAACCCTGAGGTGGGGGCGTAAGTTTACGACGGGAAAAGAGTGCTACCCGTGCATCCTGACCACCGGTGACATGGTGAAGATCGTGAAGCGGGATGACTTCGAACGAGACCGGGCTGCCTTCTTCATGCCTTCTGGAAACGGACCCTGCCGATTCGGCCAATACCACCGTTTTCATCGCCTGGTGCTCGACGAACTCGGATTCGACGATGTTCCCATCTACTCGCCCGATCAGGATGAATCTCTCTATTCCGATTTTGGCATTATCGGGGGCAAGTTTTTGCGGCTCGGGTGGCAGTCAATTGTCGCCGTCGATCTTTTGACCAAAGCGCTTCTCGAAACCCGTCCTTATGAGAAGAACCCAGGGGAAACGAATCGCGTCTACCAGGAGTGCCTTTCCCTGGTCTGCAAAACAATCGAAGAAGAGAATGACCTCGAAAAAGCCATGATCCAATGCCGATACCGATTCGATGCGATCGATACCACGGGGAATGGGGAGAAGCCATTGATCGGCATCGTTGGGGAGATCTACGTTCGATCCAATCCATTTGCCAATGAAAATGTGGTCGATAAGGTGGAGCAGTTCGGCGGTGAGGCATGGCTAGCACCGATTACGGAATGGATTCACTACGTCAATGCGATGGGACGCCGGAGAACACTCAAAAGAAAGCACTTTTCGAATCTAGTCAGAATAGCGCTGACAGAGTACTACCAGACAAAGGACGAACATCGACTGGAAAAGATCTTCCGACATCACCTCCGCCATGGCCACGAGCCTTCGACTCGGGAGGTCCTCGACAAGGCGAGTCTCTACGTGCATGATTCGTTCGAGGGGGAAGCGATACTCAGTATTGGAAAAACCGTTGACTTCTGTAAGAAAGGGGCCAGCGGGGTGATCAATGTGATGCCCTTCACCTGTATGCCTGGCACGATCGTTAGCGCGCTCTTGAAGCGATACCGCGAGGAAAACAATAACCTTCCCGTCCTCAACATGGCCTATGATGGGCAGGAACAGACGAACACCCTCACTCGCATCGAGGCCTTCATGCACCAGGCAAAACAGTACCACGAGCAACGAGGTCGCCGGAGAAACCCACATTGACAAGTGGAGGCAATCGTGGCCAGGGCGATTCTCCGCTTCAGGCCGTCATATTCGACATGGACGGCGTGATAGCCGATACGGAACCGTTTCACGCGCACGCCTACACCGAAGTCCTCAAAGCATTTGGAATTCACGTAACTGAAAACCAGTACCGAAAAGCGGTTACTGAGGAAGGAAAGACCGTTGCCGAATGGTTTGTTGAACTCGGGGGCGATCCTGAAAGGGTCGATGAGCTATACCGCCAAAAGGACCGGATCTATTTCCCGCTGTTGAAAGAGAGGGCCGCCCCGAGGCCCGGTCTGCGAAAGCTCCTTTTGGACCTCCGCGAGGCAGAGGTCGCATGCGCGTTGGCCACGAGTGCCCGAGGGGTAAATGCGAAGTTTCTCTTGGATCTTTTTGGTCTCGAAGAATACTTCACAGTCAGCCTGGCCCTTGAAGATGTGGGTCAGGTCAAACCCGATCCCGAGGTGTTTCTCCTGGCCCTAAGAAGGCTCTCGGCCCACCCCCACAGAACTGTCGTCCTGGAGGACGCGCCAAAGGGTGTCCGTGCTGCCGTAACGGCCGGCATTCCAGTGGTTGCCGTCCCGACCCCGTGGACCCGCCACTATCGCTTCGAGGGCGCCATCCTTGTGGTTGAATCCATGGAAGATCTATCCGTTTCAAGGCTCACAAGTCTACTCCCCCGATGATATGCGAGGCGTGCCATCTCATTCGACGAGTTCGGTTGAGTTCATGGATTTGGTTGTCCGTCGTTCGTGGTCCGTCGTCACTTGGGCACATCAACAGACAACTAACCACTAGCAACGGACATTGACCTCGGCGTCGAGCAAATCGCCTATTCGCACGGGCCACTTGGTTTTCCGAAATGCTTCTCGCCTGCATCATTCCCGAATCTTTGGGATTTGTGAATAATCCGGGCTAGCTGACCAACTCCTTGAATTCTTCTTCTGTGATGATCCGGACACCGAGATCACGAGCTCGGTCGACCTTCGAGCCAGGATCTGCTCCGACAACGAGATAGTCCACCTTCTTGCTCACCGTTGAGGCCGTCTTGCCACCCAGGGACTCGACCAGATTTCGTGCTTCATCCCGTCGCATCGATTCGAGTGTCCCCGTAAACACAAGGGTCTTTCCCTCGAGTTTGTCTGCCTGGCCCGGTGATGGCTCTTCGATCACGAGCCCAGCGGACTCGAGTCTCCCCAGCGTCTCGGTGTTTCTCGGATCTCGAAAAAACCTGATTACACTCTGAGCCACTTCAGGGCCGACCTCGGTAATCGCCATCAGTTCCTGTTCCGTCGTTTTCGAGAGTCCTTCCAAGGATCCAAATTCACGGGCCAGCACTTCCGAGAGATGTTCCCCCACATGGCGAATACCCAGGCCGTACAGAAATCTCGCCAGGGGTCTTCGCTTACTCTTATGGATTGCTTCCAAAATATTTTGAGCCGATTTCTCCGCCATCCGTTCCAAGGATGCGAGCGTCTCTTGGTTGAGACCGTAAAGATCGGCGATATCGGTTACAAGGTTCCGATCGACCAGCTGGTCGATCAGTTTCGTCCCCAGTCCGTCAATATCCATAGCCCGTTTTGAGGCAAAATGCTTAATGCTACCTTTGAGTTGCGCTGGACACGAAAGGCTGATACATCGGTGGGCGGCCTCGCCCGGAAGCCGAACCACATCCCCACCGCAGACAGGGCATTTTTCGGGGATCCGGTAACGACCTGCACCTTTTGACCGCCTTTCTTTCATGACGCGAACGACCTCTGGAATGACATCGCCTGCCCGTTGCACGATGACCATGTCCCCAATGCGGACATCCTTCCGATCGACTTCATCCTGGTTGTGAAGGGTGGCATGGCTGATCTGGGCTCCTCCGACCCAGACCGGTTCAAGCTCTGCAACGGGCGTAATCACGCCCGTCCTCCCAACGGAAGCGATGATATTGACGACTTTTGTGACTCCCTGATGGGCTGGAAATTTGTAGGCCAATGCCCAACGAGGACTTCTCGAGACCTGTCCGAGCCTGGCCTGAAGGTCAAGCCTGTTGACCTTGATAACCACCCCATCGACCTCATAGGGAAGGGTTTCCCTTTCGTCCATCATTCTCTTGTAGTACCGGATCGTATCTTCTACACCTTTGCAGCTCTCCATCAGCGGGTTCACCCTCACCCCCCATTTGGCCAGAGTCTGGAGGAATTCCCAATGGGTCTCGAAGTTTTTCCCCCTCACTGTTCCGATGCCGTAGCAGAATATTTTGAGAGGTCTCGAGGCGGTGACCTTGGAGTCCAATTGCCGCAGAGACCCAGCCGCGGCGTTTCGAGGATTGGCAAAAACCGGCTCTCCTGCCTGTTGACGCTTACGATTCAACGCTTCAAAGTCTGCAATCTCCATATAGACCTCTCCCCGAATTTCGACCAGTTCCGGAACGGCTATCTCTTCTTCTCGGAGAATGAGCGGAATCGTCCTCACCGTTCTAAGGTTCTGGGTGATGTTCTCTCCGGTAAAGCCATCGCCGCGGGTGGACCCGACGGTGAACTTACCTCGGTCGTACACGAGTTCAACGGCCAAGCCATCCATTTTGGGCTCAACGACGTATTCGATTTCCGCCTGGGTTCCCAGAAATCGTTTCAGCCGTTGATCGAACTCTCTCGCCTCCCTCTCATCCATGGCGTTGGCGAGACTCAGCATCGGAACCGTGTGCGCCACGGTCTCGAACACTTCTAACGGCGGTGCCCCCACCCGCTGGGTAGGAGAATTTGGATCATAGAGTTCGGGGTACTGCCCTTCGAGATCCTCCAGATGTCGCATCATCTGGTCGTATTCGGCGTCGGAGATCTCCGGGTCGTCCAGCACGTAGTAACGATAGTTGTGGTATTCGATCTGCTTTCTGAGAGATTCCAGTTCCCTTTGGATGGGTTCCTCAGCCACGGACACTCACCCCTCCGTTGTGAACGAGGTTATTTTAAGAACCGGTCAAACCTTTGTCAATCGAACTGCCCTGCCCTGGCGGTTTTGGGTCGGGACCAGAGTCATTCGATGTCTATCAACATATTTGATTAAATATTAATATGTTAGAGAAAAGAATTTAGAAAACAGATGAGAATAGATAGGATAAGGGCTTTGAATAAAACAATATGTCTTTGATCACAAGTTGTGGGTCGGAAAAACTTCAGAAAGCTTCGCAAAAATAGCGAGAAAACCCTTGACAAATGACGGAAAACGGAATATTAAAAAAGGTGGTCCAAAGTGGATCAAAGTGGATCGAATTCACCGTTTTTTTTGCAGGCTGACCTGATGTTTCGAGGACGTTACGAGCATATGATCGATGCGAAGGGGAGGATCAAACTTCCCTCCAGATACTGGGAGGTTCTCCAAAACAAATACGATCATAATCTCATTATCACAAATCTCGATGGTTGTCTATCCGCCTTTCCACTCAAGGAATGGAATCTCGTGGAGGAGAAAATCCAGACACTGCCAACGATGAAGCGGGAGGTGCGGTATTTCAAGAGGTACTTTCTCGGTGGCGCCGTTGACTGCTGGGTCGACAAACAGAGACGGATACTGATCCCCCAATCTCTCAGGGTTTATGCTGGACTCAAGAAAGAGGTGGTTTTGGTCGGTGTCATCAATCGATTCGAGATCTGGGCAAAGGAGAGGCTCGCCCCTCAAATGGAGGTGGTTCACAAAAAGTTCGAGGAAATCGCTGAACCTCTCGGTGATCTTGGGTTCTAGGGCCTGGCTGATCTCGGGGTCCGCTGAAAGAAGGGGGTGAGAAAAGGCAGTATAGCGGTCGAGGCGTCCATGGTCCAACACCACCCGGTTCTATTGGAAGAAGCCGTCACTTATCTGAGATGCGAGGATGGAAGGAATTACGTCGACTGTACACTGGGTGGGGGGGGTCATGCCGCCCGTATCCTGAAAAAGAGCTCTCCCAGTGGAAAGCTTCTGGGCATAGACTGGGATCCTGAGGCGATTCGTATCAGCAGGGATCGCCTGAGAAGATACAAGGGGCGGATTACCCTCGTCCGTGACAACTTTTCTAACCTCCGCAGGATTGTTTCGGAACAAGGATTTGCCCCGGTGGACGGTATTCTGCTCGACTTGGGAGTATCGTCCTTTCAACTCGAAGCGGCACAAAGGGGCTTCAGCTTCAGGGATGAAGGCCCCCTCGACATGCGGATGGATCCCGGCCGTAGGAAAATGGCTACAGATCTCGTCAACATGCTGCCAGTTGGGGAACTTGAGAGACTCCTGAGAACCTACGGAGAAAACCGATGGGCCAGGAGGATCAGCCGACTCATCGGGAAACGCCGAGAGGGAGGTCTCATCACCACCACGACCGAACTGCGAAATATTGTTCATGCCGCTATTCCTGCCCGACTCCATCCAAAGCGAATTGATCCAGCGACCAAGACCTTCATGGCGCTTCGGATTGCGGTCAATGAAGAGCTTGAAAACCTCAGAATCGCGTTGGAGGGGGCTGTGTCTGTGCTGGGCAAGGGAGGAAGAATCTGTATCATCTCTTTCCATTCCCTCGAAGATCGTCTCGTAAAGGCGTTCTTCCAAATGGCTGAAAAAGGCTGCACCTGTCCTCCCCACTTCCCTCAATGCGTTTGCCAGAGGGAAAAGACCCTTCGACCTCTGGAGCGGAAGCCGATTACACCCTCCCCAAAAGAGATCGCCGAAAACCCGCGGGCGCGAAGCGCCAAATTGAGGGTGGCGGAAAGAGTCTGAGAAGGGTTGCGACGAAACGTCAGTTCGGAGGTTGTTCATGGGAAGAGTCATTTCGGGGCTTCTTATAGAGACAGAGACATGGAAGCGGGAACACGGACAAACACGATCATCCAAAAAGGGGAGCAGATCCCTGGCCTTTACTTTTTTGCTCATCATCGGCTTCGTCATTTTCTATCTTTTCTTCGTCTGGTCGAGACTGTGGGTCACCAATCTCGGATATAGTCTCTCTCGGGCACTCAAAGAACAGAACGCCCTCATTGAAATCAACAGGAAACTTCAGATCGAACGAGCGACCCTCATCTCACCACAACGGATCGGAGCCCTTGCGAGAGAGCGGCTCGGCATGAGGGAGCCTCGCCAAGAGGAGGTCCGGTTTCGAGAATGAGTCAGAGCCACAACAACTGGTTAAAATTTCGTATCTTTCTCGTTTTCTCTCTCCTGTTTCTCTTTTTTCTGCTGATTCTTCTGAGGGTTTTGCAGCTGCAGGTTCTCGATAGAGACAACCTTCAAGAATTGGCCGAGAGACAACACGAGAAGATCATCGAACTTGTGCCCAAACGGGGGACCATCTTCGATCGAGAGATGAAGGTGTTGGCCGAGAGCACCGAGATCGAGTCTCTCTACGCCCATCCTCGACAGGTCCGGAACGTCTCCGAAACCTCGAGGAAGTTGGCTCGCATCCTGGAGGTGAGCCGATCCTCTATTGAGAAAAAGCTCAAATCCCGGAAGTCCTTTGTCTGGCTTAAGCGAAAGATTCCTCCAGCTCAGGCTCAAAGTATAAAGCGGCTCGGATTGGAGGGGATCCATTTTTTGACGGAAAGCCAGAGATACTATCCGAATGGCCGGTTGGCAGCGAATGTTTTGGGCTTTGTCGGGGTCGATCCCAAGGGACTTGAAGGTTTGGAATTCAAGTTTGACCCGTACCTCAATGGACACCCGCACCGGATGCTACTCGAACTCGACGCTCGAGGCGGGGAAATGGTCACCAAGTTCACGGTTGAGCCGACTGACCTCCCCAGTTACAATCTTGTCCTGACGATCGATTTGAATATCCAACATATTGTCGAGGAAGCCCTCACTGAGGCCGTCAGGAGAACAAAGGCGAGATCCGCTATGGCGGTTGTGATGGAGCCTCGGACCGGGAAGATCCTGGCCATGGCCAATCGACCCTCTTTCAACCCCAATATCCTTGAAAACTACAATGCCGACTCCATCCGGAACCGCGTGATTACTGATGTTTTCGAGCCCGGATCGATTTTCAAGGTTTTCCTTCTCGCTATTGCACTGGAGGAGGAGGCCATCCAAAAAAACGAGATCTTCTATTGTCATAATGGGAGCTATCAGATCGGTCAAGAGGTCATCCATGACCACAAGCAATTCGGCTGGCTGACCCTCGAGAAGATCATCAAGTTTTCGAGCAACATCGGGGCGAGTCAGATCGGACTGCGACTCGGCGCAAAAACGCTCGATCGTCACCTTAGAAACTTCGGCTTTGGCGCTCGCACTGGCATAAAACTCCCCGGCGAAGTCAAGGGGATCGTTCGGAACCCAAATGAGTTATCCGAAATCGGTGTGGCAAACACCGCTTTCGGCCAAGGTATTTCAGTCACTGCGATTCAGCTCATCACGGCCTTATCCGCGATTGCGAATGCGGGAGACCTGATGCGCCCGTACGTGGTCGATCGGATCATCGATCAAAGGGGAAACGTGGTCAAGGCTTTTTCCCGGGAATTGAGGAGAAAGATCGTCTCTCCAAAGACCAGTGGGGAGGTCAGGAGGATCACCGAAATGGTGGTAGAACCGGGTGGCACTGGGACACGGGCGGCATTAACGGGGTATGCCGTGGCCGGGAAAACCGGTACGGCTCAGAAGATCGACCCGCTCCTGAAGAAATACTCGAATGAGAAGTATATCGGTTCGTTCATGGGTTTTGTGCCTGCTGATGATCCCAGGATTGCCATCCTCGTCGTGATCGACGAACCCGTTGAAACGCCCTATGGCGGCGTGGTGGCGGCACCGGTTTTCAAGACCATCGCCGAGCGCACGCTCAAGAGATTGAAAGTGCCACCGGGCGAGATAACGTTCGCCGCGCGACCCGAGGGAGGTCCAAAACATCCGCAAAGGCCCAAGGAACGTGACCTTTTCCCGCCTAAAATACGGGTCCAGGCAGATGGGCTCATGCCAGATCTCCTCGGACTCACCATGAAAAAGGCCTTACACCGGCTTGCCAAGTCGGACGTAGAGATCAGATTGAGCGGGTGGGGCCTTCTCGTTGAACAAAAACCTCTCCCCGGTGTGCGTCTGAAGAGGGGGACGGTCTGTGATTTGAGGTTTGCACCACCGTTGTAATGGGCTGAACCATTGCCAAAAAAAAGAGAATTCACTTTAAGATATATTTCTCAAGTTACTGTAATTTATATTTTTTATTTATTCTGCATTTACTTGGACGTTCGGGTTCTATGGGATGAGATTGAAGGACTTGATCAAGGGTATTCCTCAAAAGAAGATGGTTGGAAATCCGAATGTCGAGATCCAGGACATTGCCTATCACTCTGAAAAAGTGCACAAGGGAACGCTATTCGTTGCGATACGCGGAATGAACCTCGACGGTCATGCCTTCATCGATGAAGCCCTTGACCGAGGGGCCACAGCCGTGGTTGTAGAACGGTCAGAATGGGAAGGCAAGGGCGTTCCTGTCGTCATCGTCCCTGAAGGTCGGGCGGCTCTTGCCAATCTATCTGCGACCCTTTTCGGGCATCCTTCGAGGGGATTGCGGTTGATCGGTGTCACAGGGACCAATGGGAAGACCACGACGGTGTATCTGATCGAGTCGATTCTCAGGAGTCAGTCTATCCCCTGTGGTGTGATCGGTACAATCAACTATCGATTCGGTAACCGCGTTATTCCGGCTCCAATGACGACGCCAGAGTCATACGACATTCAGAGAATTCTCAGAGAAATGCTGGATTCTGGCATCACCGACGTCGTGGTGGAAGTCTCCTCCCATGGTCTCGATCTGAGGCGGGTCGATGCGTGCCATTTCGATGTTGGAGTCTTCACCAATTTTAGTCAAGACCATCTCGACTACCATACCGACCTGGATCAGTACCGCCAATGCAAAGAACACCTTTTCACCGGAATCCTACCGATGCGGGAAAAGCAAAACCCTGTGGCTGTCATTAACCGAGACGACCCGACCGGAGAGAATCTCTGGAACCTTTTGAGATACACGAAGACGGGCTATGCCATAAACCGACCCACTTCCATTGCTGCAAAGGATATCAAGAATTCTATCGAAGGTCTGGAGGCGACAGTCCAAACTCCTCTCGGTTCCATGAAAATTCGTTCTCCCCTCGTGGGCGACTTCAACATCTATAACATCATGGCGGCCACTGGAGCGGCTATCGCACTCGGAGTTCCCACGGCGTCCATTCAGGAGGGTATTCAGGCCCTCTCCAGCGTGCCGGGAAGGATGGAGAGGATCGCAAACGACCACGGATTGGAAATCTTTGTGGACTATGCCCACACCCCAGATGCCCTTGAAAGGGCGCTCACGGTCCTGAGGCCACTCCGCGGACGGGGGAGACTCATCACTGTCTTTGGATGCGGCGGTGACAGGGATCGGACGAAGCGCCCACGGATGGGAGGGGTGGTGGCGAAGTTGAGCGATGTTTCGATCATTACCTCCGACAACCCCCGCAGTGAGCCTCCCGCAGATATCATCCAGGAAATCGAGGCAGGGTTCACGACTCAGAAGGTCCGACCCGTCGAGGGGGAGCACCTCAGGTCGGGTGCTGGGGCTAAATGCTACCTGAAGATCGAGGATAGAAGGGAAGCGATCCGATTGGCAGTCGAGGTTGCCCGGGCTGCCGATATCATTCTCGTCGCGGGAAAGGGTCATGAGGATTACCAAATTCTCGGAGGCCGGAGAATTCCTTTTGATGACCGAGTCGAGGTGAGGAAGGCGCTTCATCAGAGGTCCCCAGACAATTGAGAAAGCCTATGCATCAGGGGTTTCAATTCACCTGTTCAGAGATTCTCGAAGCCACAGGAGGGCGCCTCGCCCGAGGCGATCGAGAGACCTCATTTTTGAGTCTTTCCACAGATTCGAGGACGCTTCAGAAAGGGGAGATCTTTCTCACCCTGAAAGGCGAGCATTTCGATGGCCATGACTTTGTTCGAGAGGTCCTGGCCAAAGGGGCTGCTGGGGCGATTGTCGAGAATGGGTATCTCGACAGCCGTGTCGAAGAGAGCCCCGAGTCAAAGCCACTGATTGTGGTTCCCGAGACGCTTCGGGCCCTGGGAGACATTGCCCGGTTTTGGAGAGAGAAATTCCCCGTGCCCGTCATCGGAATCACCGGGACCAATGGGAAGACGAGTACGAAGGAGATGATTGCCCTTCTTCTGGAGGACAAATACAGGGTTCTCAAAAGTCCCGGAACCTTCAACAATCTCATCGGACTTCCCCTATCACTCCTAGAGCTCGAACCTTCACATGACGTGGTCGTCCTCGAAATGGGAACGAACATGCCGGGAGAAATCAGAAGGCTCACGGAGATCGCTCGCCCGACTGTCGGACTCATCACCAATATCGGCGCAGCCCACCTGGAGGGAATGGGATCGCTCGAAGTCCTCGCCAAAGAGAAAGGGGATCTGTTTCAGGCAATAGGACAAGAGGGCACGGTCGTGGTCAATCAGAACGATTCTCGCGTGTCAGGCCTCGCGAGGAAATGTTCAGCGCGGAAAATCCGTTTCGGCATCGACACGAAAGCCGACGTTGTCATCGACCGGATTGAGTGGCGTGGTGTCGATGGCATTCGGTTTCGGCTCCTGGTTGGAGAGGACGGCACCACGGTCGATTTCCCCATCATGGGCCTGCAATTTGTCGAAGCGGTTGCTGCAGCAACCGCGGTCGCCTCACTCTTCGGGGTGAAAGTGGACGATATAAAACGAAGATTGAGACGATTCAAAGCCCCGCCCATGAGAATGGAGATCACCCCCCTTCGGGGAGTGAATTTCATCAACGACGCCTACAACGCAAATCCCCCCTCTGCAGAAATGGCCCTACAGGCCCTCTCCCGAGTGGTCGGAGGGAGACGAGCCTTTGTCGTATTCGGGGATATGCTTGAGTTGGGAGATATCACCCGGAAGGCTCATCGGAGAGTGGGGCGACTCATCGGGACACTAAAGGTCAGCGGCATGTTTCTTCTTGGAGATCATGCCAATGAGGTGGCACAGGGAGCCATCCAGGCAGGAGTAGATTCTAAGATCATCAGAATTGCAAAGGACCACGGGGAGATCGTGACCGGTTTGAAGGACCTGGTTCAGCCGGGGGACTGGATTCTCGTCAAAGGGTCCAGAAAGATGCGGATGGAAACCGTCATCGATCTTTTCAGAGAAGGAACATAATGCTATACCATCTCCTTTATCCACTTCATACTGTCTATTCGGTCCTGAACGTATTCCGCTACATCACCTTCAGGACCATCTATGCAGCGCTCACCGCCCTCCTCATCTGCTTTATTTTCGGACCCTGGATTATTAGAAAACTGAGCGCCATCGGAGCGATCCATACGGTACGGGAATACGTCCCCGTCACACACTCGGCGAAAGCAGGCACGCCGACAATGGGAGGGATCCTTATCCTCTTGGCGGTGGTTCTCCCGACACTCCTGTGGGCTGATCTCACCAACACATTTGTGTGGCTGGTGCTGGCGGCAACTGTGCTTTTTGGTCTCATCGGTTTTGCAGATGACATCCTGAAACTGAGACGGGGCAGCGGTAAGGGTCTGAAGGCCCGTTACAAAATCCTTCTCCAGGCTCTCGTGGCCCTGGCCGTCAGTGGCATTCTCGTGGGATATCTGGAATTCGACACGC
>CAYFYO010000039.1:0-34503 GCA_964347335.1 uncultured Thermodesulfobacteriota bacterium
CGGACGATTCCCGTCGATAGACTCAGAGAATCTTCAGCTTCTAAATATCGTGGGCTTCATCATCAAAACAGTAACAGTGTCTTACGGCTGAAGTTTTTGTTGTTCGCCCCCACCAAAAAGCAGTCTCGACATTCCAGCAATAAGGGGATAGAAAATGAAAACACTAATTAATAAAACTGCCGTTGTCATTGGAGGGGTACAGGGTATCGAGTTTGCAATAGCGAAGCGTTTTTGCGATGAAGGTACGAATGTTGGCGCCTGCGATATATTGGAGAGACATCGCTCATGAGACTGAGAGACAGAGTTGCTTTCGTCACTGGCGCAGGTGGTGGCATCGGCCGGGCCACCTCACGGATCTTTGCCAAGGAAGGGGCTAGGGTTGCTGTCGTTGATGTGGATGAAGAGGCGGGGCACAAAACGGTGGATCTCGTGAAACAGGAAGGTGGCAAGGCCGTGCTCATCAACTGCAATGTCGCTGTGGAAGGGGAAGTCAGGAATGCAATCGAAACGAGTGTGGCCGCCTTTGACAGGCTCGATATTCTTTACAACAGCGCGGGCGTCCTGTGGCGTGACAAGGATCTTGAAGTCACCCGCACTGATGAAGCGATCTGGGACCAAGTCATGGCCATCAATCTCAAGGGCATGGTGTGGGTTTGTAAGTATGGCATCCCGGAGTTGATCAAACAAGGGGGAGGGTCCGTCATCAACATCGGCTCTGGGGTGGCTTTCATGGGTTTTGCCAAAGCCCAAGACGCCTATACCGCCAGTAAGGGTGGCATGATCTCCCTGACAAGATCAATGGCGATCGTTTATGCCAAACATAAGATCCGGGTGAATATCATCCATCCTGGACCCGTGGACACACCGATGCAGAAGGAGTGGGATGAAGAGACCCGAAATGCTGTGGCTAGGTGGGTTCCCCTTGGCCGTCTCGCGACGCCAGAGGACATCGCCTATTGTGGTCTTTTCCTGGCCTCTGATGAGTCCTCTTATATCACGGGTGCTGAGATCATGGTGGATGGGGGCATCATGGTGAAGGCCCGTTGAAGCCGATCCCGGTCTCGGAAAACACACCTGTCGTCCCATGGGCATGGCTTTTTGGCCGGGATGAGAATGTGTTTTCTTGAGGAGACGAGATGAAAAAGGGAAAGGGTACCGAAGTGAAGCGAGCCCTCTGTTTTGGTTGTTGGTTGCAGGCCGGCGTGCTGGCCACTGTCGAGAAGGGGGAGGTCGTTCACCTGAGGGGTGAACCCGGTCACCCCGTGAACGACGGCTGGATTTGTGAGCGTTCCGAGGCATTTATTGAACATCTCTATCACGAGGACCGCCTGAATCACCCCGTAAAAAGGGTTGGTGAGAGAGGCGAGGGTAAATGGGAACGGGTGTCATGGGAACAGGCACTGGATGAAGTGGCCGAAAAGCTGCGGCAAATCAGGCAAGAGACCGGTGCAGAGGCAGTTGCTTCGATTGCGGGTACAGGGAGAGGCTTTTCAGAGATATTCAAGGCGAGATTTATGAATCTTTTCGGGAGTCCTAACCATGCCAATGCCGGGCAGTGGTGTTCTGTCGTGAGCCGTCAAATACATGCCGCGATTTATGGAACTGGGGCGAGTAGATCTGTAACGCCACCCTGCAAGTCTGCGGTCATATGGGGAGGCAACCCGTCCGAGTCTCTCGCCTGCACTTTTAGCAAGCTCCTCATGGCCAAGAAAAAGGGGACCCGATACATCGTCATTGATCCAAAGTACTCAGAAACGGTCGGTCGACTCGCCGACAGATGGCTGCCCTTGAGACCCGGCACCGATGCGGCGCTAGCCCTGGGCTGGCTGAACGTGATCATCGAGGAGGGTCTCTACGATAGAAATTTTGTGGAGAATTGGTGCCACGGTTTCGATGCCTTGAAAGCCCGCGTTAAGCAATATCCACCGGCGAAGGTTGCCGAAATAACGAGGTTAACCGCTGAAGAAATCGTCGAATCGGCACGGATGTACGCCACGAGCAAACCGGCGTCGATCATTTGGGGCGTGAAATCGGACATGCAGGGAAGAAATGTCACAAGCCTTACCCATGCCAAATGTATCCTCCGAGCCATAACCGGCAACCTCGATGTCCTTGGAGGAGACATGCTTTCAGGGCCCTGCCCAAAGAGCAACTACGGTCCTGTTTTCGAGTATATGGAAATGCTTCCAAAAGAAAAGCGAAAGAAACAACTCGGTGCGGACAGGCACAGGCTCTGGGGCTACCCGGGGTACGAATTGATTCATGGCGTCGCAAAACCCTACTGGTATGGGAAAGGCTTGTCTTCTGGATTTCTCCCCGGTTGCCACGAACCAGATATCTGGACGGCCATACTCACAGGCAGCCCCTATCAGATCAGGGGATTGATTTGCGGTGCGAGTAACCCCCTGGTCGCGTACCCAAATACAAAGAGAATTTACAAGGCCTTGAAAAGCCCAAAGCTTGAAGTTTTCATCGTCGCCGAACAGTGGATGACACCGACGGCCATGCTTGCAGACTACGTGTTTCCTATTACCAATTGGCTGGAGCATCCTCAGATGTGCACTCAGACTCTCCAGGGTCACGGTAATATCGCTTCCATAGGAGAGAGAGTCGTTGAGCCTCTGGATGAGCGGAGGACGGATTATGATCTCTATCAGGGATTAGGGCTGAGACTCGGGCAGGGGAGCTCCTGGCGTGCGACCCTTGAAGAGGAGTGGAACTGGTGTCTCGAGCCGTTACTTGAGGAACTCGGCATGCAATCAGCCGAGGAATTTGCCAAGAGACAACGGTGGTGGATACCCCCTCCTGTGGAGAAGCGATATGAGAGCATTGACCCAGAAACCGGAAAGCCTAAGGGATTCGCAACACCGACTGGGAAGGTTGAGCTTTACTCAACGATTCTTGAACAGCTGGGATACGACCCGCTGCCCCGTTATGAAGAGCCTCCAGAAACGCCCGTGAGCCAGCCAGAGCTTGCCAGAGAATACCCTTTCATTCTCATAACGGGGGCCAGATTCCGCCCCATGCACCATTCAGAACACAGACAAATCAGATCTCTACGTCGTCTTTATCCCTACCCAACAGCCGAAATCAATCCGGAGACGGCTCGAAGGCTGGGCATCGGCGAAGGCGACTGGATGGTTATCGAAACCAGCAGAGGAAAGATCAAACAGAAAGCAAAGCTCACTTCTCGAATACCCCCCAGAATGATCGAGGCCCAACATGGATGGTGGTTCCCTGAGGAAATCGCGGAGGATCCCTCGTTGTATAGGGTTTTCGAATCAAATGTTAATGTCCTGACACCCGATGACGACGGATATTGCGATCCGCCCACAGGGGCGGTCACCTTCGGGCCGCTGCTTTGCAAGGTCTACCCGCTCAAGAGGTATGTCTAGGGCAGATGCCATGACCAACAAGGAGCGCGTCGAAGCGTTACTCAGACGTGAAAAGCCGGACCGCGTACCGCTCTATCCATTTGGTGGGGGCTTTTCTGCGGTATACAGTAATGTTCCTCTCGCCGAACTGTACAAAAATCCAGAAGCATCCCTCGCTGCACAACGGCGAGCCGCCAAGGAATTTGACTGGGTATTTGTTCCAGAGATCGCGTACGCAGCTTTTGGTGGCTGGGAGTTTGGGGGCCAGATCAAATGGCCCGAAGGAGAATTGAGTCAGGCTCCAACAGTCACACACCACGTCGCTGAGACACCCGAAGACGTCATGAAGCTGAGAATACCTGATGTTCCCACCGCGGGCATCATACCGATTCAAAGGAGGTTTTTCGAGCTATCTTCCCAGGAGAGCCTCGATAACGAGCCGTGGAATATTGTGATTCAGTTGGAGGGAATTTTTACTTGTGCCTCCAATATCGTGGGTCTAGATCAGCTTTCCCGGTGGGTGCTCAGGAGACCGGAAGTCGCACACCGACTGATGCGATTGGCGACCGATTTTGAAATCGCCATGGCAGAATACTGGAAAGATATTTTTAAGACGGCCCACGTTCTGCTGTGGGGAGGAGACCCAGTATCCTCCAACCAGGTGATTTCACCCAAGACGTTTGAGACTTTCAATCTCCCCTACAGGAAAGAGCTTCATGAGAAGGTCTTCGAAATGGGCTACAAAACGATATTTATGCACATTTGTGGAGAACAAAACGAGAACCTCCCCTACTGGGCACAGATTCCTATGGGGGACCCGGGTATCGTCAGCTTTGGGCACGAGGTCGACCTCGAAACAGCCGCAGCCTATTTCCCCAACGAAATTGTCGTGGGTAACCTGGAGACGACGATCATCCAGACGGTTACACCAGAGGAGGTGTATACAGCCTGTCGTGAGGTCATCGAAAAGGGTAAGCGACTCCCCTGCGGCTTCATGTTCGGACCCGGTTGCGAATTGCCCCCAATGTCGCCGGTCGAAAATGTGAGGGCCATGACAGCGGCCGTCAATGACTTTGGCTGGTATTAAATCGGAGACTTTGTCAACGGTCATATTTCCACTCCCCCAAATCTAGAACTCTCCAGCATCAACTGTTGATTCCCCACCGCGAAAATTCCCTTGAAGGGCCGTGGAAGTCACCGTGGTTTTCGACCTTTTCTCTGACAGCTACCGTTTTCACAACGAATCGCGTGGGGTTATCCCAATGAATTGATAGATGCGAAGTGTTGACGCTTTTGACCCGAATCGCCCGCTCAGCGATTCAGGTCGAAACTCAGAGATCTCAGTGCGCTCTGCGAGAGATGGAAACTGACTTCATGGGCTTGCACGAATTGAGATAAATACAGAATCTGATTCCGAATGTCGCCCCCCCCTTTCGCCGATCCCAAGGGTTTATGCGCAAAAACATCTGAAGGAAGGCTCAAAGGAGGTTGGGGAATATGGGTTCGGGGAGAGGCCAGAAAAATCTGGAGAGCCCAATGAGAAAAAACTTGACAAAGAGGGTCTGTTAGATTATGGTGGATATAAACCTCATTTTTTCTAATGTGAAGGAAAAATTTCATCATTTCCGAAAGGAGACTCTATGGTGGAAAGGGCACTTGGATTGGTTGAAACGAGAGGGCTCGTTGGCTCGATTGAGGCAGCCGATGCCATGGTGAAGGCGGCTAACGTGCGCCTTGTTGGGAAGGAAAAAATAGGCGAGGGATACGTCACCGTGATGGTTCGTGGAGACGTTGGAGCTGTTAAGGCGGCTACGGACGCGGGAGCGGCGGCGGCACAGCGCGTCGGAGAGCTTGTCTCTGTTCAGGTCATACCAAGGCCCCACGAAGATGTGGAGACGATTTTGCCATCTGAATGAGGGTAGGATGGCCTGGAAGCGTGTCAAAAACGTATTCGACTCCATGAGAGAAGAGAGGTGAGGGAGGATGGAGAAAGAAAAGATCGATTCCATCGTCAAAGCGGTGGTTGACGAGTTGGGGCGAAGGGGACAGTCAGGAAAGGGTTCTGCCGGATCACCACCTTCTCCCCCTCCAATAAAGAAGAACAAGCTCAAGATAGCCGTTCTGGGAGCGGGTAACAGCGGCATGGCCATGGCGGGTCACCTGATTCTGAGGGGGTTTTCGGTGAACCTCTGGAGTTTTTTCGACTTTGAGACAGCACCCGTGATTCAAAACGGAGGGATCCGCATGGAGGGGGAGGTGGCCAGTGGGTTGGCAAAACCTGAAATGGTGACCAACTGCCTGGATCAGGCGGTCAGTGGTGTGGACCTGATCATGGTCAACACACCTGCCACGGTCCATAGGACCCTGGCATCGATTATGGGCGGATTGATGAGGGATGGTCAGATCATCGTTCTCAATCCAGGACGAACCGGTGGTGCCCTTGAATTTGCGAGGACGCTGAAACGATATGCCCTCCGGGCCAATATATACCTGGCGGAGGCGCAAACGTTTATCTACGCTGCCGAGCTGAGGGGGCCCGGGGCTGTGGAGATCCTGAAGGAGAAGAATAAGATGCGTGTGGCCGCCCTTCCTGCGAGCACGAACCGATATGTGATGGATACGTTGATTCAGGTCTATCCACAAATCGAAACGGGCCAAAATGTTCTGGAAACCAGCCTGAACAATGTTGGACCGGTGAACCATCCAGCACCGATGCTACTCAACACATCGATCATCGAGCGTTCTGCGGCAGGTGAGGATCTTCGGTTTTACCGGGATCTCATCACCCGTCCGATCGTAGAAATGGTGATGGAGAAGATTGACGAGGAAAAGGTTGCCATTACGAAGGCTTTCGGATTGGATGCCTGGACCACACTCGATTGGTATCGGGAAAGCTATGGGGTGACCGGACCCAGCCTATACGACGTCTACCACAACAATCCCTACTACTTGGGATTTCATGCGCCTACGGATATTCTTCAGCTCAACAATATTCTGGATGAGGTTCCCAATAGCCTGTTGCCTCTATCCTCATTTGGTGACGTTGTGGGTATTGAAACACCTGCGATTGATAGCCTGATCACGCTCGCATGCACGATGATCGATATCGATTTCTGGTCTGAAGGACGCACGGTAGAGTCTCTTGGACTGGGTAGCATGACCGCCGAGAAGATGATTCAGTTTGTCGAAGAAGGCGATCCCTTTGGCCGCTGCAAAGAGGGAAGACTCTGCCGGTCAATCTCGTGGAGACAAGATGGGGTCGCCTAGAACGAGTTTTGGATGAGAAAAACAAAATCTCTGAAAAGGTCGCTCTTTGCTGCTCAAAAGCTTTTTTCGACAGTTCTAAGGCTTGCTCCACTGCAAATCCAAAACTCGCCCTTCGGACTCAGACAGTTGGATTTGTGCCCGTTTCGCTTCGCTAAGAACTGTTATCGAAAAAATCTTGATTCGCGCTCAGAGCTCCCTTTTCGAGCCTCTGGAAGATTTCAAACAGTTAGGGTCTTGAGCTTTTAATTCAAAACAATAAGGGGGTTTGAAATGGTAGAGAAAGGGTTTATCGCCTTGGGTCTGGTTGAGACGAGAGGGTTGGTCGGCTCCATCGAGGCAGCCGATGCCATGGTCAAGGCGGCCAACGTGCGCCTCATCGGGAAGGAGAAGATCGGTGGGGGATACGTCACCGTCATGGTCCGTGGAGACGTTGGGGCTGTCAAGGCAGCGACAGACGCTGGGGCAGCCGCAGCCAAACGCGTCGGTGAGTTGGTGTCTGTCCATGTCATACCTAGGCCTCATGAGGATGTTGAAGGGATTCTCCCCCTAGCGGAAGAGATCGCCAGAAAACAGAAGTGAATCCATAAAGGGTAGTCGAGAAGAGTCGGGAAATTGGGGAGAGAGGCGCAACTCCCTCCTTTTTCCTGGATTCAACCAGGGGGAATATCATGCTAATGGGTAAGGTTGTTGGCAGTGTATGGGCCACGCGCAAGGAGGGCCGGATTACGGGCTTGAAGTTGCTCATTATCCAGCCCCTGGATCACAAGCAGGAACCCTACGGCAATATCATCATTGCCGGTGATCAGATTGGTGCGGGAATAGGAGAGCTGGTGGTGGTTGTTCAGGGCAGTTCTGCCCGAACTGCCATCGTTGAGCAGGAGCTACCGGTCGATGCGATCGTCATCGGGATCATCGACAATGTTGAGCTGGATCCTAAGCAATATCAACCCGGGGCCAAGGTACCGTTGAAAAAGGGACGTCAAGGGTGAATGAGATCGTCGCGAAGGTCCGGGATGCCGGTGTCGTGGGAGCGGGGGGCGGGGGGTTTCCGACCCATGTCAAGATCGCTTCCTCGGCGGAGATTGTTCTCGCTAACGGAGCCGAATGTGAACTCCTTCTCCATTGCAACCAGGAATTGATGATCACGCAGGCAAAGCGGGTCCTCGAGGGCCTTGCCTGGGTTCAGAAGGCGACCGGAGCCGAAAGGTCAATTGTCTGTCTGAAGGGGAAATACGCGAGGGCTATCGAGGCTCTCAAGAGGAGTGGCGTAGGGCGAAATGTGGAGATTTTCTTGCTGGAGGATTTCTATCCAGCAGGAGATGAATTTGCCCTGGTCTACGAGGTGACAAAGCGAATGGTTCCTGAGGCGGGAATCCCTCTCAAGGTGGGAGTTGTGGTCAGCAATGTAGAGAGCCTCTACAATATCGCGAATGCCATGGATGGAATTCCTGTAACCCATCGGATGTTGACGGTGACAGGTGCCGTGAAACGTCCACTCACCCTGAGAGTGCCCTTGGGCGTCTCCATCGGGGAATGCATTGCCATTGCAGAGGGAGCGACTGTTGATGGGTTCAGCATTCTTGCGGGAGGGCCGATGATGGGCAAGCTCGTTGGCCTCGACTATCCCGTCCAGAAGGCAACAAGCGGCATCGTTGTCCTCCCGTCAGACCACCCTGTGATTCTGAAAAAAAAGCTGGAAATCCGAGACATTGTGAGAAGAGCCAAGGCTGCTTGCATCCAGTGCTTTTACTGTACCGAGATGTGTCCTCGATATCTCTTGGGCCATCGGCTAGAGCCTCACAAGATTATGCGTTCTGCAAGTTACGGGCGTGCGGATACAGATATCTTGACCCAGGCGATCCTTTGCTGTGAATGCGGGATTTGCGAACTCTATGCTTGTCCGATGTTTCTATCTCCAAGGGAGATGAATGCCATCTTAAGATTGAAGTTTGGAGAAGAGGGGGTGAGTTGGCCAGGGCCAGAGAGGGAACTCGAGGCTTATTCAACTCGGGAAGGGCGAAAGATCCCCATGAGTCGACTGATCAGTCGGTTAGGTATCCGGGAATACGACCGCCCCGCCCCTTTGGTTGAGATGAAACCTGAACCCGGTCAGGTGAGAATTCCCTTGAGCCAGCACACAGGAATACCGGCTTCTCCGGTGGTAAAGGCGGGTGACACGGTGGAAAAGGGACAACTCGTGGGGGAAATACCTGAAAAACGTCTGGGCGCACGGGTTCACGCGAGCATTCGAGGCAGGGTAACTCGTATTGATGATTCTGTCGTAATTGAGGCGATCAGGGATTGAATACAAAATACTCGGGGAAGTGGCTCATCGGTGCCCTCAGGCTTCCTACAGTGCCGTTGGCGGTTGCCCCTGGTCAGTTGCAACGAACCACGGACGACGGACCACGAGCCACGACTTCCCACGAGAAGCTCTCTTGATGAGGAAACAACAAGCCCTGGGAGGAGAAGAGGGTAACCAATGGATGAAAAGGCGATTGGGCTTGTCGAATTTGTGAGTATTGCCAGAGGAATAGAAGCGACCGATGAAATGGTCAAGGTGGCCGAGGTCCAGCTCCTTCTCTCGAGAACGGTCTGTTCAGGGAAGTACATCACCATGATCGGCGGCGACGTCACCGGCGTCGAGCGGGCGATGGATGTGGGTGTGGAGATTGCAGGCGAAACCCTGGTTGATCAATTCATCCTTCCCAATGTCCATCCCTCGGTTATCCCTTCGATCACGGCGACAACCCCCGTCGAAGACCTGAGGGCTTTGGGCGTCATCGAAACCTTTTCTGTGGCTGCCAGTGTGGTGGCGGCTGATACAGCAGTCAAGGCAGCGTCTGTTGACCTAATAGAGATCAGAGCAGCCATAGGCTTGGGCGGAAAATCGTTTGTGATCTTAAATGGGGACGTGGCAGACATCCGGACCGCGGTTGACCGGGGTGTGGAGAAGGCTCGAGAAGACGGGACGCTGGTGTACAGCATTGTCATTCCTGCACCACGAAAGGAGCTTTTGGATGCCCTTCTCTAAAGGTCCAGTAGATCAGAAAGGAATAGAGGGATGAAAGAGGTGATTACCGTTGACGTCGTCAAGGAAGTGGCGAGCAAGAAACAGGGGCCGATTTGGCTGACACCCAATACGATTATTACCCCCGCAGCTCGTGATCAAGCCGAGGCTTTGGGGATTCAAATCATTGAGGAAAGCACTGCTTCTCTGGAGAGCAGGCCTTATAATCGAGAGCAAATTGTCGCCGCCGTCGTTCAGTTCTTGAAGGAGGAATTTGGGGACAAGCCGCTAGATGAAGAGACGGTGAGAACTGTCGTGATGAGGGTTCTCGAGCGTTTGGGGTGACTGAAAACCTGACAAATCCGGAGTGATTTGAAGAAGGAGGAGTTCATATGAAAGAGATAGCCTTAGGACTCGTCGAAACAAAGGGGCTGGTGGGTTCCATTGAGGCGGCCGACGCGATGGTAAAGGCTGCCAATGTTCGACTGGTTGGCAAGGAATACATTGGCAATGGATATGTGACGATTGTGGTTCGGGGAGATGTCGGGGCTGTCAAAGCTGCAACCGATGCCGGAGCAGCAGCCGCCCAACGCGTCGGAGAACTCGTTTCTGTCCACGTCATCCCTAGGCCCCATGATGAGGTTGAGTCAATTCTCCCCGAGAAAGGCCCAAAGGGGGGGTGACTGAAGAGACAAAATGACTGGCCTTCAGGGAGGAAAAATAGATCGCCCTTATCCTTCAAACGGTCTGGACAGGATTGAAAGGCTGGCCAGAAAGGTAAACCGTCCCGATCAGTGGGAGTCGATTGAAGAGGGGGCGGATCTATTCTTGGGAGTCGATTTGGGGACGAGCTATGTGGTGGTCGTCGTCGTGGATGGAAATGGCAATCCTGTCGCGGGAACCATGCAGTTCGCGGCCATTGCTCGAGAGGGGCTCGTTATCGACTATGTCGGCGCCATAGAGATCGTCCAAGGTATGGTGGAAAGTCTACAATCAAATTTGGGAGCGGGACTGCATCTCGCGGCAACGGCCTTTCCTCCAAAGACAGAATCGGCCAACCTTCGCACGACTCAGTACGTGTTGGAATCGGTCGGGCTAGAGGTCCTTAAGGTCGTTGATGAACCTTCAGCTGCCAACCGAGTGTTGAAAATCCAAAACGGAGCCATTGTCGATATCGGTGGGGGCACCACAGGGATTGCGATTGTCGAGGATGGAGAGATTTCCTATTCAGGGGATGAGCCGACGGGTGGGACTCACCTGAATCTTGTGATCTCCGGGCGAAAAGGGATTTCATTCGAGGAAGCCGAAACTTATAAACTGGACCACCAGGAGGAGACGATGGAAATCGTCTTCCCGGTCATTCAAAAGATGGCGGCCATTGTTCGGATTCATATGGGCGGGCGGAATGTGGAGGTAGTCCATCTGGTGGGTGGGACGAGCGGCCTCTTGGGAATCGAGCAGGTCATGGGAGACGAATTGGGTGTGACCGTGGAGAAGCCATGCCACCCGCAATTGGTGACACCCTTGGGGATTGCCATGGCCTGTCTGGAGGGAAGACAGCCTCTGAGCTAGTATCGCGTCTCAATGCGAGTGCGAGCGCATGAAGTCAGTTTCCATCACTCGCCGCGCATACTGAGATCTCTGAGTTTCGACCTGAATCGCTGAGTGGGCGACTCAGGTCAAGCGCATCAACGCATCACACGTACCGATTGATTCGGAACCCCCACGCGACTCGATGTGAATTCTGTATTGCATCGTCCTGAAGGGGCTTAGCGGGTGGCCTGATTTTTCTTCGACAGCCAGATTTCTGGCTTCAGATCGTATGAGGGCGCATTTGGCGGAAAGAGCAAGAATAAAGGTGAAAAAAGGTAAAGCCTTCGGAAAAAGGCGTAAACCGCGGTCGAAAGAGATGGGTGAGGTTCTTCAGAGAGAGCTGGATGCGATTGTTGCGCCCATTGATGTGGAGGGAAAAGAACGTCTGGGAAAGGCGGCTTCCCTGGGAGGAGAGTCCTCTGACCAGGTTTTGCCAGAGCAAGAAACCGAACCGAGTGCAAAGGAAGGGTCAAAATCTGAAGTCGCGCCTGGGGCCAAGGCTCGGAAGAGAAGAACCGACGACTCGGGTATTGTCATCGGAGAAACCGATTGATTGGTTCAGGAGGAGGCAGAACCATGCTTGATCTGAGAGCTTATTTCTATTTGGATCAAATGCAATCTCAAGTTGCAGCATACATCGGTTCAACGGCCCGAGGATTTCTGCCCGTTGCGGGGGTGGCCTCACTTTTTGTCGAGACGAGACCTGGCATGGCGATTAACAACCTGACCGACATAGCGGTGAAAAAGTCCGAGGTGAAACCGGCCATGCAGATTGTTGAGAGACAGTATGGACTTCTCGAAGTGCACGCGGAGACGATGGCTGAGGTCGAGCAGGCTGGAATGGCCATATTGGAGGAATTGGGCCTTCAGGAGATTGACCGGTATAAACCGCGAATCCTCTCCACCAATGTGATCACCCGGGTGAATGACTATCATTCTCAGCTCATCAATCGGGTTCGCAGTGGTTCCATGCTCTTGGCTGGGGAGACGTTGTTTATCCTCGAAGTTGAGCCTGCCGGATATGCAGCCCTTGCGGCGAATGAGGCCGAAAAATCGACAGAGATCACCCTTGTCGAACTCCGTCCCTACGGAGCTTCTGGAAGAGTCTATTTGGGGGGGACAGAGGCGAATATTGACGCTGCCAGCAGGGCAGCTCTTCAGGCGTTAGAAACCGTGGATGGAAGGGAACTGGTGCGTTAAGCCTCAGGCCTCGGGTGATGGAGGAGGAAAGAATCTATGGACCTCGATGCCAAACAGATCGACACCATCGTCGAGAAAATTGTGGCACGGTTGTCCCATCCTGGACAGGCATCCGTGGGAAAAGTCGACCTCGGGCAGGGGATTTTCCGTGACGTCGATGCGGCGGTTAAGGCCGCCCATAAAGCTCAGGTTGATTTGGTCGAGCGGACCTCCGTTCAAAAACGAAAAGAGATCATCGAAGTCATGCGAAAGGTCAGCCGTGAAGAGGCGCATGAATGGGCGCAAATAGAGCTCGAAGAAGCCCAAATGGGCCAATTCGAGCATAAGGTGAAAAAAGTTGTGGCCTCTGCGATGGTCCCTGGCATGGAGGATCTCGAGACCCTTGCCTACAGCGGTGACCGAGGGATGACGATTATTGAACGGGCTCCTTACGGGGTGATTGCCTCCATCAATCCAATTACCAACGCTGCACCGACCATTGTTTTTAACAATATCATGATGATCGCCGGAGGAAATACGGTCGTCCATAACCCGCATCCACGATCAAAGGTTGTTTCGGCCAAGACGATTCAGGCCTTTAACCGGGCGATCGAAAGCATCGGCGGCCCGCCGAATCTGTCTACGGCGATCGCAGAGCCGACAGTGGAGTCGGCCCAGGAACTGATGAAACATCCCCTCGTTAAGCTCCTCGTCGTAACCGGGGGCCACGGGGTCATTCGGGCAGCCCAAGAGACCGGCAAGAAGGTCATCGCGGGGGGCCCCGGGAATCCGCCAGTGGTCGTGGACGAGACAGCCGATCTGGAAAGGGCGGCCAAGTACATCATTGAAGGCGCCGCTTTTGAAAACTGTACGCCCTGTGCCAGTGAAAAAGAGATATTCGTGGTCGAAGAGGTGGCTGACCAGTTGAAGGTTCAACTGACGCAACATGGCGCCTATGAGATTGACTCGGGCCAATTGGAACGACTCGTTTCGAAGGTTTTTCGAGAGATCCGAGGGCCTGGAAAGGCTGGCTTGATTAACTATGAGTATATCGGCAAGGATGCGAGAGTCCTTTTGAAGCTCATTGGAATCGATGTGGGTGATGATGTTAAGATAGTTATTTCAGAGACCGATCGTAACCATCCTCTGGTCTGGACAGAACAGTCGATGCCGCTGATTCCCTTTGTGCGAGTGAGCAATGCAGAAGAGGCGATGGATCTGGCAATAGCGGCAGAACAGGGGTTTGGCCACACCATCGTGATGCACTCCATGGATCTCGAAAGACTCAGCCGGATGTCTCGGAGAGTCGATGCATCAATCCTGGTAAAGAATGGTTCCTCGCTAGCGGGTGTAGGCGTTGCAGGGGAAGGCTTCGTTTCGTTTCACATTGCGACAGGAGCCGAGGGCCACACCTCCCCCTCCGTGTTTACTCGGCCACGCCGATGTTGTATGGTTGATTTTTTCAAACTCAAATAGCCCAACCCTGACCGCTGAAGCCTGAAGGTGACTCTGGTTATCGGTCATGTCAAAGCCCGTCCCGATTGGACTTGTGGTGACCCTGGAAGACGAGAACGACTCGGTCATCAATCCCAAACCGATTGAGGCAGCTGGCGGTACCCCCCTCCTCCTCCCCTATTGCGATAAAGCGGAGACAATCGAATCGCTCCTGGATCTCGTTGGAGGCCTCCTGTTGGCCGGTGGAAGAGATGTGGCTCCTGAATTCTATGAAGAGCCCCCCCATCCAAAACTTGGAGAAGTCGAACCGCTGAGGGATCGGGTCGAGCTCGGGATCGTTGCAAGGGCGCTGAAGAGAGACATGCCCATCCTGGGTGTCTGCAGGGGTATTCAAACCCTCAATGTGGCGGCAGGCGGGACCCTCTACCAAGACATTCCCAGTTTTGTCCCGACGGATATCGAGCACAGTAATCCCTGGGATTCGGCACTGGACCCTGAGAATCCTCAGCAACACCATGCGATTGAGATCGATCCGTCCAGCCGTCTTTTTGAAATTGTCGAGTCCAAATCTCTGGTTGTAAATAGCTACCACCACCAATCCGTCAGAGACCTGGCTCCAGGATTCAAGGTCTCGGCTCGCTGCCGTGATGGTATTGTTGAGGCCATAGAGAGCCTCAAACACGGTTTTGTGCTCGGGATCCAGTGCCATATTGAGCTTCTCTGGGATAAAGATCCCCGGTGGTTGGCCCTTTATGAGGCTTTTGTCAAATCATCGGCGGATTATTATCAGAGCGTCCACGGATAGCCAGTTTGCTATATCCTGAATTCTAGACTGATCGCGACTGCTCCCCAAGATTTCTCAGAATCTCCGGATTACGAAAACCCGTGCGATGAAGCACCGAAAAACTCGTCCACCGCACGACCGTTGCTCGAGGGGGAATTGGGTAGCGGGCTCACGCTTCGCCAACGATTTATGGTAAAATGGCTGGTCGGAGTGGGTTGACCGAGTCTCATCAAGGAGGAAAAGATGTGTGGGATAGCGGGGTTAATTGCCCGAGAGAAAATGGATATCGGGGCGACCATCATGGATATGCTCTATCAGCTGAAGCATCGAGGCAGAGATGCCACTGGGGTGGTCTTCTACGAGGACCGAAAGGACATTGAAATTAAGGTGGCGATGGACCGGCGAGAACTTCAGCCGGATCTCGAGTCGATTCTCTCGGCCTATGGCGAGTTGTCCAAAGTGCGGACCTCCCCAAGCATCGCCGGGTACACGTTCTACGAAGCCGCAATCGACATGGACTACCCGAAGATCCCTGAACTCCATAAGCGGGTCGACGCAGAGCCTGAATTGTGTGTCCATCACCTGGGCCAGAAGATTCGGATCTATAAGGACGTTGGGGACGCTGGAGACCTGAGGGGGCATTATGACATGCATGGCATCTCGGGGACCCATGGGATCGGCCACGTGAGACTCGCAACGGAGAGCATCGAAAACATTAATTTCGCTCATCCCCTCGTTTCCTATGTCTATCCAGAGCTTGCGATCGTCCACAATGGGCAATTGACCAACTATTTCAACATGCGGCGGAAACTTGAGAACCTCGGCATTCAATTCAAGACCTACAATGACTCTGAACTCATCGCCCATTACTTAGCGTATCAGATGAAAGAGCGGGGGAAGGATTTGGAGGAGGCCCTTTGGATGGGTCTGGAGGCCTTCGACGGCGTTTTTACATTTTTAGCTTCAACGGCCGAGCAGATCGGAGCCGTGCGCGACAGACTGGCGATTAAACCGGTTCTTTTCTATGAATCCGAAGACAACCTCTTTATGTTTGGCTCAGAGCAGACCTGTATGGCCCCCGTGATGCCGGACATCTTTGCGACAGAAATGGATCCAGGAGGCGTGAGGGTATGGTCCGTTTAAATATACGAGGAATGGGGAGTCGGGAAGTCAACCGAAAACTGAAAGAGATGCTTCCCAAGGAACGGGAGATCCTCGTCGAACACCCAGACTCGGTTCATAACTTCGCCACTGCGCTCAAGGGGAAGGGGAAAATCATCGTCCAGGGGAGCACGGGCTTCTACACAGGTGGATTTCTTGAAGGCCCGACATTGATCATTCAAGGAAACACGGGTCTTTACACGGGCGATAACATGATGGACGGGGAGATCATCGTCGAAAAGAACACGGGGAGCAACCTCGGACCTTCCATGATCGGGGGGATCATTTTGGTGAAGGGGCACTGTGGAAGCCGTGTCGGCTGGGGGATGAAGGGAGGAAACCTCATCGTATGTGGTGACGTCGGGATGTGGACCGGCAAGATGATGCTCGGTGGGAGAATCGTCGTGCTCGGCTCGGTCGGGCCGGGGACCGGCGAGTCGCTTTACAACGGGGTCATTCATACGCTGGATGGAGATGTTGAGAAAAAGCTGGGAGGCAATGTCTCTGTGGTTCCGATCCCTGCCGAAGAAAAGGAAGAGGTCGGAAAACTCTTGGAACGCTATGGCGTCGATCATGGGATCGAGCTGGATGACCTGAACAGTGTTGTCCCCAAGGTTTACGGCCGTCACGAATATGTTCTGTTCAAGCCAATGCATCATCAGAGGTAAATGCGGGGGTGCGCCATGGTCAAAGTGAGAGACGAGCAGCACGGTGTATGGACCAAGAATGTTATCCAGGAGATTAGACACAAGGCCGAAACCGGGAAGCACAGGATTCGGGGTTGTGGGACCACGCGCAGGCTTCCTCATTTTGATGACCTGGTGGTTCTGCCTTCCCAGCTCTCGAGGATGTCCATCGACACCTACCGGGAGGATTGTAACACGAGGACAACCCTCGGAGGGAGGTTCGCGGAAGAACCCCTGGTCATTGAGACCCCGATTATGATCTCGGGCATGTCGTATGGTGCATTGAGCAAAGAAGCCAAGATTGCAATGGCCAAAGCCACCTCGATCGTCGGGACGTCGATCAACAATGGGGAAGGGGGCTTGTTGCCAGAGGAGCGAGCGAATGCTTACAAGCAAGTGGTGCAGATCTTGCCCAGCCGAATCGGTTTCTCACTGAGAAACATTGAGGCGGCGGACGCCCTGGAGATTATCGTGGGCATCGGCGCCAAACCGGGGTTGGCTGGCCATCTCATGGCCGGAAAAATCACAAAAGAGATCGCCCAATTCCGGCAGCTCCCAGAGGGCATCGATCTCCACAGCCATCCTCGACACGGAGACATTTTCGGGGCCGATGATCTGGTTCTCAAAATCGAGGAATTGAGGGACATTACGGAAGGCAGAATCCCCATATTTATCAAGGTCGCGGCAGGAAGAGTGAAGGAAGACATCAAAATCGCGGCGAAGGCTGGCGTGGATGGCATTGTTGTGGATGGTATGGAAGGGGGGACTGGGGCAGCTCCCATGATGGCGCTGAATCACTTAGGCATCCCAACAGTCCCCGCCTTGGTTCAGGCGACCCGGGCTTTGGAGGAGATGGGCCTCAAGGATCAGGTGAGTTTAATCGTTTCTGGAGGTATCAAGGATGGGGCCGATGCGGCCAAGGCCCTGGCCCTTGGTGCAGATGCAGTGGCCATCGGCACGGGGGCTATGGTTGCCATGGGGTGCACGGTCTGTCTCCAGTGCCATACGGGCAGTTGTCCCTGGGGGATTGGGACCCAGAAAAAGGATCAGCGGGCTAAACTGCATATCGAAGAGGCGGCACAGCGGGTGGCCAACTACATGAGCGCCATGACCTATGAAATGGTGATCTTGGCAAAGGCAGCAGGGAAAACAGACGTCCATTCCATGGAGAGAGAAGATGTCCGGGCGTTAACATTGGAAGCCAGTTTGATGACTGGGATTCCGATGGTGGGCAGCAATTTTGTGTTCGGCGACCGTTTTGGATACATTTGAACTCCCCATGCGTTCAGTCAAGAGATCTCTTCCCGGTGAGAGGTAGCAGTTCGAACTCATGAGGGACCTCACATGGTTTCAGGCCTGATGGATGGGGAGGTTTCTAGGTGCCTGAGGATCTGGTCACCCTACTTTCAGAGCTGAAGGAACAGGACGCCCTCCGGGCGACTGAGAAGAGGCTGAGTGCCGGAGAGGATGCGCTGAAGATCCTCGACGACACCAAAAAGGCCATGCAGATCGTGGGCCGGCGTTTTTCAGAGGGGAAGTATTTCATCCCTGACCTGGTTTATTCGGGCAAGATTTTGGAGCGGATTACCGAGATGATCAAACCCAGGCTTTCGAAAAAGCCCGTAGGCGAACATCTCGGCAGGTTTGTGATCGGCACTGTGGCTGGCGATCTCCACGACATCGGTAAGAACCTGGTGGCGTTCATGCTCGATGTCAATGGGTTCGATGTCTACGACCTGGGGGTGGACGTTGCCCCCGAGGCTTTTGTTGACAAGATCAGAGAAGTCGAGCCAGAGATCGTGGGCTTGAGCGGTTTTCTCACCTCAGTCTATCAGGTCATGAAAGACACCGTGGACGCTATCGAGGCTGCGGGCCTTCGCGACAGGGTGAAGATCGTGATCGGGGGAGGCGTGATGGATGAGGAAGTGAGGAGGTTTTGTGGTGCGGACGCCTACCGTCCTGATGCCATGGCTGCGGTGGCCTGGGCCAAAGAGTGGATCGGAGATGGGTGATGGCGGGAAAAACGACCGAAAATCTTGAGCGCTGGTGCTCCGGACAGGGGATTGATTTCGTCGATGGGGAGGCCGAGGCCGCATATAGAGAACGGGCCCAGAGAATCGCCGACGTCATTCAATTGAAGGTTCCCGATCGCGTTCCCGTGGTCCCGAGCTTCGGCATGTTCCCATATCTGGACAATGGGCTCACCTGTGAGGAAGCGGTATTCGATTATGAGAAGGCGAACCAAGCCGCGATGCGGACCCTTGAGGAGTTTGAACCCGATATGTTTCTGGGTTCGAGTTACGCCTTTCCAGCGCCCCTTTTTGAAGCCATGGGTTACAGGCAATTGCGATGGCCCGGCCGCGAAATTCCAGCTCATTTCGTCTACCAGTTTGTGGAGGAGGAGTATATCGGGGCCGAGGAATTCTACGACCATTTTCTGGAGGATCCTTCGGACTTCATGCTCCGCGTTTATCTCCCCCGCGTCTGTACCAAATTGAAGCCCCTCGAGAGGGTTCGCCCGTTTGCCGAGTCTTTCGGGTACTACCTGACGATGTGCGGTTCCTATGCCTATTTTGGGGTGCCCGAAGTTCAGGAAGCCCTCAGGGCCTTGATGAAAGCCGGTGAGGAATCGCTCAAATGGGTGACGATTCTTGGGAGACAGGCCAAGGAGATTCTCGCGCTGGGGTTTCCCCTCTACGAAGGGGGGGAGTGTGCTGCTCCCTACGATCTGGTCGGCGATTGGTTTCGGGGAACGGCGGGCGTCATGACTGATATGTACAGATACCCGGAAAAGCTGATGGCAGTGATGGATAAATTGGTGCCGATTTCAATCAAGATGGGTCTCGATCTTGCCAAGGATAGCGGCCACCCCATCATCGGATTCATGTTACACAAAGGTGCAGATGGATTCATGTCACCCGAGCAGTTTGAGACGTTCTACTGGCCACCGCTACGAAAGGTGATGATGGGACTGATTGAGGAGGGGTACGTCCCCATGCTGCTCTGCGAAGGGGAATATACATCTCGTCTGGAAACGATCGTTGACATACCAGAGGGCACTTGCATCTATTGGTTTGAAAAGGTGGATTGGGCTAGGGCAAAAGCGACCCTAGGTGACACGGTTTGCGTCCGGGGGGGTGTCCCGCCCTCACTGCTTTATTCCGGGACAGCCGAACAGGTCAGGGAATGTGTGAGGGCGCTCATTGATGTTGTGGGCAAAGGCGGTGGTCTGATCGTGGATTGCGGGATCTGGTTCGACGAGGCCAAACGCGAAAACGTGCGGGCTATGGTCGAATTCACCAAGGAATACGGAGTGTATCGGTAGGGCAATAAAATGAATCGGCCTCTGGTCTTGATGATTGTTCACGCCCATCCAGATGACGAAGCCATCGGAAGTGGCGGGATTCTCAAGAAATACGGTAATCAGGGGATCCGAACCGTTCTGGTGGTTGCGACGAAAGGTGAAGCTGGAGAGATTGATGGTCGAGTCCCAACGGGAGAGGAGAAAGAGCGAATCGTGGATTTGCGCCTCGAAGAGCTCGAGTGTTCTCGCCAGATCCTTGGGATCCAGCAAGTCCATTTCATGGGCTACCGTGATTCGGGCATGGCAGGGAGGCCAGAGAATAAGTTGCCCGGGGCCTTTGCAGCGACTGACCTCGAGGAGGCGACCGGCCGTCTCGTCAAGATCATTCGGCAGGAAAAGCCGCATGTGGTCACGACCTACAATGAAAACGGCATTTACGGGCATCCTGATCATATCATGGTCAACCGAGTCACGGTGAGGGCCTTCGAGGAGGCCGGGCGAGCCGACTGCTATCCAGGTCTTCATTTGGAGCCCTGGCAACCCTTGAAGCTTTACTACCAGGCCATTCCGCTCTCTCGCATTCGAAGACTCGGTGAAATCATGCGGAGTCGAGCGGAACAGTTGGAGATCGATCCTGAGTCTATGGGCACCGATGACGACGTGATTACCACATGGATTGATATCCGGGACGTTGTCAAAGAGAAATTTGCAGCCATCCGTTGCCACAAAAGCCAGGTGGGAGAAAACAGCTTCTTTCGTCGATTCACGGAAAGTCAGCGCAACGAACTTTTTGGATTCGAGTGTTTCGTTTGGATGGCGGGTCGGAATAGACCTCGGGAAAGAGAGACCGATCTTTTTGCAGGGTTGCGTGCCCATGAGAATTCGCCCCAACCGATAGTTTGAGGTCTTTCCAAGAGCGCTGGAACTCGATGGCAAAACGGTCCAAGCCTTATCCGATCAGAGGATGTCTTTTTGGCCTCTGTTTCCTTTTGGCCCTCTCCATATCCGACGCTCCCTATTCAGAAGTCCCTGAGAGGGCTGATACCTCGAAAAAATCACCTATTGAAGAGACTCTGTCCTGGCTAGGCCAAATGGGTCAGAGCCTAGGGCTTTCCTCCCTGGAATTTGAATTTCATGGTGCTTCACTCCAGATCTCAGAGATAGTCGCCCACCTTGGACAGTTCCTTCCCCCCGCTTTTCACAAGTGGAAGCCAACAGGCGAGGTGATATTCGATCTTGCCGTCGCAGCCGGCCAGAGATCGGAAAGTCATTATCTGAACCTCGACCTTCGGCTGAAGGGAATTTCATTTTCGAGTCCTGATGGGACCAAGAGAGGGTTAGGCCTCGAAGGAAAAATACACGCCAGGATCGATGTGGCAAATGCCCCGGATCAGCCGGCTGCCATTCGTGCGGTTGTCGAATTGGAAAGAGGCGGGATCGTGATCAATGATTTTTCTTTTGACATGACCCGGGATCCGCTTCGGTTGCGTGTACTGGGGGTCTACGATCCTCAACGGGACCGGCTCTCTCCACTTTCCGTCTTTTTCCAGGTACCGTCTCTTGGCGAAGGCAGGATCGAGGCCACCTTTGAGATCCTCGGCGATCTCCGGGGTCAGCTGGAGGCCACGGTCGGCCCTATTGAAAACAGGCGGGCCCTGGATTTCTTTATGAAAGCGCTTTTCGGCCACCGCTTGCCAGTTCTGCAAGGACTCTCCATTGATGGTAAAACACGGATCACGGCCAAGGCCCGTGGTTCCCTTCAGCGGTACGCGATGGAGGGGTTGATCGAGACATCGATGCCTGCCATCAGCATGCCGATCCACCAGGTGAGAGCCGAAGGCGTGAGGCTTCGGGTGCCCTTTTCAATGGCAAGCCCCAGCCTCGGTTCGACCCTAGGTCCGATCCGTTTGGATGCCGGCGACGGTGGTCGGGTCCAGATCGACCGGATTCAGTGGAGATCTAACGAGTGGCGAGACCTTTCTGCGCCCGTAGCCTTTGTGCAGGATACCTTGCTCATCGGCCACACGAAGTTTCCACTTTGGGGAGGAGCCGTGATACTCAAAGCGGCGAGGATTCAAGATCCCTTGTCACGCCTCCCTGGAGTCTCGCTGAGTGTGGTTTTCGAGAATATTCATTTCACGGATGGACCTACGGGACCACCCCTTCCGAACCGTATGCTGAACTGGAAGGTGGCCGGAGAAATGGACTTCGATCTTGGGATCGGAGGTCGAACCAATCAGGGTCCAGGACGCGAGTTGGGGGTCCAGTTCAAGAATTTTTCTTTTTCAAGTCCCGATGAAACAAAACTGGGAGAGGGCATTCAAGGGAAGTTCCATGTAAGTCTGCGTTCTCCCCCGTCGGAGGATGGGTATCCCTCCTTCCGGGGCGACTTGAATCTCGATGGGGGTGAAATCCTTCTCGAATCCTTCTATCTCAACCTACGAGAGGATCCCCTGCGCTTACGCCCTCATGGAACATACGACCCTCAAAGCCGCCGGCTTCTGTCTTTTTCGATTCCTTTCCATGCCCCCACGTGGGGAGAGGGCGTGGCCACAGCCAACCTCGAGAACCTGGGAGGCCGGCTCGGTGAGGTGAAGTTCAGCCTCGGTCCTATCAATAACGAGCGAGCAATTGCGATTTTTGTGAAGGAGCCTTTTGGTCAGGTTTTGCCCATGGTGAGAGGGCTTTCGGTGAATGGAGAAACCTTTATCACCGGTCAGATTCGTAACTCTGCCAGTGGCTACTCGCTGCGGGGGTTGGTGGAGACATCAGCCGTGGATCTCGTCGTCCCTCGATTCGGCGTGGAAGCCAAGGCACTGAGAATTCGCTTCCCCTTTGCCATAGACCAGGCCGGAGGTGATGTGATCCCATCGGGGGAAGATCCGGATGATTCTCTCGATGGTTTTATTACAGGAGATTGGATACGTTGGCGATCGCAAGAGTGGCGGGATTTCACCGTCTCGATGAAGCTGAAGGATGATGTTTTTTCCTTTCCTCAGGAGATGATACTCCCGATTCTGGGGGGAGCAGTGATCCTGGAAGCTGGTAGTATTCGAAATCCCTTTGAGGGGAAGCGGCGGATCACGCTGGGACTTCGATTAGAGGGACTCGATTTTTCAAAAGTAACGAACCTCTTTCTCCCCTTTGTCGTTCCGGGACGTGTAGAAGGGTACTTTTCTGAGATCAGCCTCTCCCAGGCCACCCTTGAGACCCGAGGAAAGCTGACCGTCCACGCCCTTGGCGGCGCGATTGAGGTACACAAGATCAACGGAATGACTCCCTTTACCCGTCTTCGGAAGGTCTCCATGGACGTGCTTCTTAAGGATATCGATATGGAAGAGGCCTCGCGCTCTTTCGAATTCGGACAGATAGGGGGTATTATCCAGGGTGAGATCAGGGGTTTGAGCTTCTCCTTTGGGCAACCCGAGAGTTTTGAACTCGAGATCGAGTCGGTGAAAAAGAGGGGAGTCAAGCAATATGTCAATGCCGAGGCCGTGAATAACCTCTCTATCCTGAGTACGGGCAGTGGATATTCATTTGAGAAAGGTGCCCTTCAGTTTTTCAAGTATTTTCCATATGCCAGATTGGGGATTTATTGTAAACTGGAAAACGATGTTTTTACCCTCCGGGGCACGATCCATCGAAGGGGCGTTGAATACCTGATCAGAAGGGGGCTTGTTGGGGGGATTGATGTTGTCAATCAGAATCCGGACAACCGCATCCGATGGAGGCAAATGCTCGGGCGGTTGAGGGCGATCAGTCAAGGGGTGGGAGGCGTTGAGGTCTCCACCGGAAAATGATGGGGTTTGGTTCGTAACCATACTCGAATCCTTGCAATCATAGAGAAGGAGGAAACGATGATGAAGCGGCTCTCAGTTGTTTTTTTGATTCTCTTCTGCGTGACACTCGTCATAGCATGTGTAACTGTCAATATCTACTTTCCAGCCGGTGAAATACAAAGAGCTGCCGAGGAGATCGTGGACGAGGCGCGTCCGGAGCAATCTGGGAAAGAGGGAGGGGGTCTGGAGCCAATTCCTTCCCGCTGGCTGGCCAATCTGCGACGGTTCTTTGGACCGCGCAGTGCCTTTGCTCAGGTTGACATCAATATCTCGACACCTGCGATTCGTCAGCTGAGGACCTCGCTCACGAATCGTTTTGAATCCCTCAGGGGATACTACAGCCGTGGCGCTTTGGGAGAAAACAACCGGGGCTACGTCGAGATTCGGGATCAGTCCGGTCTCAGTCTCAAGGAGAAGGGTGATTTGCGGAGGCTCGCTGAAGCGGAAAATAGCGATAGGAAGGCGCTCTATATGGAAATCCTCAGGGCCAATAATCTGGACACCCAATTTCTTGCTGAAGTCCAAAAAATATTTGCCAACAGCTGGAGAAATAAAGCGGTTCCGGGCTCTTGGACTCAAAACGATAACGGCCAATGGGTAAAGAAATAGAGATCGTGGGCCTATAGTTTCTGAGGTTTCCGGTCGCAAGAGTACATTTAACTTCGGGACCCCTCCGATTCCAAATCAAAGGCCCCATCATCTGGGGCCTTTCATTCCCGGGATGATATCCGTCAAGGTTTCCTCTTTCGGGCCAACCGGTTTGTCTTCATCGATAGGGCACGTTGCCTACATTATTCACGAATCCTCGGGATTCGTGAATAAACCGGGCTAGGAAATGATCAGTAAAAGAATCCCGTGAAATCTGTTTTACCTCGACTTCTTTATTCCCCTGGTGGCAGGTATTGCACGTATAGTTCTTCCCCTCGGTTTTGTTCAGATACAACATCGTACCCAGCATGGCTCTTGCGATTCTGCGATAAACCAGGGTGTTTAACTCCTTTTCATCAACTGTTTTTCCCGCCAGGCTTTTGTAGGTTTGACTTCGGTCTGAGGTGTGACACGAGGTGCATTTGACCCCCAAGGCCTTGTTCCACTGGATCATGGTTTTGTTGATGCCCTCTTTGTCGAGGTACTTCGGTTCTCCTCGGGTTATATTAACAACAGCTCCAATTGCTACAACGGTGAGGATGAAGACCACCAACCAACTTAGCTTCTTCATCTGGTTACCTCCTTTGTTTAGGAATAGCGTTAATCTAATCAGATCTCAGAATCAAAAATCAAGTGGTGCAGTTGACCGTGCTAGGTTTCGGTTTCAGTTGTCTCGTCCTCATCACCCAACTGGACGATGGTCCTGACAGGAATCAAACACCATTCCCTCGTTACATCGTCTCCAAGCCCCTTCATGGACTGGAACGAGGGGTGTGCCTGGGAGCATCCGGCCTATAACAATCAGGGCCGCAGATCACCTGGCCTTATCCCGGGGCTTCCATTGGGAAACGACCTTGTGAACCGACTTATAGAGATCGATCCACTTCTGCCTGAAGTCCTCATAGCGAACGGTCAGATCCCGGTGGGCTGCCATCTCCTCGAGAATGAGGTAGCAGGACGTCATGGTCGAGGCGATGATGACGGTTCGTAACTCAGTCGCTTCAGTGGAAAGATTCTTCAGTTCCATGGTGACCTCCCGGAGTCCGAGTCCTCGTGTGAGGTTCTATACCTGGATCTGGCTGCTAACCTTACGCTGCGCTTTGCCCTCTGAATTGGACTTCTTTCACGGAGGAATTGAATCGTAGCATGGTATTTTAAGAGAAGATCGGTGATATATGCAATGGCTTCCTTCAGAGATATGGGAGAAATCGTGCTTTGGATATGCACTGTGTGCTGGAGCGCGAGCACCGTGCAAACAAACTCATCGGGGAGTGGATATGGAGGAGCGATAACGATAGATACCGCTTTTCCGCCATCTATCCTGGAATCGGCTCGGTCCTGAGATAAGAGGGGGAGGCGAAGGTTATCGTTCGGTCTCTTTCTCAATAGGTTTTTGAACTTTGTAGCCCGAGTCTCTCATGAGGTAGCCTCCGGCAGCTCCGGCTCCTGCTGCGACGGCGTACCAGCATCCAGACAGCGCTGGGATCATCAGGATCAACAGAATGTAGAGAATCCCTCTTTTGACTTTCATCGATTCCTCCACAATGATTGTTTCTCTACCCCTCTATCGGCTCGAATCCGAGGAACCTTTAAGAATAAGTGAAAAAGAAAAGCCTAGTCC
This sequence comes from uncultured Thermodesulfobacteriota bacterium, assembly GCA_964347335.1. GTDB lineage: Bacteria > Desulfobacterota > BSN033 > WVXP01 > WVXP01 > WVXP01. Next base: position 25,922 of record CAYFYO010000039.1, read on the forward strand.
TTCGAGTGGAAGGCGTGAGGTTTCTTCCGATTCACTGTTTTTCTCCCCCAACTCCTACCGTGCTTTTTCCTTGGCTTTTGCCTTCAAGCGCTCCATGAGCTTCTTTGCCTTTTGCAAGGCTTCATTCTCTTTTTCGTCCAAAGGCTCTGCCCAGGGCTGGGTCACCCGCCACGTTATTCTGCCGCTTAACGGGGGTTCCGGGTAGGAACCGGGATCGTAAAGCGAATAACCTCGAAACTCAACCGGGCCCTCTTGGTAACAGGACCAGACGGCCTTTTGAATGACCTCCGGATCTCCTTCAAATTGAAGGTCAATGAGTGAAACCTGTTTGCGGAAACGCTCAATCAGTTTTGTCGGCAAATTGAACAGATAAGGGTGGGGAGCATTCGTTCCGATGATACGCTTTTTGGGGTCAATTCCCCTGAGAATAAGAGTCTTCAGAGCCTCTCCGGTGAGATGGCCCTCGGATTCTGGCCCACTGATAATGAGATAGCGAATATTTGGATTCGCAACGACATTGCAAAGGATCTTTTCAAGCCCAATATTCTCAGTCTGGACGGTTCCAGAAAGGGCGGCTCCACTCTCTATTCCAGCCCTGACGAGATTCTCGAGCTCATTCGGTATCTTGTCAGCATCACAATTCAGAATAACGGCGAGAGCGACCGGGGAAAAATCATTTCCCCGGATGTATCTTCCCTCTTCAGGAGGGTAATCCGGATGTGGGCTGGCTTTCAGCATGGTTTGCGTGGGATTCGCAAGTCGATAGCTTGACTTCCATACACAGATTATAGGGTTTTTGGACCGAAAACGGAGAACAATAGCAGAAGGATGATCAATTGTATAGCCCACCCGATCGCACACACACCCAAAGCACGAAAGGTGCTATCGTAATCGAGGGCCTGCCTCACAGCAACCACCATGGCGATCAACATCCAAATCGCGGCAAGGAAAAAGATCACCCCGGTCAGCCCGGGGATAACACCAAGGACTCGAATTAAGCCCGGAGAACTCGAAAAACCGATTGTCCGTAGCAACTCACTGAGATCGGCTTTGGTCTCCGATCCAGGGAGGTATTTGGTCCCGATAAAATAGGTGATATAGGCCCAGACATACCATCCGAAAAGGGAAAAGATCGTCCCAAACAGAATGCCACCGAGCCCTCCCCTTGTAATGGAACCTATCCCAGCAGCGACACTCGAGAGAATGACGACGAGTACGGCCTGACCCATGGCCTCTCGGTCAGCTTCGACTTCTTCGTACAGTTCAACATCAAGCTTAGCAGCCCGCAAAATCCGATTCTGAAGACTATCCATACCTTCCTCCCATGTCTTGCTCCCGATTTCTGACCTTCTATTCGGTACCTGATGATAATTCCTAACCGATTAAACCAGATCACCCGAGAAGTCAAGCCGTCTCCTCCGCTTCCAGATTGCCAGTCCTCCCCCTGTCCAGCTGAGTTATTGGCATGGCATGGGATGTGCATGGTTAGGCCCGGAGACAATTTGAGGAGGTAGTTTTGAGAAGAATCCACAGCAGGACGGTAGGCGGTTTGATTATCCTCACGTGTGTTCTCTCCTTGCTCTCGAGTTGTGCTTCAAGATTTGCTTACCGTGTGAGTTCCCTCGACAAACCGTGGGTAAAAAAGGAGGACAGGCTCATCCATCCGGATAAAACGATCATCAGGTTCGAACAACCACGGTATTACAAGGGGAGACTGACGGGGGAGAGGAAAGATGACTTCCATCAAGCAATAACCCCTGAGAAGCTACTGGCCAGCTGGGGTATGAACGGTACCAATCCCGTCATCATAAGATTCTCCAAGAGATGGGAGCCCCGCGGCTCTTATGGTCGGCTGAACAAGTTTGTCATGGAGTTGGATTACTACTCTTTTTCCTCCGCATCAGGATTCCAGGCTGGAAGGAAAATGACGACGAAAAGGATTGTCATTTACCGGTATATGGGGGCGAATATCACGAATCGAATGGGAATCGGCATCATTGGATACAGTGACCGTGTCCTTGCCCATGCACGGGAATTTGGCGACCTGGTTCATTCCATGTCGTTTTAGAGATCGAGGAGATCGAGCCGATCCCACTGGTTTTCGACTTTTTGGTGCCAAAAGGTTTTACAGGCCTATGGATGAGAAAAGCAATCGGTGATTTCAATGGGAGGGAGTTTTTGCGGATTCGGTCGCCTATATATTGCCCTTTTTGATCTCTCTTCTGATGAAAGCATTAAGCGTGGATGATCGTCCAGCCTCTCTCTGATACTCCCCTGGATTCGCCCGAGCCTGACTTTCAAGGTATCTCTCCACTCTGTCCTTCAATTCATAGGGCAACGGTCTATCATTCCCGGCTTGGAGGGAGGGTTCGTTGGGATCTCCATAGGTCGGGAAGATTTTCTCCACCAGCTTTTCAGCTTCCTCTTCACGAACGCTATTCTCGTCTCGGAGTCTGAGAAATTCAGTAGACCTCGTCAGATCCTCGAATTCCAGGGCTATTCTTCTTTCAAGATCATGCCTATTCCACCACAGCCTTATATCCTCGTCTCTAACACCTTCATTCCTCTTCATGGCTAACCATGATTTGACTTTCCCGTCAACAGACTCTTTTTCCAGAAGAACGTCACCAAAATTCTCGGGCAAGTTGGCAGTTCCTTCATCCACAGATTCATTCTTTGCCTTCTGAAGCAGTTTCCGGAAAACGCTTCTCGCCTCGGACGGTGATATTCTCATCATGCGTTGAAGTCTCGGTACGTATTCATCTTCCAACTTCTTTTCAATGTCTAATTTTAGAAAGGCTTCCATGAACCCCTCTCGGCCTAATTGCGAGCACCTCAGCTATCCAACAGTGATTCCTCTGCGTATCATCTCTTTCATGAGAAAGAAAGTTCCAAGCTCATTAAAACAAATTCGCGACTGAAGTCAAGGGATTTGTGAAGGCGTTGGATTTTTCTTGATTTTTATAGTCCAAGGACTAGAATGGGTATCGAGAGTAGGGGAATATTGCATCTATCCGCGAGTGAATCAAGAGGGTACAAACAGTTGGGAGAGAGGTATGCCGACCATATTCTTTTATGGCCCAAAGTTAGACAAGGAAAAAAGCAAAGAAATGGTCCGATCGTTCACGGAGACAGCGAGTCGATTGACAGGTATTCAGAAGTCTGCCTTTGTGGTTTACCTCAGAGAATCAACCCCTGCAGACGTTGGGGTGGGTGGGGAACTCCTAGAGGACAAATTGAAACAGGAATGATCGAGTGCACACCACAGAAACAGCTCTAGAATATCCTGGATGAGTCGAAGCTGAATCGAACCAAAAAATCCTTGACACAGGTTTTTGATCTGCTATGATGATAGCGGCTTTCCTGTTTTGTGGGGCCTCATCGGGCTATGCCTGAATCAGGCACGGGAGGGCAACCCGAATCAGCCCCGGGGATTCATTGTATTTCGCCAGGAAATTCTGGTAAGAAGGTCGAGCTGGAAAGCTGCCACCCCCCCAATGGAAAGTTTGGAGGGAGGGTGGCATCTTTTTATATACCAAGATACCACAACTTTCCAGATTGTCAAGATATAGTAGTCAAAATTCTTTTGTCCACTAAATGTAGGTCTCTCAGATTTCCAGTCGGTCATAAATGGCGGTAAGCGGTGAGTGAATGAGAGGCTGGGGAGAGGGAACAAAGACGACCAAGTCGGGGCCCTGCGGGATCCCCTGAGATCTCTAGTGACAGACGCAAGGGTATTCGCACGCGTAATCTCAAATTCCCCGCGCCCTTATTGAATCGAAGAGCTGCGAGTTGGTCGGACCCCTGTTACTGTCGATTGTTTACGAAGCCGGATTGAGACGGATCGTTCTGGATTATCGGAGACTGGGTTTCGTGGCTATTTGAATTCTGAATGGGTGGAAAGATACTCATTTCAACTCACAGCCCCTTCCACTCCCTTTATGCTCATCGCCCATCTGGTAACACTTCTGGCGATGGCTCGACTCTCTGCATCTCTTAATGACAGACCTGCACGGAAAAGCCGGACGCCTTCCTCTGGTTGGCTCACTCTGTACCATATGACCGTGCCCCGAACGAGCCATCTTCTCTCCTTTACGTCCGTGAGAACGACTTCCAACTCGAAAGATGAGCGATCTTCCAAGGCTTCAGGAAATATCTGGCACACATCAACCAAATCCAATCGGGAATCGATCAGAAGCCCCTCGTATGATACGTTGCGGAGGGTCCCCCCCACCCCCATTCTTCGGATTCCGGGCAGGAAGTGATAATCGGGATTCAGGTTGAACCGAATCGGAATCCTCGTCATAAATCGGGGATGTTTTCTCTTTTCATCTCTCGTTGGTAAGGCCATCTTCCCTCGCCGGAGGCCTTTTCTGTACTTTGCCGTGGTCTTGTGCTGGATGATCCCCACCTTCTCCAGGACCAAAACCCTGCCTCGAAGGGCTTTTCATTGAATGTCAAAAAAGCCCAGAGGTCAAAAGAACAACTCGACGTAATGTAGCTGAAAAGTCAATTGATGTCAAATGACGTCAAAATTGGTCATGAGAAACGTCTGGTCCAGGATCACGCGTTGATCTTGGTCAATGCCTAGCTATCCAGGTATTCGGCTGAAATCAGATGTTTTGCGAAGATCCAACGTTATGGGAAGGTAGAAATCCCAAAAAGTGCTTGACTAATCCCTGAGGGGTGCTAGGATAAATCCATAGATGCTGATGCCGCTGGGAGTTAAGACGAGCTCAGGCGGACCAGAATTTGAACCTGACTGAAAGCCTGCCTTTCCTGCAAAGAGGGGAAGGGTAGGTTTTTCAATTTTTGCGTCTGATAAAGCGTTGGAGCGCGGTCATGTTTCCGAGCAAGCCAATTCTCATTGTTCTATTGCTCATGATTTCGTTTTCCCATGTTGTCCATTCACAACCCCTCTACAAGTGGGTCGATGAAGAGGGGAACAAACATTTCACAACGAGGTATGAAGACATCCCTCCGAAGTATAGGGATCAGGTACCGAAACCAGAGAGAATTGAGGAACCAAAACCAACCAAAGAGGAAATGGAGCGAGAAAAAGCTGAGGAAGTCGAACCAAAGAGAGAACCGCAGCCAGAGAAGGAGCGAATTGTTTCACCCGTGACACGTCCCAGAGTTGTTCCTCACAAGCCAAACTATGTCACCCTTAAGGGAGGGATATATTCTCCTCAGTCCAGTGATCTCGACGATTTTGAGACAGGGTTTAGCGGAGAGATTTCAGTGGGACATTATTTTCATCCAAACTTCGCCCTGGAGTTCGCTGTAGGATACTTTGAGACCGAGGACTCAGTGAGTGGATTCGTCCCAATTCTGGGTAACTTTACCGAAAAAGATGAAATCACGGCTGTTCCGGTAACACTGGCCGCGAAAGGGATTTATCCCATCGAAAGCGGAGAGTTATTTGCAGCAGGAGGTATTGGGGTCTACTACATTGAGGGGAAGACAGACATCTCAACCAGTGCCCTTGGTCGCTTTGCTTTTGATGGGGACGATGCTGTTTTTGGATTTCATCTTGGACTCGGTGGTCATATGAATATTGCCGAGAATCTATTCCTCGGGCTAGAAGGAAAATACCTTTGGGCAGAGACTGAATTTGAAGGTAGCCTCTCTGGGGTACCCATCGAATTGGATGCCAATCTGGAAGGATTTATAGCCACAGCTAATTTAGGGCTTCGGTTCTGAGCGTTCAGGGGAGAGTTGAACCGGTGACTTCGTGATCGGAAACAAGAGACTCTCCCACCCAATCGACCCCAGCCAAACTGACACGTCCGCTTGGGGTCGGGAGCACGCGGGTGCTCCTAACGACGCTTCTGACTCTATCGAAATTGCCTTGGGGATGTGAGGGGAGTTTGGAATGACAAACGCCAGAAAGGTGAACAGAATAAATCTCTGGCTCGCATATTCAGCCTCAGTGAGGCGTTTTCTCTGACGAAAGACTCTCCGTTGCTTGCCGTTCCATGACGTGGAAGAGGTACTGTTTCAGATAGAGTCTGTCACCTTCGGACATTCCTTCAAATTGAATCCCGGCTTTTAGTTTCTGTCCATCACGCCAAAGGGTGTGAACAACCTGCCCCCCGCACTTGATCACCTCTGGACGAAGCGCAATGGATATTTGAAGTGTCTCACCCTTTATCAGACTGTAAGGTGTCTCGATTCCGGTTCCTCCAAGGCTCAGGTCAACCGTATTGGCAACCTTGTGTCTTGGATAGAGGTGGGAGACGTAGAGAACGGCCTGAGAAACCTCCACTCTTGGATAAGTTCTTCTCTCCATGATTTCCATAAGCTCCCCCCCAGATTAGGGCGCTCATCGTTCATTAAAGCACACCCGCTCGGAATGTCAAGGAATTTGTGAAAGTGATGAGGTTTGATAGACCGCGATCAATTCGCCTTTGAATTAAGTTGTCTGAACTGAAAGGGTCTCAGCCTCGTTTCTGTTTCCGAAGAGCTGCCCGATGTGAAAAGCAAGGGTCAGGTTCGCCATTGGCTATGAGTTGGGGATAGGCAGAATTGCGCCTTTCCGTGAGGTCTGTATTTCCCGTATACCGGTCGCCCTGAAGTTTCTCCTTGACATTTTGATATAATACATTATAATATATTTTCAGATTCTTCAATATTTTCAAATAATTATGAGGAATTTTTTTCCACAAATAGGAAAAACTTTTCATGGCAAGATTTCAAAAAAACGAAAAAAACATTGACGGAGGCATATGGGTATGAAGAGCAAGATAATTCGATTTTCCATGGCCAGCTTCACCATGTCCATTTTGCTTGTTTCAGCAGTGACGGTCGGAGATTTTGTTGCTCCAATTTTCAATGATCATGGGCTGAGTAACGCATATGCGATGTGGTTGTTCCGTGACCAGGATCACCGTTACCGATATCCGTCTGGGACATCTCCCACTACGGCTGAGTCTGGCGAGGATGCATCGGATGGAAATGCATCGGATGGAAATCCGACTTTCTCCGTTCCAGAGCCCTCCACTTTGATTCTTCTTGGTTCTGCTATGGCCGCTGTGGCGGGTCTCTGCAGAAAGATCAAGCGTAGGGGTCAAGTCTGCTCTTGACTCTTTTCGAAGGGAGCAACAAGTTTCCTCGCCGATCCCCCGGACTTGGGTCGCGAGGCTTTCATTCTCCAGGCGCACAGCTTGCTGGATACTCGGTAACTGAAAGGGGCCACAGAATTCGTCTGTGGCTCCTTCGTTTCAGCAAAGCCAGCGGGCAGAATCGAACTGTCGACCGAGTGATTACGAATCATTGGCCCCATCTCCTGGGGCCTATTGTTTTTCACGGTTTCAGCGAGTTAGGATTTTGGTTGTGTGTACGAAAGTTTATAAAAGTGCAGGAAAGTGAAGCGTGTTGTGTACCATTCTGTGCAACCCATCCCAGGCTCAATCTGCCACTTCTTGACACTGGATTTGAGCTTTTTCTCTTTCAGAGTCGGTAAAAAGGAAAGGTCTATGATGTGGGCGTAGAAGGGATGGAGGTTGGACCTTCGGCCTTACGAATTGCGATGGAAATATTGCGAAACTGAGATTATGCCCATTCTGCGTATGTCATCTTGTATTAGATAGCTAGGCTTACCCATTTTTGTTGACTTTTCCCGGTTTTTACTCTCTAATGCCAGCGGATGGAACCGAGCGCATCCTCCGCACTTCCTGTCAATCTACTCCGCAGAGAGTGCACTTTTTAGCGTTCCTTGATCCTCTTGCAACGAACTGGGTTTGTTGTGTGCAGGAATAGCTAGGTCCAAGAATTATGGGTGAATCGCTCCTTTCTCGATATCGAGTTGATAACGTACCCCTCATTCTCCAGCCGATATTCTATGTCTATGGTTATGGAATTGGGCTTTTACTACTAGTCGTTCTCTTAACACTACGAACTACGATAAGAATTGAAATTACAGGCCAAGACAACCTCAGGAAGGATATGAACCACATCTTCTGCCATTGGCACAACTTAGTTCCAGTGTCCCTACAAATTGCTGCACCTAGCATCCCTGCGGTCCTTGACCATGGCTCTCACGCCTGGATGCAACATCCCAGTTGGTACATGAAGCCAATTCATGTCCTGCTTCGATTGATGGGTGTTGAAAGGATAATTCTCGGGTCAACAGGACATTCTGGCCGTGAGGCGGCTGAACAAGTCATTAAGTACTTAAGACAAGGGTATTCGACAGTTCTAATCCCGGATGGGCCGCATGGTCCTCCATTTGTTCTCAAGAAGGGCATTCTCCATATGTCTCTGCAAAGCGGTGTCCCCATCGTTGCGATGCAATTCAGTGCGTCCAAGTTCCTTGAGCTTAAGACCTGGGATCGCAAGAAATTACCCTATCCGTTCTCTACGATAAGAGTTAAGATTGGGAAGCCTATTCAAATCACTAGCAACAATTTTGACAAAGCGTTTGCCGAAATTACAGAAGCACTGGGCTGAGAGGGCCTCTAACTAGAGTTAATTTAATTCCGACAGAAATATTGCATGATCGGGATAGGCCCCGCGGTTGCGATTACATCTTGTACTAATCACTCTGGATCAGAGTCAAATGCAGACCAAAATGACGCTTT
>CAYFYO010000040.1:0-34223 GCA_964347335.1 uncultured Thermodesulfobacteriota bacterium
GTGTCGGATTGTCCGTCGTTAATGCACTGTCCGAGTTTCTGGAGCTGGAGATTCGGCGCAATAAACGAGTCTATAGCCAGACCTACGGTCGGGGCAAGATGCTAACGGAGTTGAAGATCATTGGAAAAACAAAGGAGACCGGTACGATCGTGCGATTCAAGCCGGATCCTGAGATATTCGAAACGCCCGTATTTAGTTTCGATCTCCTTTCGCAACGGCTTCGTGAGCTTTCATTTCTGCACAAGGGAGTATTCATCTCCATATATGATGAGAAAACCGAGAGGAAGCATGAATTCCTCTACGAAGGAGGTATCGTCTCCTTTGTGGAATATCTGAGTAAAAACAGAAACTGCATCCATCCAAAACCCATATACTTTGAGGGCACAAGAAACGGCATTTCTGCCGAGATTGCCTTTCAATACAATGAGGGTTACACAGAGAACCTGTTCTCCTATGCGAATAGTATCAATACCAATGAGGGTGGAACCCATCTTGTCGGCTTCAAGGCTGCACTAACGAGAACAATAAATGCATACGCCACGGCAAACAATCTGCTTAAAGGCTTGAAGGAAAATCTGAGTGGGGAGGACGTACGAGAGGGCTTGGTTGCCGTGGTGAGTGTAAAACTCCCCGAGCCGCAATTTGAGGGTCAGACGAAAACAAAACTCGGAAACAGTGAAGTGAAGGGAGTGGTTGAAACCCTTGTCAATGAAAACCTCTCCGCCTTTTTCGAAGAAAACCCACAAATCGCTCGGAGAATTATCGCAAGGGTCGTGGACGCAGCTAGAGCTCGTGAGGCAGCGAGGAAGGCGAGAGAGTTAACCCGACGAAAAGGATTTCTAGAGAGTGATACGCTTCCTGGCAAGCTCGCCGATTGTCAGGAGAGGGATCCTGCGAGGAGTGAACTTTTTATTGTGGAGGGCGATTCAGCGGGAGGATCTGCCAAACAGGGGAGAGACCGTGCCCATCAGGCGATTCTCCCACTGAAGGGGAAGATCCTCAATGTGGAGAAGGCTCGAGTCGATAAGATGCTTTCGAATGAAGAGATCAAGATCATTATCGCCGCCTTGGGAGGTGGAATTGGCAAGGATGATTATGATGTTTCGAAGCTTCGATATCATCATATCATCATCATGACCGATGCTGACGTGGATGGTTCCCATATCCGAACGCTACTTCTGACTTTCTTCTACCGACAAATGCCTGAACTCGTTGAACGCGGATACCTGTATATTGCACAGCCTCCACTTTTCAAGATGAGAGAGGGCAAGAAAGACCGATATATGAGGACCGAGCAGGAGATGAATCGGTTTCTTTTGGCTCGGGCGACCGAAAAAACCAAGGTCAGGGTAGAGAAGAGTGGAAAAGAGTTCTCTGGAAAGCGGCTGCGGTCAATGCTCGATAGGTTATTTCAGTACCAATATCTAAGAAAGAAGATTCTCAATCGCGGATACCCCGATAGCCTCATCGATGTTCTTCTCGAATCTGGGCTCACGAACCGTGCGTTTTTTGAAGACGAGAATAGACTCCTTGAGATTCGGAAACGACTCCTCGAGCGAGAATTCGAGGTTTCCGAAGTTCTAAAGGATGAGGAACATAACCTCTATGAACTGGAGATATGGAGAGACGGTGACAGCCGTAAGAATCTGCTGAATTGGGAATTGATTTCATCAGCGGCTTTCGCAGGCCTGAGTGCGGCCCACAGGCACATCAATGGCTTTGAAAGGCCCCCATATATCGTAGAAAGGGGAAGCCAAATCCGGGTTGAAAATGAGGACGAATTGGTGTCGCTCATTGAGGATATTGGCAAAGAGGGCGTGTCAGTCCAAAGGTACAAGGGGCTTGGCGAGATGAATCCTGATCAACTCTGGGAGACCACAATGAACCCGGCCACACGTGTCCTACTTCGGGTGAGGATCGAGGATGCTGTGGAAGCGGATGACATATTCACGATCCTTATGGGTGATCAGGTTGATCCCAGGCGTAGATTCATCGAAGAGAACGCTTTAAATGTCGGACAGCTGGATGTATGAGCATCTAACTGAAGCCGTGCTTCCTTTTTGGCTCGATGGTTGCAAGGAGATCGACACGGAGCCAAGGTGGAAGTCTGAAAAGGGATTCGCTGGACGCAGAATCTGGCGGATCACGACAACGTGCTAAACCGATCCGAGGTAGTCATGAACCTTAAGGAGTTAAAACAGAGGAAAATCGCTGAACTCAATACCATCGCGAGGGAGTTGAATGTTGAAGGGGCGAGCAGCCTGAGAAAGCAGGAGCTGATTTTCTCCATACTCCAGGCCCAACAGGATAAGAATGGCCTGATCTATGGGGAGGGCGTATTGGAGATCCTTCCTGATGGCTTTGGGTTCTTGAGGGCGCCAGATTACAACTATCTACCAGGTCCAGATGATATTTACATCTCCCCATCTCAGATCCGAAGATTCAATATGAGGACGGGAGATACCGTGTCAGGACAGATTCGCCCCCCAAAAGACACAGAGCGATACTTTGCTATGCTCAAAGTCGAGTCCGTCAATTTTGAGGATCCGGAGAGTGCACGAGACAAAATTCTGTTTGATAACCTGACACCCTTCTATCCAGAGAAAAAGATCAAGCTGGAAACCGAGGACTCAGAAAATTACTCCGCCCGTGTGATGGATCTTCTGACTCCTATTGGGATGGGACAGCGCGGTCTTATTGTGGCTTCTCCGAGGACGGGCAAGACGATGCTCCTCCAGAATATCGCCAACAGCATCACGGCGAACCATCCCGACATAACCCTTATTGTTCTGCTCATCGACGAGCGTCCCGAAGAGGTTACAGATATGGAGCGGTCTGTTCGGGCAGAAGTCATTAGCTCTACTTTTGACGAACCGGCACAGCGTCACATCCAGGTTGCGGAGATGGTCAGTGAGAAGGCTAAACGTCTTGTTGAGAATCAGGTGAACGTCGTCATTCTGTTGGACAGCATCACCCGGCTGGCGAGAGCCTACAATGCGGTCGTGCCCCCAAGTGGAAAAGTTCTCTCTGGAGGCGTTGATTCCAATGCTCTACATCGGCCCAAGCGATTTTTTGGAGCTGCGAGGAATATTGAAGAAGGGGGGAGCCTGACGATCATTGCCACCGCCTTGGTTGACACAGGGAGCCGAATGGACGAGGTGATTTTTGAGGAGTTCAAGGGCACGGGTAACCTTGAAATCCATCTCGATCGGAGGTTGGTCGATCGGCGGGTCTTTCCGACCATCGATATCCAAAAGTCCGGAACGAGAAAGGAGGAACTCCTCCTCGACCCACAAACGCTAAACAGAATTTGGCTTTTAAGGAAAGTTCTTCAGCCAATGAACACAGTCGAGAGCATGGAGTTTCTCCTCGAGAAATTGCGGGGTACGCCAAACAACCAAGCCTTTCTGGATTCGATGAATCAGTAAAAAGGTGTTGAAAAACCTGCAGAATCTGGGTAGTCTTACTCCAGAGTCGATGATAGGGAGAGGGGTTGTGAAGAAGGATATCCATCCGAAACTCTATAAGACGGTGGTGACTTGCGCATGTGGAGCGAGTTATGAAACGGTCGATACGAAGGAAGAGATCCGCGTAGAAATTTGTTCTAGCTGTCATCCATTCTTTACTGGGAAGCAGAAACTCGTCGATAGTGCGGGAAGGATTGATAAATTCAAAAGGAAATACGCTCAGAAAAATAAGAAAGAACCTTAGCTTACCCTCCTGATACGGACCCTTCTATCTCCTTAGCCTCGGGATTTCGGAAAATCAGGCCTTTTTCGGATTCCGTGGACCGATTTCCCTAATTTACTTATATGCCCGACGAAACTGTGCAGTTCCGGATTTGCGAAGGGACTATTTCCTGAGTGTTGGTCCCGGGTCTCGTGAAAAGGTGGTGATCCACAAACCATCATGAATCAACGAGTGAAAGGAAGGAGCATTCTCATGCCCTACTCCTTGAACAGATGAGGATTTGGACCGAACATAGCAGACGACTTTGCTCTGGAGATTGTGAGCAAGGCCTGCTTTGAGGGAGAAGATCTATGTTCAACAAGCTGGAAGAGATTGAGGATCGATACGGAGAAGTCACGAGGCTCCTTAGCCGTCCGGAGATCACCCAAAGACAAGAGGAATATCAGAGGCTGGTAAAGGAGTTTTCAGAGCTGGAGAAAACGGTTACCTACTATCGTGAGTACAAGAAGATCGCTCAAGAACTCGAGGAGAATAAGAAACTGCTCAGGGAATCAGATGAGGAGATCCGGCGATTGGCCAGAGAGGAGATCGGACATCTCGAGGAGAGAATGGCTGGGGTGGAGCGGACTTTGAAGATTTCGCTGATTCCCAGAGATCCCAATGACGAGAAGAATCTCTTTCTTGAAATTCGCGCAGGAACGGGGGGTGAAGAGGCCGCCCTTTTTGCGGCCGACCTGTTCCGTATGTATGCCAAATACAGTGAGTTGAAGAATTGGAAAATCGATATCGTGAGCCAGCACGAGACAGGAGTAGGAGGTCTCAAAGAAATCATTGCCTTGATTGAGGGCCAGGGGGCTTACAGTCAGTTGAAATTTGAGAGCGGGGTTCATCGCGTTCAGCGAGTTCCCACGACCGAATCCCAAGGCCGTGTTCATACATCTGCCGTCACGGTAGCGGTCTTGCCTGAAGCGGATGAGGTGGACGTAGAGATCGATCCTGGGGATTTGCGGATCGACGTTTACCGGTCTTCCGGACCTGGGGGGCAGAGTGTCAATACAACAGACTCTGCAGTGCGAGTTACCCATGCTCCAACGGGACTGGTCGTAACCTGTCAAGATGAGAAATCGCAACATAAGAATAAGGCCAAAGCCTTAAAAGTCCTCCGATCGAAATTGCTCGATTTGCAAATATCGCAGCAACGGCTGGAGATTTCAGAGAAAAGAAGGTCCATGGTGGGAACGGGGGATCGCAGCGAAAGGATTCGAACATACAATTTTCCTCAGAACCGAGTGACAGACCACCGGATCGGGTTGACGCTTTACAGGCTCGAGGAAATCTTGGAAGGCAACATCCAAGAGATCATTGATGCGGTGAGTGCCCACTTTCAGGCCGAGGCATTGAAAACCGAGGCGGGGAAATAAAGATTGGCTATGGAGCGTTGGACGGTCTTGAGGGTTCTCGAGTGGACCCGAGGATATTTACAGCGGAAAGGAATCTCGAGTCCGAGATTGGAAAGTGAGCTTCTCCTGTCCCACATTCTCGGATTCAATCGGGTAGCTCTCTACCTCAACTATGATATGGCCCTTTCCTCAGAGGAGCTGAAGCGGTTTAGAGAGGTAGTTGAGAGGAGAGTCACCGGTGAACCAATTCAGTACATCAGGGGATATCAAGAATTCTGGTCGATTCCTTTCAAAGTCAGTCCCGACGTGTTGATTCCGCGACCAGAAACAGAGATCCTCGTCGAGGAGGCACTCCGTTTGATTGAACTCGAAGGGTGGGACCGGCCGATGATCGTGGACGTTGGAACTGGATGTGGGGCCATTGCAATTTCGATTGCAAAATCGGTTCGCTCCTCAAACGTCATTGCAACAGAAATCTCCTGGGAGGCAATTGCCCTGGCCCGCGAGAACGCCAAGATCCAGGATGTGGCTTCAAAGATCGCTTTTGTGCAGGGCGATTTATTGTCTTGTGTAAAATCTGGAAGGGCGGGAGGTTGTCACTTGATTGTCTCAAATCCTCCGTACATCGAGCGGGAGGATGTCCCCCATCTTCCACGGGAGATCAAGGACTTTGAGCCCCAAAGGGCTATTGACGGCGGCACGGATGGTCTCGGTTTCTATCGGAGGTTTTTCGTTGAGGCTCCGACTTGTCTCCGGACTGGGGGGTGGCTGATCCTTGAGATTGGAGCGTATCAGGGAGAACGGATTCTTCGGATTCTCGAGCAAATCGGAGGATTAAGTGAGGGGAGGATCATTCCGGACTACGCTGGGAAAAGCCGGGCTATCATCACGCAAAAGACAGGGCAATAGTCTTACCATAAGGGTGAGAAGGTGATAGAAAAAAGGTACGAAGAACACTTTAAAATAAGGAGCCGATTTGGAGAAAATTGTCATCGAGGGTGGGGCTCGCCTCATCGGAGATGTCACGATTAGTGGATCGAAGAATTCGGCACTCCCAGTGCTCGCTGCGACTATTCTCTGCCAGGGTCCAAATTCTTTTCATAATGTTCCAAAACTCAGGGACGTTGCGACCATCCAGAGGGTTCTCGAGAATCTGGGTGTGCAGGTCACTCGGGAGACCGATGGTTCTGTGCGCGTTGATAGTTCGGGCCTTTCAGGAAATGAGGCTCCCTATGACCTCGTGAAAACGATGCGGGCATCCGTTCTTGTCCTGGGACCGCTCTTGGCAAGGAGGGGAAAGGCGATCGTCTCATTACCGGGTGGGTGTGCTATCGGAGCACGTCCAGTGAATCTTCATCTCAGGGGGCTTGAGATTCTCGGGGCCAGAATTGAGCTTAAACATGGATACATCTACGCAAAAGCCGATCGTTTGAAGGGAGGACACATTTACCTCGATGTACCGACGGTTACGGGAACGGAAAACCTGATGATGGCTGCTACCCTCGCCCGTGGGACAACCGTAATAGAGAATGCTGCCCAGGAACCCGAAGTGGCAGAGCTTGGCACCGTTCTCAAAAAGATGGGGGCGAAGATCTCCGGGGAAGGAACGAGTCTACTACAAATTGAAGGTGTGGAAACGCTTCACGGCGTAGAGCACTCCATCATGCCGGATCGGATTGAGGTCGGGACCTTTATGGTGGCAGCCGGGCTTACACAAGGGAATCTCCGTCTCTTCAACTGTTCCTTGTCAAGTCTTGAGGCAGTTGTGAACAAGTTGCGAGAGGCGGGCCTTGAAGTCTATCCCGATGGAGAGGTGGTCAGGGTGATTGGGAACAACCGCGTCCGAAGTGTGGACGTGAAGACGCTCCCCTACCCAGGTTTTCCGACAGATATGCAAGCTCAAATCATGGTTCTAATGTGTCTAACCCGTGGCCTGAGCGTGATTTCTGAGACGGTTTTCGAAAATCGCTTTATTCATGTCAGTGAGCTCAGGCGAATGGGTGCGGACATAAAGATAGAATCCAATAGTGCCATCGTGACAGGTGTTAGGCAGCTGAGTGGAGCCCAAGTCATGGCAACCGATCTCAGGGCCAGTGCCTCTCTTGTGTTGGCAGGGCTCGCGGCTAATGGAAGGACCGAAATTTCAAGAGTGTATCATTTGGACAGGGGATACGAGAATTTAGAGGGCAAGCTATCCCGTATAGGCGCGCGGATCCGAAGAGTCGGATAGTCGTGAAATAGGGTCAGGTGATCTATTTTCGGGTGGATGAAGGGGTCGAGAGACTCGAGGAATTCACATTTCGAGTTGTGTCGAGGGAAGAGCGATGAGCATCCCCAGAAGAATTGGCTTTTCGATCGTGATATGGACAGTCGGAATATCCGTCATGACCTGCAATGGGCCAAGGGTGCGAGACAGTGAATCCGTTTCCCCGACCGGTGAAGATCCTGGGATTATCATCCTCGTTCCTTTTTTTGTCAGCCGCCCAGAGGAACCTGGCCGGCTTTTGGTTCGTTGTCCGAGATGTGAGGGATACTTGACCGTGGGACAGGTGGCTCCTGAGGGGCCAGCGATCGTCACAGGCCTTTTCCGGCGGGACTTAAGCCGTGATGGGTACAACCTAGTAGCTCCTGAGATGGTGGAGAGGGTGCTCTCAAAGGTGGGACATCTGGAGGGGAGGCCTGAGGTCTTGGCTCAGCGGCTTGCCTCTGCTTTGAATGCGGACAGTGTGCTTATGGGATGGATCTTCCAGTACAGGGAGAGAATCGGCAGTGACTGGGGTGCCCGACGGCCAGCGTCTGTTACCTTTGTCGCTTTTCTCTTTGATGGGAAGGATGGGAGATTGCTTTGGCGAGCAAAATTCGATGAAACCCAGAGGCCTCTTTCGGAGGATATCCTTGGTTTCCCATCCTTTATTCGGCGAGGGGGAAGGTGGGTGAGTGCCAAAGAATTAGCCTCCGATGGTGTTAACCTTATTCTGCTAAGATTTCCAGGTCAGGGTGAGGTGAAAGTGAATCGTTAGAGGGGAAAGCATTTGCCTACCCGTATGGAAAACTCGTGGAGCAGCCGGTTTTTCGTCATCTCATCATAATCTTCGCAACGGGTATCTATTCCGGGTACATGCCGGTTGCCCCAGGAACCGCAGGTACTCTTGTCGCAGTGCCTCTGTATATTGTCCTTTCCAGGCTTCCCTTTTTTTACTATGGGCTGACGGTGGTGGCTTTCTTATTCATGTCCTGTTGGTTTTCTGGAAGTGCGGAACCTATTTTTCTCCAAAGGGACAGCAAACATATTGTGATTGATGAGGTGGGCGGTTTCCTGGTCGCGATGGCATTCCTGCCACCGGTCCCGCTGTATGTCATCTCAGGATTTCTACTCTTTCGGTTCTTTGACATCGTCAAGCCCTTTCCCGTAAAGAGGCTTGGGACTTTGAAAGGCGGATATGGGGTTGTGGCTGACGATGTGATGGCAGGTATCTACACGAATCTCTCACTTCATCTCTTCATTTTCGTCCTTTTCCCTAAGTAAATGGGTTTTTTGGGCGATCGTGTTTTCCTTTGAAAATCGGGAAGCTCCGGGATTTTTTTCTTGACAACCTCTTTTGAATGCCGTACATTGTGCAGATTATCACATAGTCCCAAAATTGGCCGGGAGACCTGAGAGGGAGGGCCTGTTGGGTTGAGTTCGATTGTTGTAGGTCAGTCGATATCCTATATCCAAACACTCACTATAGGAAACTCATCAGTGAAGGAGGAGGGAATCCATGTCTCTGAAAGGTCTTGATCCAACAAAAATGGCGGACTGGCAGATTGCAGAAGCAGTCGAAAAGGATATGAAGTCGGTCTTTCAGTTGGCCGAAGAAATGGGTCTTGAAAAGGAAGAATTGATTCCCATGGGGCATACCCTGGGCAAAATCGATTTCATGAAGGTTTTGAACCGGTTGAAGGATCGGCCTAACGCAAAATATATTGAGGTCACGGCCATCACGCCCACGCCTTTGGGGGAGGGAAAGACCACCACGTCCATGGGGTTGGTACCGGGGCTTGCTTTGAGGGGTAAGAATGTCACGGGTGCCATTCGGCAGCCTTCTGGCGGTCCGACCTTCAATATCAAGGGAAGTGCTGCAGGCGGGGGTCTTTCGCAGTGCATCCCACTGACCGCCTTTTCACTGGGGCTAACTGGTGACATTGATAACGTGACCAATGCCCACAATCTGGCCATGGTGGCCGTTACGTCTCGTCTCCAGCATGAGTTTAACTATGACGATGAAACGCTTGCCAAGAAAGGACTGAAGCGGCTCAACATCGATCCGCGAAACGTGGAGATGAGGTGGATCATGGATTTCTGCGCTCAGGCCCTCAGGGACATCATTATCGGAATTGGAGGGAAGATGGACGGATTCATGATGCAGTCCGGTTTTGCGATCTCCGTGAGCTCAGAAATCATGGCGATTCTCTCCGTCTTCAAAGACTTGAAAGATCTGAGGGAGCGGATCGGTCGGGTCGTGGTCGCCTACGATAAGCAGGGTCAACCCATTACGACGACAGATCTTGAGGTGGCAGGCGCCATGACTGCCTGGATGGTGAAAGCCATGAATCCCAATCTTCTTCAGTCTTTGGAAGGCCAGCCTGTCCTGGTCCATGCGGGCCCGTTCGCCAATATTGCCGTAGGCCAGTCTTCTATCGTGGCCGATGAGGTTTGCCTGAAGCTGAGCGACTATCATGTGACTGAGAGCGGTTTTGGCGCTGATATCGGTTTTGAAAAATTCTGGAATATCAAATGCCGGTTCAGTGGGTTAGTCCCTCATTGTTCGGTTATTGTCTCGACCATCAGAGCCCTCAAGATGCACGGCGGCGGTCCCAGAGTGGCGCCGGGGCAGCCTCTGGATCGGGCCTACACCAGTGAGAATCTTGAGCTCCTTGAAAAAGGCATTCCAAATGTCCTTGCCCATATTGAGACCGTCAAGAAGGCAGGGATTAATCCGGTTGTTTGTATTAACAGTTTTCACACGGACACCAAAGATGAGATCGCCCTGTTGCGAAAGCACTGTGAAGCAGCCGGAGCACGGGTGGCTGTTTCGGAACACTGGCTGAAAGGGGGAGAAGGCGCCCTCGAATTGGCCGATGCGGCTATTGAGGCATGTGAGGATAAGAGCAGCTTCAAGCTTCTCTATCCTGACGAGATGCCCCTACGTCAACGGATTGAAACGATTACCAAGGAGGTTTATGGAGGAGGCGGAGTCACGTACACACCCGCGGCAGAGGAGAAGGCCAAACGGATGGAAGCTGACCCTGAATTGAGCAAGCTTGCGACCTGTATGGTCAAGACCCATTTGAGCCTGACTCATGATCCAACAATCAAGGGGGCGCCCAAAGGCTGGACCCTTCCCATTCGGGACATCCTGACCTACCGGGGAGCTGGTTTCGTGGTCCCGGTTGCTGGGGACATTCGGCTGATGCCTGGAACCGCCTCTGATCCCGCCTTCCGAAGGGTCGACGTCGATGTAAATACGGGAAAGGTGAAGGGACTTTTCTAGGAGTCCAAGTGGGAACTGAAGGTTCGGGGTTACTCTGCCGCAAGGGTGGAGTAAACCAGTTCTCTTGAAAAGGGAGAGATAAAACCGATATAATAAAATGTCACCTCAATTTTATACATTTTGCCGCCTAAACACCGTCAATTCTCTACTTTTGTCCCCTTCCTATGGGATAGCACACGAAAATCCGAAGCTTCTCTATTTCGCCTTCCACTGGGAAAGCGCGTCCTAGCCGGGAGAAGATCGGGGTTTGAAGGCGGGTGAATGCTCGCTTGGTCTCACAATTCAGAGTCAAGAGAGGGATAGACAAAACCATGTCTTTCACGATTGCTGTTTCGGGAAAGGGGGGCACTGGAAAAACGACGGTCGTGGGACTCTTGGTCCGATACCTCTTAGAGAAGGGGAAGAAACCGGTTCTGGCTGTTGACGCGGACGCCAATGCGAATCTCAACGAGGTTCTCGGGGTTGAGATCGGTCCAACAATTGGAGAGGCCAGGGATCTGATGAAGAGAGACGTTCCCGTAGGAATGACGAAGGACGTCTGGTTTGAATACAAGATTCAGGAGGCTTTGGTTGAGAAAGAGGGTTTTGATCTCATTGCCATGGGAAGACCTGAGGGACCGGGGTGTTACTGCGCTGCGAATACATTGGCTCGGAAATGTATTGATCTTTTGGCAGGAAATTACCCCTATGTGGTGATCGACAACGAAGCGGGGATGGAGCACTTCAGTCGGATGACAACCCGGAATGTGGATCTCCTCTTGATCATATCCGACCCGAGTGTTCGTGGGGTAGTCACTGCCGCACGAATCCGCGACTTGATTAAAGAGCTTCAGCTAGATGTGAGACAGTCGGTTCTCCTGTTGAATCGTGTTCAGAATGGCCTCCAAGCAGAGATCACAGCCCAGGCCGAGAGACTCTCAATGTCTGTCGGGGGGTGGATACCTGCCGACCCGATCGTTTCGGAGTTCGATATCGAGGGGAAACCTACTTTCGCATTACCTGTGGATTCAAAAGCCCTTCGATCATCCTGGGGGATATTCGAGAAGCTGGTTCCATAGGATGGACAACAAGGGATCTTGACGGATGACCGTGGGCTTTGGCGATATCATCTGAGAACTTGGCATAGACCCAATCACTCCTTCGGCCAGGGATGAGAGAGGTTGTGGGCGATTGGGTTCTGAGGGGGGAGGAGAAATGGCAGCAAAAATCATTAGCGGGAAAGAAGTCGCCACACAGATTCGGGAGGAACTGAAGGGTCAGGTCGATAAACTCAAAAAAGACCATAACGTAGAACCCGGTTTGGTGACCATTTTGGTGGGGGAAAACGCGGCATCAGTCAGTTATGTGACGGCCAAACAGAGGACTGCACACGAACTCGGCTTTTATTCGGTTCAGGACAATCAGTCGGAGAACATATCGGAGAATGACCTCTTGACATTAATCGAGAAGTATAACAAGGATCCGAAGATCCATGGCATTCTGGTTCAGCTCCCCCTGCCCAAGCACATGGATGAAAACAAAATCCTCTATGCGATTGATCCGAAAAAAGATGTTGATGGATTTCATCCGATCAATGTGGGTAAATTGATGATCGGGGAACCCGATTATCTCCCGTGCACACCGGCCGGTATTCAGCAACTCCTCATTCGTTCAGGGGCGCAGATTGAAGGAGCTGAAGTCGTTGTCGTGGGCCGGAGCAATATTGTGGGGAAACCGATTGCCAACATTCTGCTGCAGAAGGCTGAAGGGGCAAATGCGACAGTCACCGTATGTCATACCCGAACAAAGGATATGGCCTTCCATACGCAGAGGGCCGATATTCTGATTGTCGCTGCGGGAAAACCGAAGGCCGTAACGGCGGACATGGTGAAAGAGGGGGCGGTGATTATTGACGTGGGTGTCAATCGAATCGGAAAGACCCCTGAGGGGAAGGCGAAACTCTGTGGCGATGTCGATTTCGAAACTGTGAAGGAAAAGGCCAGCATGATCACCCCTGTGCCGGGAGGGGTTGGCCCCATGACGATCACCATGTTGATGATGAATACCGTCAAAGCGGCTAAGCTCGCTGCCGGACTCGCATAACGTGATGGGAGTCGATCGTCATTTGTGTGTGATCACTGAAGTCGTCGTTAGAACTGACTACGGACAACCGACAACGCACACCTGCACATCAAAGGAGGAGTCATGAAAGAGAAACTTGAGGAGAAGAAGTCTTTTGACGGGAAGAAGGTCAAGGTTCTGGGGGCTACTTTTGACGACGGGAAGCCGGATACACCCTACGAATGGCGGAAGAAACTGAAGTCGCGAGATGAGATGCTTGAATACCTGAAGAGCGGCGAGAGGTACTGGTTTAGCGAAGAGTGGCATGGCAGTGAAAAGCGGAAGACGCCGGCTTAGGACCCGGTGACTGGGGGAGGTGGTCAGCGTGGCTTTTGAAATACCGAAGATCACGTATACCGGAAAGATCAAGCGAGTGGAGATCGGAAAAGGCGACAAAACCATCGCCGTGGGAGACGAAAGCTCGTACCCCTTCTATCTATTTGAGGGTGATATGCCAAACGCACCTCGGATCGCCATGGAGGTCTATGACATGCCTCCAGAGGACTGGCCGGAGGCTGCCCTAAAACCCTTCGCCGGTGTGACAGATGATCCTGTCGCGTGGGCGAAGAAAAATGTGGATGAATACAAGGCCGACATGATTTGCCTTCATTTGATTAGCACTGACCCGAATGGCCTGGATCGGCCGGCCGATGAGGCCGCCCAAACAGCCAAAAAGGTGGCCGACGCCATCGACGTTCCACTCATCGTCTGGGGGGTCGATAACGATGACAAGGATGCCGAGGTCCTTCGGAAGGTGGCCGAAGTCTGCGAGGGCAAGCATCTGATTATTGGTCCGGTGGTGGAAGGAAATTACAAACAAGTCGGAGCCGGCGCGATCGGATACAAGCACACGGCCATTGCCTCGACTCCGATCGACATCAACCTTGCCAAACAACTGAACATCCTTCTCGGGAATCTCGGAGTTGCAGACGAACAGATTATCGTGGATCCAACCACCGGCGGACTCGGGTACGGAATTGAATACACATATTCGGTGATGGAACGAATCCGAATGGCTGCTCTGACCCAACAAGACGAGCGGCTTCAGTTTCCCATGATTTGCAATCTTGCCAGAGAAGTCTGGAAAACAAAAGAAGCGAAACTGACAGCAGAGGAAGCTCCCACCATGGGAGATCCTGAAAAGCGGGGGATGCTCATGGAGGCGGTTACGGCAGTTGTCCTCCTCCTTGCCGGTGCCGACATTCTGGTCATGCGTCATCCAGAGGCGGTTAAACAGGTCAGAGAGATGATCGGCGAGTTGACGACAGCCGCGTGAGAAGCGAGTAAAAATCGAGAGTGATTAGGAGGCATACGATGGCAGAGACAGGAGCCAAGAGTGTGGATCAAGCCAGTCTCGAGATGATCGAAAAGGCCGCGGCCGACGGTGTAGAAACCGTCTTTGATCGAGCCGCCAGGATGAAACCCTGCCCGATTGGGGCCGAGGGAAGCTGTTGTAAGCACTGTTCTATGGGGCCCTGCCGTGTTCAGGCGCCGAAAAAAGAAGGTGCCGTGAGGCCGGTGGGTGTCTGCGGCGCGACGGCGGAGACCATTTCAGCAAGAAACTTCGCCCGGATGGTTGCAGCTGGCGCGGCAGCCCATGGTGACCATGCCCGAGGCGTTGCAGAGCTTTTCTTGGCAACAGCCAAAGGCGAGGTCTCGGATTTTGAGATCAAGGACGAGCAGAAACTCTATCAACTCGCCATGGATTTCGGGGTGGAAATTGGCAACCGCGACCTCAAGGATATTGCGATCGAGGTTGGAGAGATCGCCCTCTCCGAGTTTGGTCGCCAGGAAGGAGAGGTCCTCTTCGTGAAACGGGCGCCCTTGAAACGCCAGGAGCTCTGGCGCGAGACAGGAACCATGCCCCGGGGAGTCGATCGGGAGGTTGTCGATCTTATGCACCGGACGCATATGGGGGTCGATCAGGACTATAAAAACCTCCTCAAAGCGGCGGCCCGATGTGCACTCTCGGACGGCTGGGGCGGATCCATGATTTCCACGGAACTTCAGGACATCCTCTTTGGAGACCCCGTGCCAGTAGCTAGTCAGATCAATCTGGGTGTGCTGAAAGAGGATCATGTCAACGTCGTGGTGCACGGCCACGAGCCACTTCTCCCAGAGATGTTGGTTCTGGCATCGCAGGATCCTGAGCTGCAGAAGTATGCGAAGTCAAAAGGGGCACAAGGGATTAACCTGGCTGGAATGTGCTGTAGCGCGAATGAGGTCCTGATGCGTCATGGAATCCCGGTGGGGGGGAACTTCCTCCAGCAGGAGCTTGCTATCATCACCGGAGCCGTCGAAGCGATGACCGTGGATGTGCAGTGTGAGATGCAATCCCTGGTCGATGTCGCCCGTTGCTACCATACGAAACTCATCACCACCGATCCTCGGGCACACATCCAAGGGGCGACACACATTGAATTCGCCCACCATGACGGTCTGAATGTCGCCAAGAGGATAGTTCGGGAAGCGATCGACAACTTTCCAAACCGAAAGGCCGAAGTTCAAATTCCCGCTCAGAGCGTTGACACGGTAGTCGGGTTTAGCCATGAGACGATTAACTATCTGCTGGGAGGGCTCTATCGAGCCTCTTACCGGCCGCTCAACGACAATATCATCAACGGGCGGATTCGGGGAATCGCCGGTGTTGTTGGTTGCAACAACGCACGGACCGTTCACGATGATGCCCATCTGAAGATGATTCTCGAGCTCATCGGAAACGATGTGATCGTTTTGACTACTGGCTGCAGTGCGATGGCTGCAGGTAAATACGGTCTCTTGACGCCTGAGGCAGCCCACAAGCACGCCGGAAAGGGACTGGCCTCTGTCTGTGAGGCTGTTGGGATCCCGCCTGTTCTTCATATGGGAGCTTGTGTGGACAATAGCCGCATACTCATGGCAGCCACGGCAGTGGTCAAGGACGGCGGTCTGGGAGACGACATCAGCGATCTTCCGGCAGCCGGCGCGGCGCCGGAATGGATGAGTGAGAAGGCAATATCTATCGGCCACTACTTCGTTGCGTCTGGGGTCTATACCGTATTCGGCGTGACATGGCCAACCCTGGGAGACGAAGAGGTCACGAAGTATCTTTTTGAGGGATTTGAAGAGATCTTCAAGGGTCGATGGGACTTTGACCCAGACCCCATCAAAGCCGCCGGAAAGATGATCGAGCATATTGACGTCAAGCGGAGGGCTCTCGGAATCGACAAGAAGAGAGAACGGGTACTCTATGATATGGCGAAACGACGTGAATTGGAAGCTGCCTAGCCACCACACTTTGCTGAAGGAGGAACTAAAGTGTCCAAGATAATCTGTTCAGCCGCGATCAGAGGAGCCCACAAGATTGTGGCAAGGGCCGAAAAAGAGTTCAAGGAGGCAGTGGATCAGTGCGGGCCGAATGAGCCGGTTGGTTTCCCAAACACGGCATATTACCTCCCGATCATCTATGCCATCCTCGGTATCCCCGTGGAGAAATTGGGTGACATGGAGCGGGTCCTCGATCGATGTCGAACGCTCCTGCCACCGCTCGTCAAGGAGACATCGCCCCTTCCATACTTAGCACCAGCCCTCGATGCAGGGATGGCGACATTTTTTGCCGAGGAAATCATCGAGGCGATCCGGTATTTGAAAGAGCCCGACTTCTACACCAAGCAGGAGGACCCAACCGATGATAAACTCTGGCTCGGTGCCGCTGACGATGTCATCCTCAGGAAAAGAGGAATCGAGTTTGTCGATGGAACGGCGCCGGGGTTTGCGGCTATCGCGGGTGCGGCTCCCGATCCTGAAA
Organism: uncultured Thermodesulfobacteriota bacterium; assembly: GCA_964347335.1. Lineage (GTDB taxonomy): Bacteria > Desulfobacterota > BSN033 > WVXP01 > WVXP01 > WVXP01. Next base: position 16,512 of record CAYFYO010000040.1, read on the forward strand.
CCGCCAAGAAGATTGCCACAGAACTCCAGGAGAAGAACCTCTATGTTTTCATGTGTGCCGAAAACGAAGGGAAGCATTTCAGTGAGCAGCTCCAAGAGGCAAATGTCCAGGTTGGGTGGCCGACAAGGCTCGTCTCCTTCGGCCCGGATATCACCGCTGCTGTCTTCGCTATGGGGTTTGCCTGTCGTGTGGCGATGTCATTTGGGGGTGTGAAACCGGGCCAATTCCGGCGGAATCTCATCTATAACAAGGACAGGACTTTTGCCTTCGTCATGCCCCTCGGTTTTGTAACAGATGAGTGGTACGCCAATGCGGCCGGTGCGATCAATTGGGGTTTTCCGACGATCGCTGATACGCCGATCCCGGAGGTTCTGCCCACTGGAATCTGCACCTATGAGCACGTCGTCTCCAATGTGCCCCACGATCAAATTGTCCAGCGCGCCGTGGAGGTGAGGGGCCTTAAGGTCGCTGTTTCGGAGGTGCCTGTTCCTGTGTCATACGGCCCCGCTTTCGAGGGAGAGCGGGTGCGGGGAGACGACATCCACCTGGAGATGGGTGGTGGAAGAACCCAGGCCGTGGAATGGATCACCACGAAAGAGATGGACCAAGTGGAGGACGGAAAGGTTGAACTCGTCGGTCCCGATATTGCCGATGTCCAGCCACCGGCTCAACTGCCGATCGCCATTGTGGGGGAGGTGGCAGGCAGGAGTTTCGAAGAGGATTTTGAGCCCATTCTGGAACGCCAGATTCACCACCTCATCAACTATGCCCAGGGGGTGATGCACATCGGCCAGAGGGATATTGCCTGGATCCGGATCAGCAAACAGGCCGTCGAAAAGGGTTTCAAGCTGGAGGACATTGGCAAGATCCTGCACGCCAAACTCCATCAGGATTTTGGAGCCACCTTTGATAAGATTCAGGTGAAGATTTACACCGAAGAGGAAAAGGTGAAGAAGATCCTAGAAGAGGCAAGGGCAGTCTATGCGAAGCGCGATGCACGAATTGAGGGCATGACGGATGAGACGACGGATATGTTCTACTCATGCACCTTGTGCCAATCCTTTGCCCCGAATCATGTGTGCATTATCAGCCCCGAGCGGACGGGACTCTGTGGCGCTTACAACTGGATGGACTGTAAGGCTTCGTTCGAGATCAACCCAACCGGTCCCAACCAGCCGGTGGAGAAGGGGGAGATTGTCGATGAACAGCTCGGCCAGTGGAGGGGATGCAATGAATTCCTCCAAAAGGCGTCTCGCGGGACCTTTGATCATTACAACTTCTATAGCATCGTCAATGATCCCATGACGACATGCGGGTGTTGTGAATGTATTGCGGCGGTCCTTCCCATGTGCAACGGGATCATGACGGTGAACCGAGATTATCTCGGGATGACCCCTTCTGGTATGAAGTTTACCACGCTGGCCGGTTCTGTGGGTGGAGGCGTGATCACGCCTGGATTTGTGGGACACGGGAAGTACAACATTACCCAAAGGAAATTCCTACGCGCCGAGGGAGGAATAAAGAGACTGGTGTGGATGCCCAAGATGCTCAAGGAGGAAATCAAGGAGCGATTCGACAAGCGGGCCGAGGAAATGGGTATCCCCGATCTTATGGACAGGATTGCCGATGAGGCAGTCGGCGAGACAGAAGAGGAGATCCTTCCCTTTCTCGAGGAGAAACAACATCCCGCCCTGACCATGGATCCCATTCTCGGATGAATTCCTTCATGCTCAGGGGCCTCTGTTGGATGTGGGCTGGCCCCTGAGGCGCGTCTTGGATGCCCAAAAATCCGTCCCTTGGCAGGAAGAAGAGGAGGGAGAAAAATGGGACTCACGGGAATCCAGATCTTTAAGCTGCTTCCAAAAACCAATTGCGGCGAGTGCGGGGTCCCCACGTGTCTGGCTTTTGCCATGGCCTTGGCAGCAGGGAAAGCCGAATTGGCCTCTTGTCCATACGTTTCAGACGAGGCAAAGGCGCAGCTGGCAGAAGCCTCGGCACCTCCCATCAGACCTCTGACCATTGGCACGGGGGAGAATACCGTGAAGATCGGAGGCGAGACCGTTCTATTCCGCCACGAGAAGACCTTTGTGAATGCACCTGGCCTTGCCGTCTTGGTCAGTGACGGCATGGATAATGCTGAAATCGGCAGAAAGCTCAAATGTTTCAATGAGCTGCGGTTTGAGCGCGTTGGGCTCACGCTTAGGCCTGAACTCGTCGCTGTGAAGGATGCGTCTGGAGATCCAAAGAAGTTTGTCGGACTGGTCGAAAAGGTCAAGCAGGAGACCGATGCGTGCCTGATTTTGATGAGCGAGAAGACCGACGTTCTGGCCGCGGGGCTTAAAGTCTGCGCCGACCGTGTCCCCCTGATCCATGCGGTGACGAACGGGAACGCTGATGCGCTGGTGGGATTCGCCAAAGAGCATAATTGTCCCCTGGCCGTGAAGGCGAAGGACCTGGACGAACTCTCTCAGCTCACCACCAAACTGGATCAGGCAGGGATAAAGGATATCGTCTTAGACCCGGGATCAAGAACGCTGCGAAAGGCATTTGACGACGAGATCTTCATCCGCCGGGCAGCCCTTCAAAAAAAGTTTCGTCCCCTTGGATATCCCACGATCGCTTTCGCCTGTGAGATGACCGACGACCCTGTGAAAGAGACCCTTTACGCGGCTATCTTTATCGCCAAATACGGTGGGATCGTTGTTCTTTCGGACTTGCAAGGGCACAGCCTCTTTCCGCTGCTGGTGGAACGTATGAATATCTATACGGATCCACAGCGTCCGATGACGATGAAGCAGGGGATCTATGAGATTGGGAGTCCGGATGAGAATTCGCCGGTGATGATAACCACCAATTTCGCATTGACCTACTTCATTGTGTCGGGTGAAATCGAGGCAAGCCGGATTGCCAGCTATCTCCTGGTGATGGACACGGAGGGTCTTTCGGTTCTGACCGCCTGGGCAGCGGGCAAATTTGTGGGAGATGTGATGGGGATGTTCATCAAAAAATCGGGAATTGCGGAGAAGGTCAAGAAGAAGCGGATCATCATCCCCGGCCTCGTTGCGGCGGTCAGTGGCGACCTGGAAGAGGAACTCGGTTCAGATTGGGAGGTGGCCATCGGACCGAGGGAGGCCGCTCACATTGCCGCTTTCCTGAAGGCGAAATAAGTTCCTGGACGTTGAGGGCCCATCTCAATTTTCCAATCATTTGAAAGATCGATTGTGAATACCGGCGGATAACCGACAGCTGACACCCTGTGATATAAGCCGAACGCGATGGGGCGTGAGTTTTGAGAAGGACTGGTGGCTTTTTATGGGGATTCAGAATGGCCGTATTCAAGGAGGGGAATGATGGAACTCATCGGTGAAAACATGAACGTCATGGTCGCAAAGATCGGAACTGCCATGAAGGAGCGTGACGCAAAAACCATCCAGGAACTCGCAGTCGCCGAGGCAGCGGCAGGGGTGCACTATCTCGATATCAACCTGGGCCCAGCCCGAAAAGGGGGAGCCGAGTTGATGGAATGGATGGTAAAGACCATCCAAGAGGTGGTTGATCTTCCCCTTTATCTGGACACGACCAACGTGGAGGCGATTGGGGCCGGGTTGAAGGTTTATGAGAACAAGAAAGGGAAGGCTGTCATCAATTCGATTATGGCGAGGCCGGAGCGGATGGAGGCAGAGCTTCCTCTCGCCAAACAGTATAACGCCGGCTTTGTCGCCTTGCTGTGGGGCCCTGAAGGGATGCCGAGGGATGAGGCTGAAAGAGGAGTTCTCGCGACCGAGTTGATGAACAAAGCGACCGAATATGGGATCCCGAATGAAGACATCTGGATTGATCCTATCGTGACCCCGGTGAGTAGCCAGCAGGATCAGGTCAAAAGCATGATCGAATTTATGAAGATGTTCAGAGATCTGCAAGAAATGGCACCCGGATTGAAATCGACCTGCGGCCTTTCCAATGTTTCCAATGGCGCACCTAAGGATCTCCGACCGATTCTGAATCAGACCTACCTGATGATTCTGGAGAAGTATGGCATGGCCTCGGCGATTGTCGATGCTTTTGACGACGATCTGAAAGCCTTTGCTCGGGACGAAAGGCAGGATATCAAAAGGCTGGTCTATGGGGTCGTGGAGGGTGAAGAACCAGATCTGGCATCTCTCCCCAAGGAACAGGTCGATTATGTTAAAACGGCGAAGATCCTCTTGGGACATTCCCTCTATTCCGATTCATGGCTTGAGATCTGAATCGACGTTCTTTTGTTGGTTAATCCTCTGGGAAAGAAATCGTCCTATCGTGTTCGATAGGCTTTGCCCCTTGTGGTAAGAGGGAGGCTGGGTGTGACAGATCGAAATGTGGTCGTCATCGGCGGCGGAATTGCGGGGATTACGGCTGCCCTTGAGCTGGCGGCAATGGGGATTCCCTCGACGATCGTTGAAAGGGGAGAGCGGTTGGGGGGACAGGCTGGCGTTTTCGCATGCATGGCCTCCGAGAGATGCAACAAGTGCTTCGCCTGTGTTGTGGACAATCAAACCGGGGAAGTACGCCACAAGTCCGCAATCAGCATCATGACGCAAAGTACGGTGGAAAAGGTGTCCGGTGATCCTGGTCGATTCAAGGTCCGCGTTCAATCGAAAGGGAAACAAACCCGGCTTGATGCGGCTGCGATCCTCGTCGCAACGGGAGTCGATTTCTTTGATGCGGGAAAGAAGCCGGAATATGGTTATGGTCTGTTCCAGAACGTGATCACGGCTCAGGATCTGGACGAGATCCTTCGGTCCAAGGGTGGAGTCTTTCGACCGTCTGATGGTCAGATCCCTTCGAAAATTGCTTTCTTTCAGTGTGTCGGGAGTCGAGACGAGACGATTGGCCATTTGTGGTGTTCCAAGGTCTGCTGCGCATATGCGCTGCGATTCATGAAAGCGATCAGGTATCAGTATCCCGAGATTCAGACGAGCTTTTTCTATATCGATATCCAACCCCTCGGAAGATCTTTCGAGACGCTCTTAAAAGAGTGTCGGCAAGACGAGGGAATGCGTCTCATACGCAGTCTCCCCTCAAAAGTTTACGGGCATCGGACATCCGTTGACCTCCGGATGAGATTCATCGATCCCGCCTCTGGAGAGATTGTCGAGGAAGGATTTGATTTGATTGTTCTGTCGATTGGGATGATGCCCCGGCAAGGTGCTGAAAGGATCGCTGAACTTTTCCACATTTCGAAAAACGAGGAGGGCTTCTATCGTTCTCCTCCCCGTGATTCGGGGATCTTCGTATCAGGAGCCTGTAAAGGCCCCAGAGACATCGGGAGTTCCATGACTGACGCCAAAGCCACGGCTCAGGAAGTCGTTCAATACCTCGGAGGTGTCTAACCCGTGAGATCCACGGATCGATGCCGCATTGCGGTTCTGATTGATCGCTGTGAGGAAGCCCTTTCTGATCTCTTCGATGAAGAGATGATTCGGTACATCTCTGGCCTTCCCCAAGTGATTTCTTGTTACCAGGACGAGAATCTCGCCCTCTCACAGAGGCTCGAAATGCTGGTTAGGAAGCTCGCCAGAAGACGCGTGGATCGGGTGGTGATTGTGGGCGGCAGCCCGAGGGTTTATGAAACCTCCTTCCGTCGCCTGGATGTGGAGGCTGGACTGAACCCATACATGCTTCTTGTCGCGAATGTTCGTGAACAAATCGCTTGGACAATTCCAGATATCGAAAGGGCAAGGGAGAAGACGAGAGCGATTGTGGCAAAGACCGTGAAGGAGGCGACCTATCTCAGTCCGATTGAAGAGGACAAAATCGATTTGTCCAGGGAAGCTGTAGTTCTGGGCGGAGGTGTGGTTGGAATGCGGGCCGCCCTCGCTCTGGCCGATGCCAACGTCCAGGTCACCCTGTTGACCCGGGCAAAAGAGATCGGAGGAAAAGCGGCCCAGCTGACCCATTTCTATGATCGGCCCGGCGAGGTCTCTAACTGGTTTGCGGACCAGATTAAGAAAGTGAAAAGGCATCCGAAAATTGTCGTCAAAAAATCGGTTGAGCTGAAAGGTCTCGAAGGCTCTCTGGGAGACTATCGAATCAAGATGGAGGACTCGTCAGGGAAAAGGGGGGTCGTGCAGGGCTCAGCCGTCATTCTGGCAATGGGAAACGAAGTCGTGCCCAATACCGAGGGGATCTTCGGCCATCAATGCTTCATCTCCCCTCCCGAGATGGAGGTTATGCTTGGAGATCATGGAAAATCTCTAAAGGACGAGAAGGGCGAGCCCATCAAGACGGTGACTTTTGTCTTGGATTTGGTCAATGAGGCTATCAAAATCGATTCGGCGAATGCGGTCAAGAATGCCATACTCCTCAAAAAGGACTACGATTGTGATGTTTTCGTATTATGCCGGGATGTGAAGGTGTCACTGGATGGGATGGAACAGCAGTACCGGAAGGCAAGAGAGATGGGGGTTCTTTTTGTCAAGTATGACGATCCCCCTCGATTCTCACTGGTCAATGGTCAGGTGAATATCGAGGTCAAAGAGGTTTCCACACAGATGCGGGGAGATGAGTACTCCCTGTCCATTCTCTCGGACCTCGTTGTGGTGAGTGAGCGGTTCATACCGTCGAAAGACAATGAGATGCTTGCGACCGTCTTAGGGATTCCTCTCAACGAGGGGGGGTTTCTCATGGACGACAACCCCCAGTTCATGCACGTCCGGACGAATCGCCGGGGCGTTTTCATCGCTGGAGGCTGTCGGTTTCCTCAGCCCCTTGATGAGGCTCTCGTAGAGGCGGAGGCTGCGGCCGCCGATGTGACCGAGATCCTCTCCCGGGGCTTCTATGAGTATGACTTGGCGGTTGCTGAGATCGACCCGGCAAAATGCGCGGCTTGTCTAACCTGTCCCAGAGTCTGTCCCCACTCGGCGATTGTGGTGGAGAAGTACGCTGAGCAGAATATCTATCTCACGAGAGGATATGAAGAGGGTTTCCAGTGGAAGGCAGCTAGGGTTCTGCCCATGCAGTGCTATGGCTGTGGTATTTGCGTGAGTTCCTGTCCAACCAAGGCAATTACATTGAAACATCTGACAGATGCCGAAATCTCCTTACAGGTGGGGGCGTAACATCAGAGGGAGGAGTTTTTTCATGGAGGCTTTCAATCCGAGAATTGTCGCTTTTTGCTGTGATAAGTCTGGCTATGTCGCCGCCGATATGGTGGGAAAACTTGGCTTATCGGTGCCCGAGAGCCTAGATGTTATTCGGGTTCCCTGTGCGGGCCGGGTTGACGCCATTCACATGCTTCAGGCCCTCGAAAATGGAGCGGATGGTGTCTTGATTTTTGCCTGCCATGAAGAAAACTGTCAGTCCCTTACGGGGAATGTCATGGCAAAGGCACGGATGGGCTATGTCCATGGCATTATGGAGCGCATTGGACTCGAACGGGAACGGTTAGGCCTTTGTAATCTGGCTACGAATAACGGCGCAAAGTTCGCTGAGGCTGTCAACAGGAAGTTTGAGGATCTCAAGAAACTCGGCTCCAGTCCTGTCAAGTGAGAAGGTACATGGGGTTCTGGGTTTTGAACGCGGAGGATTTTCGAAGTTGATTCGCGACGGACTTTTCCATGTCTTTCACAAAAGGACCGGAGGGGAATCTTTGATGCGCCGAAAAGGGAAGCGCTGATGACAGCTTGAAAAAAGGTTTTTGAGAGACGAAAAGCGACCTTTCTCTGAGACCCATCAAAGAATTCAAAAGGTATGATTCTTCCAATCCGCTGTGCAGGAAGGAGTCTGGATCGATGATCAAAGCCGAGCAGAAACCCCTTGATGAAATCCTCGACTTTCTCGAACCCCACAAGAAAATTCTACTTGCAGGGTGTAATGCCTGTGTTGCGGTTTGTCATGCAGGGGGCGAGAAAGAGGTTGGAATCCTCGCCTCTGCTCTAAAAATGGCCAGAAGAAAAGCAGGCCAAAAGCTTGAAATCCTCGAGGACTGTTCAACCAGGCAATGCGAGCCCGAATTCGTCGAAGAGTTGAAGGAGAAAGTGGAAGACGTCGAAGCGGTTCTCTCCATAGCTTGTGGAGTTGGTGTTCAGACCGTGGTGAGGAGATTCGCGGAGACCCCGGTTTATCCGGGTCTCAACACGACATTCATCGGAGAAACCGAGGAGCTCGGCGTCTGGGTGGAAAGATGCCAGGCCTGCGGGAACTGTGTGCTCCATTTGACGGGTGGTGTCTGTCCCGTGGCCCGCTGCGCGAAGCAGCTTCTCAATGGTCCCTGCGGTGGTTCCCAGGATGGAAATTGTGAGATCGGGAATGAAGTTCCGTGTGCCTGGCAAGAGATCTATGACCGCCTTAAAGCCATTGGTCAGCTAAACAGAATGGAAGCGATTATTCCGGTCAAGAAATGGGGTAAAGAGAGTCGAGATAAGGGGCCGAGAACCATCGTGAGGGAGGATCTGAAGCTATGAAATCGGGAAGTCATCTGGAAAAGCTCCTGGAGAAAGGACTATTTGCTGTCACAGGAGAGTTGGGTCCTCCAAAAGGGAACGATGTCGAGGTGGTCAAGAGGAAGGCGGAGTATCTGAGAGGATATGTCGATGCCATCAATATCACCGATAATCAAACGGCCATTGTCCGGATGTCGAGTATCGCCACAGGGGCCGTGCTGATAGAGATGGGCCTAGAGCCGGTCACCCAGATGGTCACGAGAGACCGAAACCGCATCGCTATACAGAGCGATATTTTTGGGGCGACAGCCTTGGGCATTAAGAACATCCTCTGTCTCACGGGGGACCACCAGAGCTTCGGGAATCAGGTGGATGCCAAGAACGTACATGATATGGATTCAATTCAATTCATCGACTGCGTGCGGATCATGCGTGATGAGGGAACGATTCTGGGTGGAGAGGAAAAGGTCGAAGGACAGATCAAGATGTTCATTGGGGCGGCAGCGAATCCGTTTGGTGACCCCTTTGAATTTCGTGTAATCCGCCTCGCAAAGAAGATCAGGGCCGGCGTCGATTTTATCCAAACTCAGTGCATCTATGACATGAAACGGTTCAAGGAATGGATGGGGATGGCGAGTGACATGGGGCTCCTCGAAAAAGTCCACATCCTGGCCGGGGTGACTCCGCTGAAGTCTGCTGGCATGGCCCGATATATGAACAAAAACGTTTCGGGAATAACGATTCCCGATGAATTGATCGATCGAATGGCAAAAGCGCAAAAACCGGCAGAAGAGGGGATCAAGGTCTGTGTGGAGCAGATCGAAGAGTTAAAGGAGATGAAAGGGATCCATGGCGTTCACATTATGGCCATCGAATGGGAACACAAGATGGGTCAGATCACCGAGATGGCGGGACTCTTGCCTAGACCCACGGTTTCCTAGATGCAGAGATATTCAGGGTAGGATAGAGGCGTTTGAAGCCCATGGAAAAGGTGGTTCCCCCTGGAAAGGAGTTGGCTCGGTGGTAGTCCGTTGTCCGTTGTCAGTGGTCAATCGCCAACGAAGATCGGATTACCCCATGGATTCGTAGGATAGGGTATTATTTTCCAAGAGGTTGAGGCGACGATGATGAAGATCGAACTGACGGCGGATAGTCAGAAACTCTCCAAGGAGATTCAGTCCCTCACCGGAGAGAACGTGAATCTGTGCTACCAATGCCGAAAATGCTCTGTCGGTTGTCCCGCAGCGTATGAAATGACCCTCAAGCCCCATGAAATGATGAGAGCCCTTCAAATGGGATTGGAAGAAGAGGTTTTTCAGTCGGGAACGATCTGGATCTGTCTCTCCTGTGAGACATGCAATACCCGATGTCCCCAGGATATCGACATCGTGAGAGTTATTGATGGCCTCCGAGAACTGGTCATGAGTGGCCGAATCGATTACTTCAACCCCCATCCTGAAATTCCTTCGATGCACCGCCTTTTTCTTAAACTGGTGGAGCGGTACGGCAGAATCTATGAGATGGGTTTAGCGCTGATCCTGAATCTAAAGATGGTTAATCCTTTCAAGGATATCGACATGGCATGGCCCATGTTGGCAAAAGGGAGGCTAAAGCTTTTTCCACATAAAAGCGGCGGGGTTGCTGAACTTCGTCGGATGATGTCTAGGATTCGTGAGATTGAAGGAGCGAGCTGATGCGATACGCATATTTTCCTGGGTGTTCACTGAGTGCCTCGGCTCAGGACTACGATTTGTCTTTGAAGTGGGTATGTCGATTCCTCGGGATTGAACTGCAGGAAGTGCGGGATTGGGTTTGCTGTGGAGCTTCTTCGGCTCATGCCACGTCTCATTTGCTCGCTGTGGCGATTCCCGCCATGAGTCTCTCCCATGCCGAGCAAAGTGGCTTTGATCAGCTGATCGCCCCGTGCCTTGCTTGCCTGTCCCGGATGAAGGCGGCCAATCAGAAATTGCAGGATGACGAGGATCTTAGACAGAATGTCAATGATGTTCTCGATGGGCAGTACAGTGGCACAGTGAGGGTCTTTCATCCTTTGGAAGTGATGCTCGCAGAGGTTGGCCTCGATTCCCTTGGCAAGAGGGTCCAAAAGCGATTACCCGGTCTTAAGGTGGCCTGTTACTATGGCTGTGCGTTGACCCGCCCGCCGAAGATCTGCCGTTTTGACAACCCAGAATACCCGATGAGCATGGACACGATCCTGCAGTCCACGGGTCTGGAAACACTGGACTGGGCTTACAAGACCGAATGCTGCGGGGTGAGCATGACTTTGACTCGGGCAGATATGGTCGTTCACCTGACCCACAAGATTCTCCGAGCGGCCAAGGAGGTTGGCGCAGACGTGATCGCCGTCTGTTGTCCCCTCTGTCAGGCTAACCTCGATATGCGGCAAAATGAGATCGCTGACAGGTACGGCGAGCGTTTTGATATCCCTGTCCTCTACTTCACACAACTCCTCGGTATTCTATACGGAGCTTATTCAAAGGAGCTCGGCCTCGACCGACTGATGGTTTCTCCCCAGAGTGCCCTCGAAAACTACGGCATCCTCTAGCCGATGGTTGAACTTATCAGAGACGGGGCGGATCGCCCCTTCTTTCTTCTGAGATCTCTCGCAGATGGTCGCACAGAAGCTCGCTGTGGTCTCGGGTCATCGTTTCGAAGTAGACTCCCAGGGTGAATCTCTCGTCTAGGACACCCTGTTGAACATGGATCACTCTCGCCTTGACGTGGATTAGAACACCTCTAATCGAGAAATCCACGTGAATGAACTCGTCGCGAAAAAGACGGAGGGAAGTCTTGAACCTTGCCCCTCTCTCACACAGGTCGATGAGCTCGCCCCGAGAGGATCCGTTGAGAATTACCACGCCCTGAACATCATGACGGGCGTATTTTCTTCGCTCGAGGCTCTCCGAAGCCGGATGTTTCAGGGGAAAGCAGATCTCGAAAACCGGCTCTTTGACCCTCGGATTCCGGCCACAGGCATCGCACTGGAAGGTCTTCCAATCGACGATGCTGCCACAGTTAAGACACATGAGGTCATTGGTCCATTCTCTTGGTTCCATAGCACTCCCTCCCCCAGTGGTTGCGATGGCGTCGGTGGGCACTGAGGCAAGTTCTGTACCATAATGAGCGCGACGAAAAGGAGAGAATATCGAGGAAAACAGGTGGTATTTGGCGTAAGACAGTCAAAGATACCCTTTTTGTATCCTGGCTGCCCCAGGCCTCGCTCCTAGAACCATCAGACGGGATTTCCTGAGTCTTCTTTTGACCGGTAAGACAGGAGTGAAATTGGAGTTTCAGATTTGTAATTTCATTGACATTTTTTGGCGTCGGGCGACGTTCTACTCTTTTATCTTGGTTTGGCGGGACTGGTGATAGGCGTCTCTGAGAGCAACATAGGGATCGAGGGCCGCTTCCTTGAGATCCTCGTATTCGCCGAGCGTCAGAGACGTGTGGTTCACCCGTTCATATGCGCCGATGCCGATATTGACGAATACGGGAGACTCGAACAGGTAGTTCCACGGATTGAGAAAGAAGTCTCCAGCCGTACCGACAGTGTCACGCAGACTCGAAGGCCCGAAGATGGGCCAGTTTATGTAGAAGACCGGCCCGATTCCGTAGAAGCCCAGGGTCTGACCAAAATCCTCCTGCTGTTTGGCAAGTTTGAATCGCTTTTTCGCTATGTCATAGAAGCCTACCACGCCAACGGTTGTATTCAAGACAAAACGTACAGTCTCGATCCCAGCCCTTTTGAATTTAAGCTGTAACAGACAGTTGGCCAGACGAATTGGCGCGGTCGTATTGGAGAAAAAGTCACGGACCCTCAACCTTGCGGGTAAAGGGATGACTTTTTTGTATCCGGAGGCCACAGGCTTGAGAATCCAAAAATAGATTTTGTCGTTGACATGGAAGAAAAGCCGGTTGATGGGCTGCAAAGGGTCGGCGATGGTTGGGACGGGTTCGTCAAAGCTGGGGGGCTCTTCGTCTCGTCTGACCTCAGCGAATTGAACGGCGGCGTCTGCTTGCAAAATAGAGATGGAGCCGTTGACTTTCGGAAGTGATGGGGGCGTCCCCGCGTGACCCAAGCCGGAAAGGGCTATGAGTCCGGCAAAAGAGAGGAAGAGCGTCCAACAGGTAATACTCGAGCCTCGGCTATCCCCACCGGGCGATGTCCCTCGACATAACTGAATCATCCAACACCCACAGTCAGATGAACCGGCCCATCCTTAGGATCTCGGAAATCTATCTTTGCGCGAGCTTCGCTTTTAGCCTTTTGACAAGGTTCTCGTAAGATGATTGCAAAATGATAGTGTTGAACTGCGTTCGATAGTTGTTCACGAGGCTGACACCATTGATGGAAATGTCATAGACATACCAACCGTCTTCTTTCCTTCTCACTCGGTATTCGGCTGCAATCTCAGCATCCGTTTCGGTTACGATTTTGACGTTGACAATCCCATAGTTCCCATCGAGAGTTTCTCCTTCGTAGAAGACCCGCTCCCCAGAATAGGAGTCGACCTTGTCCATGTACGTCCTCTCCAGTAGGTCGCTGAAGAGCGAAATAAACTCCTTTTTCTCCTCATCAGTTCGCTGGGTCCAGTGTCTCGCAAGGGATCGGCGAGACAACTCCTCCCAATCGAATCGTTCATCGACGGCCTGACGAATCAGCTTTCTTCTCTCCTCAGTTTTGGAAGAATCCTTGAGGGCCGGGTCAGTTAGGATGGAGATAATCTTGTCGGTCGTCTCCTTAATCTCTTCAGTGGGTTCTCCTGCCAGAGCTGTTGACGCAACCGCAATAGCTAAAAGGAACAACAGGAACTTCCGCCAGTGAGCGGTAGACTTCATGCACCCCTCCTAGATCTTCCCGAAAACGAAGTTGGAAATCAATTCCTCAAGATCGATCGCCGGCTCGGTCTCCCGAATGCGGCCCTGTGGAGGGATGATCTGTTCCGATCCCCCCGGTGTGATTTCAATGTACTTCTGGCCGATGAGTCCCTTCGTCTTGATGGAAGCAATGGCGTCCTCTTGGATTGTAACCTGCCTCGGGAGATTCAGAACGACCCGAGCTTGGTAATCTTCCAGGGTAATGCGCTTGACCCGTCCGACTTCAACACCAGCAATCATAACAGGCGAGCCGATCTTCAGTCCCCCGCTGTCTGAAAAGAGGGCATAGACCTCGTATCCTCTATTTCCGAGGATCTCCATCTTACCGAGTTTGATGGAGAGGTAGCCTAGGCAGATGATCCCAACAATGATGAACAACCCGACCGCGATTTCAAGATCAAATTTCTTCATTTTAGACTCTCGGCCTCCCGACAGTGTGGGGTCTGACTAACTTACCGGATTGATTGGCCCCTGCATACTCCCGCTGATGAACTGTTTGACAATGGGGTCACTCGACGAGGCAATTTCTTCTGGTGATCCCATAACGAGGACGGTCTCTCGATGGAGCATAGCCACTTTCTCAACAATATCAAATACTTTCGGTATCTGGTGTGTAACGATGATCCCGGTGAACCCCAGACGTTTGTGACATGAGTCGATGAGGTTGAGGATAGCATGCGCGATAATGGGGTCGAGCCCGGTTGTGGGTTCATCGAAGAGCATGATTTCGGGATCTCTCACCAAGGCCCGAGCAAGGGCTGCCCGTTTGACCATTCCACCGCTCAGCTCGGCAGGGTATTTGTGCTCTGATCCGGCTAACCCGACCTGTTCAAGCTCGGAGAGGACTCGCTCTCTGATTTCCTTTTCACCCATTGTGGTTTTTTCCTGCAAGGGGAAGGCCACATTCTCGAATACCGTGAGCGAGTCGAACAGGGCACCACCCTGGAAAAGAAAACCAAAGCGGCTTCTCATTTGTTCCAGCTGTCTGCCCTTGAGGGTGCTCATGTCTTCGCCATCGACAATGACCCGCCCTCGATCCGGTTTCATTAATCCAGAGATGTGTTTGAGGAGAACGCTCTTACCGGAGCCGCTCCCTCCGATCAACGCAAGAACCTCCCCCCTTTCAATTTGGAGAGAGACACCCCGCAGCACAAGGACTCCGTTAAACGATCTGTAAAGGGCTTCCACGCTGATCATTTACCGCCTCAAAAAAGAACAGAAGTCATGAAGTAATCCCAGACAAGAATCAGAACCGCAGAGAGGACAACTGCCTGGGTCGTCGCCTTGCTGACCCCCTCCGCACCGAAACCAGTGTAATATCCCTTATAGCAACAAACCCAGGTAATCAAGGCTCCGAAGCTGAGTGACTTGTAAATTCCTTCCAGGATGTCCTTCATGTCGACGTAGTTGGCCATCTCTCCAAAGTAGGTTCCCTCTCCCACGCCGAGGAGTTTGACCCCCACGAAATAGCCCCCAAGGATCCCAACGACATCGAAAATGGCTGTTAATAGGGGAAGTGCAACGATGGCCGCCACAAGTTTGGGAACGACCAGATATCGAAAAGGGTTGAGCCCCATGAGCTCAAGGGCATCGATCTGTTCACTGATTCGCATGATTCCAATTTCGGCAGTCACCGCCGAACCAGCCCTTCCAGTCACCATCAGCGCAGAAAGCACGGGTCCCAGCTCTTTGATAAGTGCAAGGGCAACCATCGGCCCAAGGAGCGCCGCCGACCCAAACCGACTGAGCGTGTAGAATCCCTGGAGTCCCAGCACCATTCCTGTAAAGGCTCCGGTAAGCAAAATCACGAGGGTCGATTGGAGTCCGATAAATCGGATTTGCTTGAGCACCCTGGAGAACTTGAGCGGGGGCGTCAGGGCATAGAAAAAGGCCTTGGCAAGAAAGACGCCCATCCGTCCCATCCTTTGCAAACCGAAAAGGGAGAGCGCCCCTATTCTTCTGATCGATATGACGACGAGTGAACCCATTGTATTCGCCATACCCGTCCTTGCTATGTCCCCTGCGAAAGGCCTTCCTGGAGTTATCCGGGGAGGCCGAAATCTCCAAATATATCACAAAAAGGCTGTTTTAACAGTTCGTTTATGAAGTGGATCGTCTCGGTCTTGCCAAAGTCGATACGAGGATGAGGGCTACGCCGAGGCGTCTTGATTGAAACCCAGAATGGTTTGCCATAAACCACAGGACCCACGCTGGGAGATTATCTTCAGACGGACTCCCCTTCGCCGAAGTTTCTGAGTAACATCCTGGACATCTCTCTCAAAGAAACCCGATAGAATACACCAGCGTTTCTGGAAAAATGCTTCGGTACCGAGTAGCCGATCCAAGACCTGATAGGGCAGATTACAGCAGACGAGGTCACACGGTTCGTATACCAGATCTTCTGCATCTCCCTTGACGACATCGATATGGCTCTCCTCATGGTTGAGGACCACGTTTTTCTCGGCCGTTTTGACAGCGAGCGGATTGTGGTCGATGGCGAGGATTCGTTGTGCCCCTAATTTCGCACAGGCCAAAGCGAGAATTCCCGTTCCCGTTCCGAGATCGAGGACCCTTTGTGGTTGTTCCCTTTCGTAAACGTCCCCGAGCATCTTCAAACAACCTCGGGTTGAGGGATGGAGACCCGTTCCAAAAACCACACTCGGATCGAGGATAATGGGGATTTCATCCGACTTAGGAACCAGTTCTACCCAGGAAGGGATGAAAACCATTTTTCCAACACGAAATGGTGCGATCTCGTCTCCGCCTTGCCAGTCTCGGTAGTCAATTGTGAATTGGTCGATGAGACGAAGCGACGGTTCTTCTTCCAAGACCGACTGGATTGTCCTCTCTGCCTCTTGGGAGAAAAAGAGAAAGGAATGTTCTCCTTCCCACCAAGTACCGATGTAGTCGGGAGGAAACTGGTTATCCCCATGGCTCACTTTTCCGTTGATTTGGTAAATGTAGAGCTTGTCGTAAGGAATCATTGGACCCGCCCTATTTTCTTCAGGGCCAGGTAGGCTGCCCCCAAAATGCCACCGTTGTCACCGAGAAGGGATTTGACGATTTTGGCTCTTCGAGCCGGAATTTTGAAGGCTCGCTCCGTCACCGTCCTTTCGGTTTCATGGATAAAGAACTCCCAGGCGCCAGAAACCTTTCCCCCGAGAACAATCCGATCGACATTCAGAAGATTGATCAGATTCGTAAGGCCGATTCCCAAAAAATGTCCCATCTTCCGGAATATCTCTAGGGCCAATTCATCTCTCTTTTTCGCAGCTTCGAAGACGTCCTGGGCGGTCAGTTCTTCGGCGTTTTTCCGCAAGTCCCTCAGAAGGGTTTTCCCGTGGCTCTCCAGAGCCTCCAGAGCGAATCGCCTGATCGCTGTAGCCGAGGCATACTGCTCCAGGCAGCCGTGGCTTCCGCATTTGCATGGCCGTCCGTCCGTCTCGATGATCATATGGCCGACCTCGCCGGCCATTCCATCGGCTCCCCGCCATATCTCGCCATTGAGAATGATTCCCCCTCCAACTCCCGTGCCAAGGGTTAGCGCGCAGAAGTCTCGAATCCCCTGGGCTGCCCCAAGCCAGAACTCGCCCAAGGCAAAACAATTGGCATCATTCTCAATGGCGAGAGGGATCCCCAGAGCGGCTTCGACGGGTGTTCGGATATCGAAGTCGATCCATCCCGGCAGATTTGGGGATTCTGCAACGATACCCTCCTCGGAGCGGATTAATCCAGGAGCCCCCAATCCCACGGCAAGCATATTGCCCCGAGTCGAACGCTGGTTTTTGGCTAAGGCCTGGATGGATGAGACAAGATCACCAAGGACAGCCTCTTTTCCACGGGCGCTTTCAACAGGGCAATGCATTCGATCCCCGACCGTCCCTTCAAGGTTCACAGCGGCGAGTCTGAAATTCGTGCCACCAAGATCAATACCAACAATGAAATCTTCCATAGTGGGTTACCAGCTCGATTCTTGAATATAACACGGAGGCCCAAGGGTCTAAAAGGTCGAAACATCAAAGATCGGTCTTTGAAGAGGATCCGATTTCCCTCCACATGGCATATCGGACTGCAAGATAGATTCCAGCGAAGATAAGAAGACCACCAACGACTTTCGCCCAGGTGAGTTTTTCTCCCAAGATTAGCCAAGCAAAAGCCGTTGAAAGAACCGGTTCTCCAAGGATGACGAGTGCAACGAGTGACGCGGAGAGGTATCTAAGGGCCCAATTGAAGGAAGAGTGCCCGATGAGCTGAGGTACAATGGCAAGGGCGAAAAACAACAGGTAGACCTCAATATGATAACCGGTGAAGGAAAGCTGGAAAGCGAGAGAGAGGAGAATGAGCAAAAGTGCCGAAACGCCATAGACAGGAAAGATATAGGAGAATAGGTCAC
>CAYFYO010000041.1:0-34065 GCA_964347335.1 uncultured Thermodesulfobacteriota bacterium
GGCAAGCAGACCCGCGAAATTGTCAGGATATAAGAAGGAGGTCATTCATGGCCAGTATTACATCATCTGAAGCCCGTTGTTTTCCGTAGGGTCGAGAACTGGCGCGGTGGCCTTAGGAGACGGGGAGTGGCTGTTTCCGACGGCTTTTGCCATGTGCCGGTGCCTCAATCCGTTCCATAGCTCCGTTTCCAGCTCCCGCCACATCAAACCCAGCGTGCAGATGTCGGGATAGAAATGCGGCGCGCGGTAGCGTTAGGTGGAGAGTTTCCGACACGCGCCCTTTTGGTTGTGCGGGGGGTTCCTAACTCCTGAATGGTCCGCCTTTCGTGCTTCCCCTCTGAGACTCCTGACGTTGAGTTCTCCCCGGTACAGCTCAAGCCTATGGTCAGTTGTTCTATGCCCAAATCGAAATTCACCATGGCTTGTCAATATCTGGAGTTTCTAGGTGGTCAAAATGTCACGAAGATATCAAAACCTCAACCCAGAAGAAGACAGGAGTCCCAGATTTCAAATCGATCCAAATGGATGAATGAAAACGAGGGGCCACCATGACTACGTGCTCAGTGAGGTCCATTTTCCCGTTAATAAACCACCGTCGAAGTTTCGAATACTAACTGAAATCGAAACCCACCACCCCAGGCCAAAACGTACTATTTCCGATAGAAATAGAAACTGGCTCCTTAAGAACCAGAATCTCCGGAATCCATCAAATCGCATCGCTGCCCTCATGGGAGACGTATCAGTCTAGGCGGACGTCCAAATTACGACACCGTCTCCCCACGCCCTCGTGCAACCAACTGCTGCAGACTCCACTCTCCCGATTTCTCCATGTGGATCATGTGCTCGACAACCTCCCGGACGCACCACTCCCCCTCTTTAGGGCGTTCGTCCACCAGCTCTTCAGGGTAGCCTAGACATCGAGCAATCAGAGACGCAGCCGCCACATAGAGCTCAGCGGCAAGCCATGCTGCCTCTTTTCGATCATATGGCGTCAGGGCGACGATATCACCTTTTGATTTGCCTGATCTTGACCACTCGGTGTTGAATTGATCCCCTCCGATCTGCCCCTCATGAACGCGATATTCCTCGATGGTATATCTGGCAGCTGCGCGGAGATTCGTTCGCAAAGTCCTTCCCGTGAAATCCATCTCGAAAGGTCGGCCTAGATCCTCATCGCTGCATCGCAGCAGCGCGTCCACCATGGCGTCGACCTGCTCCTTGAGCTCTTTGAGCTGCTGACGAAATGAAGAAGCCATATTCCACCTCCTGAAGGAATTGTAGAGACGACCTCTTGTAACATCTCACGGCGAATCCCGCCGGTCAATTCCCTCACCATCAAGATGCGACTTACCCGAGAGATCCTCTGCACATACTGGTCCTCTCTTGCGAGGCAGCGAAGGCCGCTCGAATTCGTCCTCACTGAAGTAAGGCATGGCTTCGGATAGCCATGCAAGCAATACTTCCGACCCAATTACACATCGATTTCAGTTGCGAGATTTGGGAGCAGAATGAGAGAATTCTTCAGAGGACATTTCGGAGTTCCGTTTGGCATGCCTACGGGAAGATATCTTTGCTGAGGAAGGAGGATAATTCATGGACCAGACACAGCGCGAAAAGTACCTTCGCATCGCTCTTATCCTGGTGGGGGGGTTCTTCATTTTCGGAATTTATCCACTCTTTTTCATCTGGCCGTCAGGTTGGAGGTTTTATCCTGTTCAAACTGAGTTCGAGCAGATGATCGTTGGCATATATGGAACCCTCGGCGTCTTTCTCCTCATGGCTTCCCGGAATCCAAATGCCCACCAAAGCTTGATCTGGTTCACGGTGTGGTCGAGCGTCGTGCACAGCGCCATCATGGGCATCCAGGCAGTCGTCGATCCAGTGGAGCGCGGGCACCTCGCTGGGGATGTTCCAGCACTCTTTCTCATTGCGATTGTTCTCGCTCTCTTGATGCCAAGGGGAACCAAAGCCGAAACATAAGAGCGATGTGGCTCAGACGGAAATCCCCATAGGGAATGGCGGATTGCCCTTAGAAAAACTCTGGCCGAACCCTGTTAGGCCCGGCCAGAATGCAGAACATCTCGGTCTCTCTTTCCTACCTTTCCAGTTGAGCAGAGACCGGTGTTGCATTTGAGACAGTGTTGAACACCGGTGAGTACTTCTGACCCATCTGGATCAGGTTTTCCTTCTCTTCATCAGAAATATCCGCATCGATCTTGAAGTACATGCGGATATTCTCATACCCCACCGGGACGTCCTCCGATATCCCGAGGAAGCCACGGAGATCGAGGTCGCCCTCCAATCTCGATTCCACTCCCCTGATTTCGATTCCCTTGGCAGCCGCATGATAGACCAGAGAAGTCGTCACACAGGCTGCCAAGGCAGTCAGGGCGTACTCCACCGGGTTGGGTCCTTTGTCTGTGCTCAGAAGAACCGGAGGTTCGTCCGCATCCAACTCAAACGGCTTCTCATGCGTGTGCTCTTTCTGTACACCGTAAAAGTCTTTGATCGTCGTGTGATTGTGCCCGCCCGTGATCCATTTGTTTTTGGCGCGAAACTTGAACTTCCCGATGACAGGAGTTTCTGTAACAGCATCTATCGTGCTAAACAACTCATACACGTTTACATTATTTATGATTTTTTGTTCGGTTTTGGGGGCTTCCATCCTGCTTCACCTCCTCGTTTTTCACTCCTTGAGTTCGTCGATGTTTTTAAGCAACCTACTTTTCGGAGGATTGGCTAACAGAACCTGACTTTTCAACTCGTCCGGCCATTGCCGTTCTCCTCTGTACAGATTCTATTATCTATTTGTTTAGCCATTCAAGGGTTCGGAAGAAAAACCGAGGAAATACATCGGAGGATGGTTCCAAGCCTTGATCATGGGTCAACGGGTCTTGCCGCGAAGATTTGTTACCCAATCGAGGTAAAAGAACAGACCCACCAGGGCATCTGTGCCGGACGTCTCCCCGTACGAGGCTGCTCGGCCGACCGTCTCCAAAATCTCCTCGGTATTCCCCGCACGCGCCAATCCCCGAACCGCCTCAATGAGGTAGTAAGGGAAATGGCCCTGGAGGACCTGCCACAGGAGCGTCCTTCCACCGTGATTGGTTTTTCCCAATACCTTCCGGATCTCTTCGCCCTGTATCGCACGGGGCATCGTTTCGCCCCGTTTCGCTTCAGCCGCCCTTGCCTGGGACCCTGGCTGAAGGGCAAGAATTTCCTGTCCGAGGAAAACACCCGATATGAAATCATCACCCGACGGGGTGAATCCAACTCCGAATCCGACGAATCTCGAAAGTCCTTTTCCCGATGACCTTTCTTCCCCCATTGTCAAAGCCTGGTCAAGTATGTGAAAGGCTTTTCTCACGAAGGGATCTTCTCTCTCTCCCGGATGAATCAGCCCCAACAGACCGCCTTGCTTTCCCTCCTGAACAAGGGCCTTTTGGAAAAGCGGTAGCCTTGCAA
Organism: uncultured Thermodesulfobacteriota bacterium; assembly: GCA_964347335.1. Lineage (GTDB taxonomy): Bacteria > Desulfobacterota > BSN033 > WVXP01 > WVXP01 > WVXP01. Next base: position 3,466 of record CAYFYO010000041.1, read on the forward strand.
GAGAGAAACCCTCAAGATCATTCGCTTCTAAGCGCCCTTCCCAAGTCGCTCCTGTGGACAAGTCGAAACAGAGATCATTGATGATCAGCCGACTCCCCTCAAATATCGCCCTTTCGCCCGGCTTCACCCGTGTCTTCTGAGATTCTGAAGTTTGAAAGAAAGAGGGGACCCGAATGCTTAAGGCACTCATTTGCGCCGGACGCTGAACCAGAGACGCAATCAGTCCGTCCTGATGGAGCAGATTAATCGCCTTGGAGTAAACAGACACGACCTCCCCGTGGCCTGTTAGATGATGCGTGAATACCCCACGCTCCCTGGCCTTAAACTTCTTTTGGCATAGACCACGAGAAACCATCCGCATCCTCCCCCACACGGCAATCCGAACCGGAAACATCCGAATTATGAATGATCCATGAGACGTTTGCAAGGCCTCCGTCGCCTGCCGAACAAATCTGTTGAATTCAAAAATCAGAGTGCTTATAATCAGGAAATCCAGGAAATCTACTCAAAGGAGGTGAGACTGAAATTCCCCTTATTCACGTCTGTCCTGGATCTGCAGCTGGATTTGTTGAATTTTGAATCGGAGCGGATCTGAAGGTTCCCAAGGAGTTCAATCACTGACCAGAATCTCGAATTGATTGATCAGGGGGGTTACTATGGTTAAGAAACTCGTCTTTTTGTTGGTTGCGATGATCGGAATTGGATTGCTTCTGAGCACACCCAGTCCTGCAAAGACGAAGGTGGCCTTCGCGCTTTTGTGGACCATCGACGATATGGGGTGGACAACAGCTCATTATCGAGGAATTGAGCACCTCAAGAAGGAACTGGGCGATCAGGTCGAGGTCTCCTACACGGAGAAAGTTCTCGCCGCCAATGCCGAGCAGGTATTGCGCGGATACGCCAAGGCAGGGTATGACATCGTCTTTGCAACGACTTTTGAACATATGGATCCGACGGTTATCGTTGCAAAGGATTTTCCAGATGTCGTGTTTGAACACTGCTCTGGCTATAAGAAAAACGACAAGAACATGGGGAATTATTTCGTCCGCATGTATCAGGCCGAGTATCTTGCCGGTTATATGGCTGGACTCATGGGTTACAAAAACGTAGGGACGGTGGCCACACAACCCATTCCCGAGCCGATTCGGGGTATCAACGCTTTCACGATCGGCCTCCAGAAAGGCCTGAAGGAAAAAGGCGTCGCCCACGACCCGAAAAAAGTCAACACCGTTGTCTGGCTGAAAAGCTGGCGGGATGCCACAAACGAAACACTTCTGGCCGAGACGCTGGCCGGCCGGGCTCATGATCTGATCCGTCAGATGGCCGATACCCCAGAGTCGAGCCAGGCCGCCTGTAGGAAAGGGGTTCCTGCGATCGGCTATGGCATCGACGTTTCTGAACAGGCCGATTGCGCGCTCGTCTCGACGGAATGGAACTGGGGTGTCTATTATGTGGACGCCGTCAAACGTGCCATGGCTGGAACATGGCGACCCGGAGAGGTCTGGTGGGGATTTGAGAAGAACGGGATCAGGCTCTCCGCCTTTCATGCTTCTGTACCTGGTGACGTGAGAAAAAAAGTTCTTGCGGAAAGGGATCGCCTGAAAGAAGGTATGGACAAGATTTTTGCCGGTCCAGTCAGAAACCAGGCTGGCGAAGTCATCATTCCCGCCGGTAAAAAGGCGACTGACCAGGATCTCCTCACCATGAGATGGCTCGTGGAGGGTGTATCCGGAGAGATACCGGACTAGAAAGAGAGCGACCCGCCATCGGGAAGTCCCTCGCCGAAGGCTCCGGAGAAAACTCTCTTCGAAGCCTTTTGAGCCATCTGGGCCACTTCTTGGGCCTTGTAATGAAATTTTTGTTTTTCTCGACAGAAAGTTCTCTTTGTATCAGTCAAGTCGTTCGATTTGATGACTAAATCCGAAATCGGATTTCGAATTTAGTATCGGTCAGCGATTGAATCCGAATTAGACTCCGCAACCTGTCAAGTTCTCATCCGTTGGCTTAGCAAAAAGAGGAGAAACACATGGAATTTTCTGCCACATTAGAAACCGGAGAGAAATACCTATTTGAAATCCCTGACCTCGGTTTTCGGGCAGAACTCCCCTATGTCCTTCTCCCGGCAGCGGGCGGCTTGATGAAAATCGCGTCGTTCAATCTCGTCGGAATGACGGAATGGAACAAGACCTTTGGTCGGGCCCTGGCCCAAAAGATTCGGGAGGATATCCCGAATCTCGAGGGAGTTGTTTTCCTGACAGCGGTGGAGAAGGCCCTTCAACTCAGTCAGGTCGTCTGCCAGGAACTGGATGTTCCGATTCTCGCTGTCGCCTACAACAGACGAAAGCTCCACATGGAAATCGAGACGGGCCGGAAGCGGCCATTCATCCAGGTCGGAGGCGGCTCCGTGACCAGTGGGGACAAGTATCTCGTCATCTACGAACGTGATTTCAATCTCCTGAGTTCTGCAAAGCGGGGCGTCATCATCATCGATGATGTCATCAGTACAGGAGGAACGATCGCGGCCCTTGCGACCATTCTCGACGAAATCACCGAGAAAAAATCCCTAGACAAGGACGCCCTCAAAATTCTGGGCATCTATTGTGTCGCCCGAGAAGGGGAGGTGAAACCGCTTTACAAGGGTCTGTCGTACAAGATTCATTGGCTCGGAAACCTTCCTGCTCCCGAATTTCTCCCTGAACACTCAAAGGGTTGAACATGTCAACCACTTCCTCTCCAAGACTTCCCGCCGCCCTCATGAAAGGGATTGTGAAAAAATTCCCTGGTGTCGTCGCCAACAATGGGATCGATTTTCGGATACTCGAGGGGGAAATCCACAGCCTCCTGGGTGAAAATGGAGCCGGCAAGACCACCCTCATGAACATCCTGTCAGGCTTCTACCAACCCGATGCCGGTGAAATCCTGTTGAATGGCGAACCCGTCGTTTTTCGTTCACCGAGCGATGCCCTGGATCACGGCATCGGAATGATCCACCAGCATTTCCAGTTGGTGAGTAATTTCACTGTGGCAGAGAACATCGTTCTTGGGATGCCTGGACCAACACGGCTCGACATGGGACTTCTCGAGAAGCGCGTGGCGAAACTTTCCGACCAATACGGGCTCGCCATCGACGGCCAGGCGAGGGTCTATGAGCTATCCGTAGGGGAGCAACAGCGGGTTGAGATCCTGCGCATGCTTTTTCGAAAGGTGAACATTCTCATCATGGACGAACCCACTGCGGTCCTCGCGCCTCAGGAAATCGAAAGACTCTTCGCGACCATGAGAAAAATAAAGCAGGAGGGGAGATCCATCGTCTTCATTACTCACAAGCTCGAAGAGGTCTTGGAGATTTCCGACTACATTACCGTGCTGCGCCGGGGGAAGGTCATGAGCACGGTGAGACCGAAGAAAATTCGGGAAAAGGACGGCGTCGTCAGTACGGAACTGGCCCGTATGATGGTCGGCAGGGAGGTCATTCTGGAGGTGGGCAAGGAACCCGTCAAGACCCAAAAGACACTTTTCGAGGTGAAAAATCTCTCTGTCAGGGGTGACCGCGGAGAACTGGCCGTCAAAGGCGTCTCCTTTTCGGTCAAGATTGGAGAGGTTTTCGCCATACTGGGGGTGGCGGGGAATGGGCAACGGGAACTTGTTGAGGCCCTTGTCGGGCTCCGACCGAGAGATAAAGGGCAAATTCTTCTGGAAGGTGAAGAGATTGCGACCAAACTCGACAAGGTTGCCTATGTGCCCGAGGATCGGACGGGGCGAGGAAGTATTCCAGACATGCCACTACTCGAGAACTTTGCCTTGACCCATCGGGGTCTCTTCTCAAGAGGGCCGTTTTTGAGTTGGAAAACCGTCGCAGAGCAGTCGCGCTTGCTCATTTCCAAGTTCAATATCGCCGCAGCTACCCTGACCATGAAGGCCCGACAGCTCTCCGGAGGGAATCTTCAGAAGCTCATCCTTGCCCGTGAATTCTTCCAGAGCCCCTATCTTCTCATCGCAGAGCAGCCGACCCGAGGTCTCGACATCGGCGCCACAGAAGAGATTTGGCAGGCCCTCCTGCAGCAGCGAGAACATGGAGGGGTTCTCCTCGTCTCGGGTGACTTGAAGGAGGCTCTGTCCCTTGCCGACAGCATCCTCGTCATCTTCAGAGGTCAGGTGATGGACATTATTTCCTGTGATGATCAGAAAGGACTCGAGAGAATAGGACCTCTCATGGCCGGAGTAAGAAAAGAAAAATGAGAGTCAGCCTTAAGAAAAGGCTCAGGCCCCTCGCCTGGCCGAGATACCTGCTCACTCCTGTCTCCATACTCGCGGCATTGGTTCTCGGGGCATTGCTTTTCCTCTGGGTGGGAGTCAATCCGGTCCGGGCCTACCTCGAAATATTCAGGGGCGCCTTCGGGAACCTTTACAATTTTTCGGAAGTCTTGGTCCGGGCGACCCCCCTGGTCCTGTGTGGTCTTTCTGTTGCCCTTGCAGGAAAGATGTTGATTTGGAATATTGGGGCTGAAGGCCAACTCGTCATGGGGGGTATCGCGGGGGCGGGTGTGGCACTCTTCCTGGCTCCCTTCATTCCAGCTCACCTAACGATCCCAGCGATCATTCTCGCCGGCTTTCTGGGTGGGGCACTGTGGGGATTTGTCCCGGGCCTACTCAGGGCCCGGTTCGAGGTCAACGAAATCATCACCTCTCTCCTCCTCAACTATGTGGCTATCCTCTGGTTAGAGCATCTCTACTTTGGACCATGGCGCGACCCCGCGGGACGAGGGTTTCCGGGAACTGCCATGTTGCCGGAGATGGCATGGTTCCCCCGTTTCTTCGGGACGAGAGTCCATCTCGGTCTGCCCATGGGACTCCTGGCTGCCGGGCTAATTTGGTTTCTCCTCGCCCATACCCGGTGGGGCTATGAAATCAGGGTCGTCGGAGCGAATTCTCGGGCAGCCCAGTACGCCAGAATGAATATCACCCGAGACATTCTCTGGGTGATGGTGTTGAGTGGTGGTCTCGCTGGCCTGGCAGGCATTGGAGAGACGGCGGGTATCCACTATCGCCTCCAACAGGGATTGGCCGTGGGAAACGGCTATGTGGGGATCGTCGTCGCCTGGTTGGGCAAGCTTCGACCGGCATCGATCGTGATGATCGCTGTGCTCCTCGGGGGGCTCATGGTCGGTGGGGACCAGGTCCAGATCAGCATGCATGTCCCGTCTGCTATTAGCCTGGCTCTCGAAGGGGCGATCTTATTCTGCGTCCTCGGGGGACAGATTTTTCAGGATTATCGGCTCCACCTTGAATCAAAGTCGACAGGGTTCAGGAGAAGCACGGTTAGACGGCTTCTAGGGGTCGGTTGGCGGGGAAAAGGAGAGCCTGAAGAGACAGTTGACAGAAGCAGGGAAGGCTGATCCCTGACCGCTGTGACCTGTTCGTGGGTCGTCACTGAAATCAGTGGCAAGTCGTTAGGGCTGACGACGGATCCCCGACAATGGTAAATCGTTATGGAATCTGGGGTACTTTTCATCGCGCAGATCACCATTTCGTCTTCAATGGCCGTTCTCTACGCGACCATCGGTGAGATCTTCGCGGAAAGATCTGGCATTCTCAATCTCGGGGTTGAGGGAATGATGCTGGTCGGAGCCCTCACAGCCTTCGCCGCGGTTCACTCCCTTAACTCCCTCTGGGCTGGCGTCCTGGCGGCCATGCTCGTTGGAGGAGCTTTTGCCCTGATCCACGGTTTCTTCTCCATCGCCCTCAGGGTCAACCAAGTCGTTTCAGGATTGGCGCTTACCCTGTTCGGCATCGGCCTAAGCAATTTCCTGGGAAGATCCCTGATCGGTAAAGTATCCCTGAAATTCGAACCTTTTGCCCTCTTTCCCTTGGACCGGATTCCGATTGTTGGCAAAGTCATTTTCACTCAGAATCTGCTCGTCTACCCCGCGTATATCCTCATTCCCCTGGCATACCTCTTTATCTACAAGACGAGACATGGTCTTCAGCTACGAGCCATTGGTGAAAATCCATCGGCCGCTGACACCGTGGGTATCAACGTCCTGGGCCTTCGCTATCTCTACACTTTTGTTGGAGGGGTCCTTGCAGGGCTCGGTGGCGCGTATCTCTCACTTGCCTATACACCGGGATGGAAGGAACAAATGACAGGCGGGCAGGGATGGATTGCGATCGCCTTGGTGATTTTTGCCATGTGGGATCCCCTCAAGGCTCTCGCCGGGGCCCTCCTCTTCGGCTTTATCAACGCCTTTCAATTCTACTGCCAGGCCGCCGGGCTCACGGTGGTCCCGAGCTACGTCCTCAGGATGCTTCCATACCTCTCCACGATCGGGGTTCTCATCGTGATCACCCGATGGGAGGCCGCCAAGAAAAGACTCGGAGCTCCAGGGGCTTTGGGAATCCCCTTTGAAAGGGAGGAGTGAATTGCAATCACCCTCCCCTGGGAACTTCGGCGTCTGTCTGCAACGCAATCGACCCTCACGAAATCCAAAGCACGCGCGAAGCTTCCGTCCAGGGACTCAAACGAAACGATTCCAAAATCCAAATGTTTCAAACGGCGTTTTGAATCTCTGTCATTTGGATACTCGAATTTATTTCCCGCCCGAGGCGGGATATTCGGATTTCGAATTTGTCTGTTGGAAGTTAACTTGCTCTTTTGCGGTTCTGATGTTATGTAAGGATCTTCTAGAAGGAAAATTCTTATGCAAAATCACCCAGAAGTCGCCACGGAGCGACGACACGAGAAGGACCGGCGAAAAACATCAACGCCGATGGTCAGCCGGTATAGCTTCTTGAGCGGCAAGCGCACGAGATGCCGACGAAAAGAGGATCGCCGGGGAGGATACTACGTTGACCGGTACAGCGCGGGCGCTCTCCTTCTCTTCACAATAATCATCCTCCTCAATGCTTTGGATGCGTTTCTGGCTTACTACATTCTCCATGAGATGGGTGGGACCGAAAATCCGATGGCCAGAATCATACGGGACATCGGAGGAGAAACCTTCATCTTGATCGCATTTATTGTCGGCTCCCTCTTCGCCCTTTTCCTTTTCATCCACAAGAACTTTCCGATAGCACGGCTTGCCATTGGGGCGGTGATACTGTTTCAAGTCGTTACCATTTCAACCCAGCTGATTCTCATTCTTTTTTTTCGTGCCGCCTGATTCATCGACCGGGTCATATCAACACGCTCGCGGTGATCCGATCTCTCACTTTGACACAGCGAAGCGACTCCCTTATATTCTAGCGAGAAGGGCCCTTTTGCCTCTGCCGAGGATCAAAGTCGCAGTTTCACCGTGAGAAGGGAGGAAGAAGGAATGGAAGCGGGTGAAAAGATTACCTTCCCCTTCGGGAAGGGGCAGATGGAGGGAACAGTCAAGAAAATCGTGGGGAAAACGGTTTACATTGTCGCCGACTTTCCCAAGCATAAAGGAAAGATCGTGACAAGGTCGATCTTCAAACTCGAGAAAAAGAAGAGTTCTCGGGCGAAGACGAAAAAAGCCGAATGAACTCCGCCGACGATTCCCAAAGATCGGGGAGGATCTCAGCCAAGGACGGTTCTTCTGGGTCCGCGGTTCGTCGCATGAGGATTCGAATTCAGGTGTTCACATCAGCTGAAGCGACAGGCCCAGGTCTGAGTGAACGGCTTCAATGGGAAATGACAACTAGCGGCTGACAATCGGCAACTGACAGCTCAAAAAAACTTTTGAGCCGCGAATAGCCATCTTTCCTGGAACTTCGAATTGAGTATCTGTCACGCTGAGAGTCCATGAGAAACATCCAATACCAAGATTTGTTAAAACAGTCCCTGGGACTTGGGGAGCGAGAGAATATCAGCCTCGTCGGTGCAGGCGGTAAAACAAGCCTCATGTATCTCCTGGCGAGGTCACTGAGCGCCTCAGGACATCGAGTGATCACCACAACGACGACCAAAATCCTCGAGCCTGGGCCTGATGAAACACCGTGCCTTTCCCTCGGAGAGGCCCATGAATCGGTTCTTGAAAAAGTCGACGTCAATCGCCATGTCACGGTCGCCTCCCAGAGATTAACAGACGGAAAACTCCAAGGGATACCATCCCGGCAAGTGGACAAACTGTGGGAATCGGGGAGGGTCGACTACCTCATCGTTGAGGCTGATGGAGCGGCCCGAAGACCTCTGAAAGCACCCGCACCGCACGAACCTGTTATTCCCGCATCAACAGGACTCGTTGTTGCTCTCGTCGGGGCCGATGGTTTCGATGCTCGGCTGAGCGAAGAAACGGTGTTTCGGTCCCAGATCTTCTCGCGCCTCACAGGCCTGACTCAGGGAGAAAGGGTCACCTACCAGGCAATATCTCTGATGCTTACCCACCGGGATGGGCTGACCAGAGGTGCGCCATCGTCGGCTCGGATCGTGCCCTTTGTGAACAAGGTTGATCTTGATGAGGGGCTCCGCAAGGGCAGGGAATTCGCCAGGGTGATTCTCGATTCATCAAAGCCGAGCATCGACAGAGTCATCCTCGGACAGGTGCAATTGGAACCACCGATTCTCGAGGTGATCTACCGATAAGTGACGCTGTCAGAAGTCAGGATCCAGAGTTTTCTAAAAGACAAATATGCGGTAGGATATGAGGATATACTGATAAATGGAGAAATGATATTTCGGGTGCAATCGTTAAGTACCTCGCTTTGGACATATTCCAGCTCTATTCTGACTTCTTCCTCGTGACTTCTGGGCGGTCCGAATGATGCGTGGCTGGTTTTGGGCTCCAATCTCCATTGAGGAGAAGGATGATGGTTCCCATTGAAGATGAAATCGTGAAGGCTTTGTCCGAGCGTACCCCTGCCGCTCTGGCGACAGTGATCACCCGAAGTGGGTCTGCACCGCGCGATGTTGGGGCCAAGATGCTCCTCAGAGTGAATGGATCATTTGTCGGCACCGTCGGAGGGGGTTCCACCGAGGCTAAGGTCTTGAGGGAAGCGAAGCGAGTCATGGAAACCGGGGAGCCAAAAATCCTCAAATTCGAGTTGACTGCTAAGGAGTTAATCCAGGGAGAGTCAATCTGTGGAGGCAATATCACGGTTTTTGTGGAACCCCTTCTCGCCGATACCCCAGACCTTTTGGAGATCTATCGAACCATCGCGCGAATCAAAAAAAGAGGTGGGAAGTCTCTTCTCGCGACAATCATCTCCATCAATGGTGCCCAGTGCCAGGGCAAGAAATCGAAAGCGCTCATCGGTCTAGAAGGTCAGGCTATCGGCGCTCTGCTCGATGACGGAGGACTCATCGAGAGTCTCAGACCAGAGATCGAGGCTTTATTGAGAGAGAATAAAACCAAGATTCTTCAATTCAAAAGAGACGAGGGAGAGATTGAGGTCCTTTTGGAGCCGATCACTTCGGAGGCCACGGTTTTCGTCTTCGGCTGTGGTCACATCAGCACCTATTTCGTTCCCCTGGCGAAGACAGTTGAATTCAAGGTCGTCGTGGCCGACGACCGACCCGACTTTGCCAACCGGGAGAGATTCCCCAATGCCGACGAGATCGTCCTAGATGACTTTGAGGGACTCCTGGAAAAACTGAGAATCGATGAGAACGCCTACCTGGTCATCGTGACCCGGGGACACTTCCACGATAAGATCGTTCTCGAACAGGCGCTCCAGACCCACGCCAGGTACATTGGCATGATTGGAAGTCGAAGAAAAGTGAGGATGGTCCTTGAAAACCTCAAGGAGAAGGGGGTCTCTGAGGATCTCTTGAAGCGAGTTCATGCTCCCATCGGACTCGATATCGGCGCAGAAACCCCCGAGGAGATAGCCGTTAGCATCCTTGCCGAGCTTATCCAAGTCCGGGCGGGCACCGGATAAGGCTCACTTTCCCTTCCCAATCCCTCTATAAAGGAACCCGGCTCGTTCAGCCTTCTGCCTTTTGATGACGTTCCTCCCATCGACGATGATGGGGGTTCGCATGAGACTCTTGGCCTTTGTAAGGTTCAACTTGAAGTATTCTCGGTGCTTGGTGACAATCGCAATACAGTCGGCCCCCGATAGGGCACCATAAAGGTCTCTCGTCAAATCAGCCTCGGGAAACCATCGCACATGAGGGTCGTGGGCGATCATCTCTGCACCCTTGGATTCGAGTTCACGAATCAGGGGGTAGGCCGGGGTGTTTCGGGTATCGTCCGAATCTTCGAGGTAGGCAACCCCGAGAACCGCAATCTTGGAATTCCTGAGGCGGATCTTCTTTTTCTTGAGGGCGACTTCTATCATCTCGGCCATATGCATCGGCATATATTCATTGATCCGCCTCGCCAGGCAGATGAACTCTGTCTCCATAGGCCTTTCGCCATATCTCTGAAGCCCATACCGAAGAAGCCAGGTGTCCTTGGGGAGGCAGTGACCGCCAACCCCCGATCCAGGGAGATGCATGTGCCGCTCTGACCGGGAGTTGATCAGGCCCCTGATCTCATAGACATTAACGTTAAGATTCTCACAAATCAGGGCCATCTCGTTGGCAAAGGCGATATTCACGTCGCGATAGGCATTCTCCATAGTCTTCGATGTCTCTGCCGTTAGGATGTCTGTCGAATAGATCTTTTCTCGGACGATGGTCTTATAAAGGCTGACCGCGAGCTCCTCACTCTTTTTGTTAAACCCTCCTACGATACGTGGGAGATTCTGGATGTACTCGATCAACCTTCCCGGCATGACCCGCTCGTAGGAGTACGCGAGATAGAAGTCCCTTCCGGCCTTCATCCGGGACTTCCTTTCCAAAATAGGTTGAACGACATTCTGAGTGGTTCCGGGGGCCACGGTGGACTCAATGATGATCAGCGCGCCTTTTTTCATATACTCACCGACACGCCTTGAGACTTCTTTCAGAGAAAGGTAGCTGGGCGTGTGATCTGCACTGTCGGCCGGCGTCTGTACATCGATCAGGATCGTGTCCATCTTCCTCAGAGCGGAGAAGTCGTCGGTAACGCGAAAGGTCCCCTTCTTAACGATCCTGGTAATGAGTTCCTCCAGGCCGGGCTCATCCCCTTCGATGGGCGAACGACCGGCATTCAGGACGTCAATTTTCCAGCCGGATCTCTGGCTACGCCGCTGAATCCCCGTAACATCAAACCCGGGAACATCAGCCAGGAGGGCGGCCGCAGGAATACCGACATAGCCCATTCCAACAACTGCAATTTTTTGTTTTCTCATAAAAGGGTCTCCTGCCAAACTCTAGGATCGTCACAGGCTTGAGCAGACTGAGCCCACCAATCGAGGAACGCACCGGCGAGATAAACGCCTTCGGTTAGCAATTCGCGTACCACCACCACCCTAACTCGGCGAGAGGGGATTTGGATGGCGATTGCGCTCACGCTGTTTCCTCCTGTTTCTGCTTCAGAGCTTTCACGATTTTCTCAGGGGTTATAGGCAGATCTCTTATCCGTATCCCAATGGCCTCATAAATGGCGTTTGCAATCGCTGGGGCCGTTGGAACACACCCAGGTTCCCCGATTCCCTTGGCACCAAAAGGGCCATCTTGATCGAGGGTTTCAATGATGACGGGCTCCACCGGGATCACGTCTTTGGCGGTCAGCATCTTGTAATCCCGAAAGTTGGCATTCATGACCTCTCCCTTCTCGAGGATCAGCCGCTCCGTCAGCGCATAACCGGTTCCCATGGCTGCCGCTCCAAAGATCTGACCTTCGAGAAGCATCGGGTTGATGGCTCGCCCCACATCGTGAGCCGCGACATATCTCAGGATTTTCACCTTGCCAGTCTCACGATCAACTTCGACCTCCACCCCGTGCGTTCCATAGGCGTAGGTCATGGAGAGGTTTCCCTTAAATTCCCGGTCCAGATTCTCGTTGTCAGGGTCGTAGAAGCACTCGGCCATGATCATGGTTCCCCCTTTGCTGTAGTGGGCGCTCCGGAGGATCTTACCGAGATCAACCCTCTTTTCAGGCTCCTTGACTGAATAGACGATCCGGTCTCTAATGACGAGATTCTGCGGGTCCTCGTCGAGCTTTGTCTCGTGCTTGTTCCCCTCTTTGTCTTTCCATCGGTCCACGTACCCAGAGGCGATCTCCAGAATCTGCTCCTTTATCTTCCGAGCCGCCATGACAGCCGAGTTTCCGGCCACAAAGGTGGTCCGACTCGCGTGGACTCCCACGTCCCAGGGACAGACATCTGTATCGTTATCGATGACGTTAACATCCTCTGGCATGACCCCGATTTCCTCGGCCACCATCTGGGCGATTACGGTCTCTGCGCCCTGCCCGATGTCGGTGGCACCGGTGAAAACATTCACCGTTCCAAAATCGTCGAGCTTGATAATGGTACCGCAACCGTCGGATTTATAGACCCTTGCGCCGCCACCCACGTGGATGAGCGAAGCCATCCCGAGGCCTCTACCCTCGGTTTTCTTTCCTTTTCTGCGATCCTTCCATCCGAGTCGCTTTCCCACCTCCTGAATACACTCCTTCAAGCCACAAGTGGTAATCTTGAATCGTTGCGGTGTGATCTCTCCCGGCTCATTCGCGTTGATAAGCCTAAACTCCATCGGATCGAAACCCGCTTCCAGGGCCAGCTCATCCATGTTGCTGTCGATAGCGAAGGTCGCTTGAGGGTTGCCATATCCTCGCATCGCCTGAGACCAGGTGTTATTGGTGTAAACACACTTCGCCTCATAACGGACGTTCGGCACTTTGTAGAGGGAAGATATTGGCATCATCATGACCGACGGCGTCGTGGCTCCCCAGGAGGTGTAGGCCCCATTGTCCAAAATCATGGAGATGTCCCTGAATTTGAGTTTTCCATCCCGATCACACCCCTGAGCGATATCGATGATGGCTGGCTGTCTGGTGGATGTGTACCGGAACTCCTCCTCACGGGTTTGAAGGATCTTGACCGGTCTCCGTGTCACATAGGCCAAAAGAATCGCGATATACTCGAAGGCATACGTATCCAGTTTGCTGCCAAACCCTCCGCCGATGGTGGGCTGAATCACCCTCGATTTGCTGGCTTGAAGACCCATCGCCTGCAAGGCATCATTAAAGTCCCGCTGAGCCAGAGAGGGGATCTGGGTGTTTCGATACACCGTCAAGTTATTTCTCAGATCGAAATCAGCAATGACCCCATCGGTCCCCATACAGCAATGGGTAACCCACGTTGTTCTGTATCGGTCTTCCACGACAAAAGCAGCGTCTTTTTTCCCCTTTTCCACATCGCCTGCCACGAGTTTCCAGGGAAGCTTGAGGAGATTGGACTTGTTCTCCTCGTGGACAAGCGGCGCGTCCTCCCTCATGGCGTCTTCCGGATCGAAAACGCCGGGAAGGGACTCGTATTCGACGGCGATCAGGTCAAGAGCCTCTTCCGCGATATCTGGATCGATCGCCGCCACTGCCGCCACCTCATCCCGGTAGGAACGGACTTTACCTGCCTTCAATGCCGTCTGGTCTTTCATAAATCCAAAACGAACCATCGGAACATCTTCGGCGGTAATGACGGCCCGAACCCCCAGGAGCCTCTTTGCCCTTGACGTATCCCTACGAACGATTCTCGCGTGAGGGTATGTGCTCCGAAGGATCTTGCCGTAAAGCATTCCTGGCACCTTCAGGTCTTGAATATAGACAGATCTCCCCGTGACTTTATCCTGGGCATCGATTTTAGGAATCCGCTTTCCCACACAACCGAAATCCTCCATTTTCACCTCCTGATTCGGCTAATCGGCCTTTCTCGGCATGACCTCACCCTGAGAGACGATCTCGCTGGCAACTCGGATCGCCTTGATAATCTGAATATAGCCTGTGCAGCGGCAGAGGTTCCCCGCAATCGCGTGGCGTATCTCGTCCTCTGTTGGATTGGGGTTTTCCTTGAGGAGCGCTGTGGCGGCCATGATCATGCCAGGAGTACAGTAGCCACACTGAACTGCTCCATGCTCGACAAAGGCCCGCTGCAAAGGATGGATTTCCCCAGACGATTTGGCCATCCCCTCGATCGTGGTCACGGTCGTGCCCTCGATTTCCATCGCGGGGAAAAGACACGAATTGACTGCATTTCCGTTGACAAGCACCGTGCATGCGCCACATTCACCACCTTCACAGCCGGACTTGGTGCCCGTCAACTCCAGATGCTCTCTGAGCAGATAGAGGAGCGTCCAGTGAGAGTCGACCTCCAGCTCCATCTGGTTTCCATTCAAGACAAAGGAAATAGTATTTTTCATCCGAATATCCCCATTTGGCGACGGCGAACACGTAGAACCCAACATATTGCAGAGTTTCGCGTCGTGACGTCCACACGAGGCAAAACAAATCCGAAGCTCGAAGCACGAAATCCGAAACAATTCGAAGATCCGAATTGCTCCAATATCCTAAACGCCGTTGTTCTCTTCCCCTGTCAGAGAAACACGAGCCATAGCTCGGTTGCCTTCTACTCCAAGGCTTTTCGCACTCGTATCGAGTTTTACATTCCTTTTTGTCATTCGAATTTGTTTCGAATTTCGAAATTCGAGTTTCGGATTTAACCATCAATCTCAGTCCACTACGGAACGCAACCAGTGTGTTCTCATGAAGGGGTCCCGAAGTCTATCATCTACGGACTAACCTGCTCTCTCCATGGCGACTCTTGCCATTCTCGGAACGAGCAGCTCTACCATCGCCCTTCGATACCAGGCCTCTCCCCGAACACTGTCCCTGGCCTTGCATTCCTCGGCAGCAACTTTCCCAGCCTTCTTGAGAATCCTGTCGTCTACCTTTTTGCCTTTCAGAACAGCCTCTGCGTTCTTTGCTCGCATCGGTGTCGGAGCCAAAACACCCAGCCCGATTCGGGCTTCCGTACAGCTTTTCATGTCATCCGCCAGTGAGATCCGAGCGGCCACTCCAAGAATCGGCAATTCCATGGCGGCTCTCCGAGTGTGCTTGCAGTAGGCACCTCCTGTATGAGGCGGGAGTTTCGGGACCACAAATTCTAGAAGGATTTCACCTGCCTCGAGAAGTGTTTGTCCCGGACCGATGAATATATCCTCGAGAGCCATCGACCGCTCCCCCTTGGGCCCCCTCATCCGAACTTGAGCCCCCAGAGTAATGAGCGGAATCGCACCGTCGGCGGATGGGACAGCGTTGACGATGTTTCCTCCGATGGTGGCGACATTTCGAATCTGGACAGAGCCGATGTTTTCCACGGCATCAGTCAAAATCGGGAAATCCTTCCTGATGATTGGAGAGAGTTCAAGCATTCGATGGGTAACCAGGGTCCCGATTCTCAATTCTCCATCCTTATAGGCAATACGGCCAAGTCCGGGAAGGTGCCTGAGGGAGATCAGATATTGAGGGCTGAGCTTCCCCTCCTTAATTTTGACCATCACATCGGTTCCGCCGGCAATGTATTTCCCCCTCTCGCCATGGCTCTGATGGAGTGAAATTGCCTCATCGATCGATTTGGGCTTCAGGTACTCAAACTTGACCATAGGTAACCTCTCCAAAATATCAGTCTGCAGGTATCAGGAATCAGGGTCCTGCTGTCTGCATAACCTCGTGGCCGCTGTCAGCCGACCCCGTCAACCGTCCTGCTGCTCTTTTTCTGATCCCAGACCCTTGCTCTAATCTGCCAATCTCCAGGATGCAACCCATCGGCTTCCATCCTCGTACACCCGGTCCACCACCATGACCACCGTTGAACTCGGATTCAGACCATTATGATCCTCATGGTTAAAGCCATATACGCCACCGATTCCGACATGCTCCTGCGTTCCCTCGATCACATGCTGCAGCCACACCCGATCTGTTCCCCCTGCTCTCATACAACGAACGAGGATCATGATGGAGTCCCAAACATACCCCATCAAAGGACTCACGGGTTCCCTGCGCCCATACCCGTAAATATCTCTGTAGTGATGGACAAAATCCTGAATCATCTCTTTTTGGGGATCTGTTTCTTCCAATTCTTCCCAGACCAACATCTTGTTCGATACGAAAAGGGTCTTCTTCGCAGCCGGACCAGCCATTTCCACATATTTTCTGGGGGAGATTTCATGGCACTGAAAAAGGGGTAGGTCAGCTTCCAGCTCCTGGAGAGTCCTCGCGACCGTGACGGCATGCGGAAGCGGACACCATGACACAATCACCTGAGGCTCTTGCTTGATCAGATGATTCAGTTTGTCAGCCACGTCCTCACCCGGAATGAATGATTTGTAAACAACCGTTTCAATGCCATACAGAGAGCCTTCCCTATCGAACCAATCCCTCGCCTCCCTTCCGAGGCCATCCGATGCGGTGACGAGACCCACCCGGTTCCAGCCTTGCTGCCTCAAAAAGGTACCGATTCTCTCGAGGGCAGTTCTCCTTCTCAGGGGAAGTCTGAAGATCCACTCATACATCCCGAACTTACCCCCTCGAATAACCGAATCCTCCCAAGGGAGCATCATCACTGGAGTCTGTGTCTCCTCAAAAAAGGGTTTCGTCATCATTGCCGTTTCCCAATCGGCCGGTCCAACAACCGCCGTGATCTCCCGGTCCAAGGTCAGCTCCCTGGCGACAACTTTTCCGTGGATTGGATCTCCCCCAGTGTCCGACGTGAGGAGTTCCACCAGCCTCCCCTGCACACCACCCTGAGCATTCACCCGATCCACCGCCATTTCAGAGACCCGCCGGACAGCCTTACCGATTTCTCCACCTTTCCCACTGAGGTCAACAATCAACCCTATCTTGACCGTCGGCCCTCCAAAGGCAAGTGTGGAACCCGCCAGAAGGCTCACAACCAATGAAAATGTCATCAAGGCCTCTTGCCGCCGCAACCCGTTCCCTCTCCCTCTTGTCGTCCAGAGTACAGTCAGCCTAGGCCTTATCGGTTATCGAATACCCGCTTTGATTTCCGCTCTGATCTGGGGAGTTCACCGTAATTCACGATCTCCACGCTCCCACTCACCAAGATCTGTTTCTTGATCTCCTCTTCAATCGTCTGCGACAATTCGCGGTCATCAGACGGCGCCTTCCCCCTCTCCCGCTCCACCTTAACGGTCATATAGTCTTTTCCATCTGGTCTTCTATCGAGAAGGATCTGGTATTCCGATCCCACACCCTTCGTGTGGGAGAGGATATGATCAATTTGCCCTGGATAGACATTGACGGCCCGAACAATAAACATGTCATCGCTTCGTCCGAGGAGTCGATCGTGCATGGGCAGGATGCTTCCGCAGGAGCATCGATTTGCCATCAGCCTTGTCATATCTCGTGTACGGTATCGCACAAGCGGGGCCGCCTCTTTCCTGAGTGTTGTAACCACCATCTCTCCGATCTCTCCGAGTGGCACAGGGTTGAGTGTCTCAGGATCCAGAAGCTCGAGAATGTAATAGTCCGCCCAGTAATGGATCCCCTCGTGTTTTGGACAGTCCAACCCTGCCCCGGGCCCATACAGCTCCGTTAATCCCGTAATATCAAAAACATCTTCGACACCGAGAAGATCCTGAATTCGCTGACGCATGGCATCACTGTGGCGCTCCGATCCAAGAACGACCTTTTTCAATTTTATCTCCTTCCGAAGACCTCTTTTCTCTACCTCCTCTGCCATCAGGAGAGCCATAGATGCCGTGCAGCATAGCACGGTCGTCTGAAAATCCTGAAGGAACTGGCACTGCATATCCACATTTCCCGGACCCACAGGAATCGCCATCGCACCCAATCGCTCACACCCCAGCTGAAACCCAACGCCCGCTGTCCAGACCCCATAACCCACCGCCACCTGGACCCGGTCCTGTTGGCTCAAACCCGCCATCTCATAACACCGGGCAAACATGTCGGCCCAGTCATCAATGTCTTTTTGGGTGTAGCACAAAACCTTCCGTTTTCCCGTGGTCCCCGAGGAAGCATGGATTCGAACGATCTTTTCAAAGGGCACTGATCGGAGCGGAAAGGGATATCCCTCGCGCAGATCATCGGCTGTCGTGAAGGGAATCTTCGAGAGGTCATCCAGATTCTGGATGTCATGGGGTTTCACGCCGACTTCATCGAACCTCGCTCGATAGAACTCCGAACCCTCATAAGCATGACGGACAGTCCATCTGAGTCCTTCTCGTTGGACTGCCTCGAGCTCCTCCTCGGAATGGATCCGGGGCATAAATGTCACGGCCATCATCCCGCCTTCCTCCGTCGGCTGTGGTCTTGTGCAAAATGGAACATAACCGCTGCGATACTATTATATACTCCATTGCCAGTCAAGGCGATTCATTGGGGAAGAAGAGGCTCAAGGAATTTGGACCACTCGCTGAGTACCAGCTGCATTCGTCGTGAGCCTGCCGGAGGGTTTAGGCTTCAAAACGAAGAGGCGACAAGGATAACGATCATGCATCCACCCTGACAATTTCGCAGCGAAGACCCTTATCTGTCGAGGGGCCCGGGATCCGATCGGATGGGATCTCAGTCGCCTCCATGATTTCCGTCGTTGCGCCTTAGCTTCTGTGTGGCCTGCTCGTCCACTTCAAGGGTCTCCGGGTCGATGACCACCCCGTAGTCCTGTACCGCCTTTTCCGCCGAAACAAATTCATTCATCACATCGTCCAGAACCTTTTCAATGGGCCTCAGGTGAGGATCACCATAGCCACCGCCTCCGCCAACGATTTCGTGGAATAGGGTCCCCGTGGGAATCGAGGGAATGACCTCCTTGGATTTGGGAACGTATACCTTCCCATCGGGATGGATGAGTTCGATCCGGTTGATGGAGCCCGCCTTCCCCCCGAAAAGCCCGAAAGCCCTCGCCTCCTCGTCGACCCCATCACCGAAGACAACCCCCCGGGTCTCCTCCCCGTCGAACCGGAATCGGGTCTCCACCCCCAGGCCTCCCCTCCACCTCCCGGCACCAGCCGAGTCGCGGACGTATTCATGTTTGATGAGAAAATGGGGATCATGGATTTCGAACATCTCCGGATCCTGAGCCAGAATGCCCCCGGCGCAGTTGATAAGTCCAATATGGTCATATCCGTCCACGCCATGGGTGGCCCCCGAGCCCCCCTTGAGGGCATTAAAGAGAATATCGACATATGGCCTGTTTCCCATCCTGGGATCTTTTCCCACAGCGGTGAAGGCGAGCATACGATTCCAGCTGGCGGTCACTTTTTCGGGTAAGGCCTCCGCCATTGCCAGGAAAATCGCGTCGGAGTGAGGCCCCGTGATACTGTTGCCGAATGTGGTGGCTGCCGGGAATCGCGCGTTCAAAAACGTCCCTTCAGGAATGGTGATATGGATCGGCCTGAGGATGCCGTCGTTGTGGGGAATGTCCGGGTTGACCAGCATGAGAAAGGTGAGCATAATGGCCGAGGCACTCGCCCCGAATGGAGCATTGACAAACCCCTCCGTTTGCGGGTCTGTCCCGGCGTAATCGAAGAAGATGTCACTCCCCTGAATGGTGATGGTGAGGTTGATCTTAAACCTGCTCCCCTCATGAAAGCCATCGTAGAAAATAAAGCTCTCGCCATGGTAGGTTCCGTCGGGAATCGCCTCGATTTCTTTCCGCATCATCCGCTCTGTAGACTCGAAAAGATGCTCCACATGAACCTGAAAAGTCTCCATCCCATAGCGATCGACCAACCCCCTGATCCCCCGCTCACCGACCACGCACCCTCCGATCTCGGCCTTGATGTCCTCCTCCACGATCTTGTATCGAATGTTGGCGAAGATGAGGTTCCACACATCCTTTCTGAATATTCCCTGCTCGTAGATTTTGACGGGAGGGATCCGGAACGCCTCTTGCCAGACCTCCCTCGCCTCTGGGTTGTAACCTCCGGCCACGGCTCCGCCAATGTCCGCCTGGTGTCCTTTGCAAGCAGACCAGGCGATCAGTTGACCGTCGTGGAAAATCGGCATGAAGATCGCCACATCGGCATTCTGATTCCCCTGGCTAAAGACGTCGTTGTGAATGATCACATCTCCGGGAAAAATTTCGTGGCCAAAATAGTCGATGATGTATTTGCACACGGGTTGGAGAGCGAAGGCCAGTACAGGGATATACTCGGTCTGCTCGAGCATTCGACCCGCATGGTCATAGAGTCCCGTGACGAAATCTCTCGCCTCGTTCAGGATAGGCGATCGCGTCGTCCTGAGCAGGGTCAATCCCATCTCTTCGGTGATGGATTTGAATCGCCTCTGGAGGACCGAAACAAGGATCGGGTCGATCTTCTGATTCTTCATGGCAAGCCCAGTCTCGAGGTGACTTCTGATTGCTTCGATTTCAGATACATCGTGTAACTCCCGTACCGGTCGCAGAGGACGTCGAATTCCGGAGGGACAAGGAGGGTTGTATTCACCTGTTCGACAATCGCGGGCCCCCTGATCTTGTGGCCGAAGACCATCTTCATTCCGTCATAGACCTCGGCCTCCTGAAACTCCCCTGTCGTCGGCAAGAAGATCAGTCTCTTGCCCTTGATCAGGTGAGAGCAATCTTCCCCCTGGTAAGGCTCTTCCTGAAACTTCGGCTTCTCTGTTTCGCCGATACATGTCAGCCTGAGGTTCACAAGCTCCAAATCCGTCCCTTCTAGCCAATAACCGTACAAACGGTCGTGAGTTCGGTGGAAGTGTTCCGCAATCGAATCGAAATCTCCCCCGCCAATCTCCTCTCGCGTGCAGTTCACTCGCACCTCATGGTACTGGCCGACATACCGGAGATCGATGGAATAAAGCAAGTCCATCTGCTCAGGCCGAATGCCCTCCCTTCCCAATATCCCCCGTCCCTCGGACTCCATTTCCTCGTAAAGGGACCTCAGCTTCCCCCTGTGGGCCCCCGAGAGGAGACAGTGATAGGAACGGACATAGTCGTGCTTCAGATCAGAGAGAAGCATTCCTGCCGCACAGAATATCGAAGATTCTTTTGGAATGATGATAATCGGAATTTCCAACTCCATGGCGATCATCCCGGCGTGGACCGGTCCCGCTCCACCCGCCACAACGAGTGGAAAATCCCTCGGGTCATATCCCCTTTCAATCGAAACCTCCCGAATCCCGGAAGCCATGTTGACATTGATGACTCGATACATCCCGGCAGCGGCCTCGTCCGGGGTTAATCCCAGAGGTTCGGCGATAAACTTCTCGATGGCGCCGCGGGCGGCCGCGTCGTCCAACCTCATCTTGCCACCCAAGAAATAGTCCTTGTTCAAATAGCCGAGCAACAGATCGGCGTCAGTACAGGTGGGTTTTGCCCCTCCCTTGCCGTAACAGACCGGGCCGGGAACCGCCCCGGCACTTTGTGGGCCCATCCGTAATAATCCTCCTTCGTCAATCCAGCCAATACTGCCCCCTCCGGCACCGATGGTATTGATCTGAAGCATCGGGAGGCCAATTCTCATGCGGTTGATCTCCCCCTCGGTCGTCACCAGTGGCTTCCTTTCCTTGATCAGCGCCGAGTCGAAGCTGGTCCCTCCCATGTCTACGGTGATGCAATCCCGATACCCCTGAACTTCGGTGAAGGCCATTCCAGCAATCGGCCCGGCAGCCGGTCCGGAAAGCAAGGTGCTTGCGGCCCACTTCACAGCCACTTCGGGTGAGGTGACCCCACCGTTGGACTGCATGACGAGGAAGACGCCGCGGAATTTTAGATCCTTCAGCTTTCGAACCAGGCGCTCGAGGTAACCCCTGAGGATTGACCCCACATAGGAGTTTAATACCGTGGTCGACACTCGATCATAGAGTCTAATTTGTGGAAGGACTTCCGAAGAGATCGTCAAATAGGCTTCCGGCAGGTGTGAGGAAACGATTTTGGCCGTAGCTTTCTCATGGCAGTCGTTGGCGTAGGAGTGCATAAAACAAATGGCCACCGCTTCCACGCCGTGATGTTTGAATTTCTCAATGGCCTCAAGAATATCTCGTTTCTGGACAGGGATGACAACCTCGCCGCGGTAGTCGACCCTTTCCTCCACAGGTCGCCTCAAATACCTGGGAACCAGGGGGCGCGGGGGCTGATATCGGTTGTCATATAGTTCCTCCCGGATTCCCCTCCGCATCTGGAGGACGTCCCTCAGTCCTTTCGTCGCCAGGAGCCCCGTCCTCGCACCGGTTTCGGTGAGCGTGGCGTTCGTGGTAACCGTGGTGCCGTGGACGATGGTGTTTACATGCTGCACGAATTCCCCGATCTCCATCCCATGATCATCGGCCATGGCCCCCAGGCCGTCCATCACCCCAATCGATGGGTCTTCAGGAGTCGAGGGCTTCTTGTAGATCCAGGAACTGCCCTCCTGATCCATGAGCAGAAAATCGGTGAAGGTTCCTCCGACGTCGATTCCAATTCTGTATCTCATCTTAGAAATTATGAATCGCGCTTTTCTTGGATCTCGATCATTTGGGTTTTCTGGGTTTCCCGGCGGATCGAATCTGGAGGCACCAACTCAATCTCAGGACTTACCCGTAAATGGTCCCTCATGTATGCTTTCATCTCCCGCCGCAGGATCTGTCGCTGGTCTTCGCCGAGGCCTCGTCCATGCTCCACTCTCAGCCTGAGCGGTGGCTTGACCATGGGGCCTGGCCGATCCAAGAGAATTCTCATTGCACCCGTGGTTCGCGGATGGAACCGGCCAACCGCATCCTTCAGCGCTGTGGGATAGACATTGACCCCTTTCACGATGAGCATGTCATCCGATCGGCCGATGATTTTGAACCTCATCCCAGGCAGCCCACAATCGCACGGCTTGGTAAAAACCTGGAGGATATCCCCATAAGCATATCGGAGGAAGGGTCCCCCCTCCCACCCGATGAAGGTAAAGACCATCTCCCCGATGGCTCCGTCCTCCATGGCGATTGGCTTACGGATATCCGGGTCGATAAGTTCCAGGATGCAGTGATCGGCTGAAACGAAATGCATTCCCCGGTACCCCTCGCCTTCACACGAGATCCCATGAAAGGCATGGCTGCCCCCCGTGTGATCGAAGACCCGAGCCCCAAACCCATCCTGAAGTCTTTCCCTCATCGACGGAATTCCTGCTCCCGACTCTCCAGCGCAGAAGAACCACTTGAGCCCTAACTCGGCGGCGCTTTTTCCCAAGATGTCGGGGCATTTTTCGATGAGGTACTCGCCGAAAGACGGGGTGGCGATGATGGCGTCGGGTTTAGTCAGAAGGGCGAAGTCAAGGACCCTCTTGCTCCCCCCTTCCACACCGACAGGAACACAGCACAACCCCATGGCCTGGAGGCCGTCGGATAGAGGAAGTCCACCCGTAAACATGCTCAAGGAAAGGGCCTGCAGGACGACATGCCCCGGCCTCAGGCCAGCCCGCCAGTACTTTCGCGCATGCATCTCATTCACCACGCCGACGTCGTGCTTTGTCAACGTGTAAAGCGTGGGAATTCCGGTCGTTCCTGAGGTGGAACTGATCCGGACGATCTTCTCCAGAGGGGCGCACGTGATCAGTCCATAAGGATGGCCGAACCGCTCCACCGACTCCAATTGGATCTGCCGGTGTTCGTTCTTGTCCATGAGCGGAAGGGTCTGGAAGTCCTCGAATGATTGAATGTCTCTCGGGGTGATCGCTGCTTCCTTGAATTTCCGCCGGTAATGGATAGAGTTCTCGTAGTCGTATCGGAGCTGTCTCTTCAAGCGCTTCCACTGAAGCTCCCGCAGCTTGTCCTTGGGCATTGACTCGATCGCCTCATTCCAGAGCCGTCTCTCTTTGTAACGCTTCATAATCCTCTCATACTCCCCTGAAAACTCTCTGCAAAAAGTCCGACTCCATCGCGCAAAGGCTTTTTGTGGCTGTCTGTTGTTGGTTGTCCGTGGTCAGCTGTTCGGGCCTTACTCGCAAATCTCGACAAGATAGTCCCCATCCTCTCCAAAAGAGAAAAAGGCGATTCGCCCCTGGGCAGCACCTTCCCTCGGGAAACCCTTCAACAGCCTGAGGCCTTTATTCTTGAACTCTTGAAGGGCTTTTTGAAAATCGTCCACCCTGAAGGCGATATGTTGAATTCCTGGCCCTTCGAAGACGATCTCGTCCACCCCCTCTATTATTGGCTTTTTGAATTCCAACAACTCGATCCGCAGCCCGCCGACAGAGAAAAAGGCGATTCGCAGGCCGATATCATCCTTTTCCATCACACTTTCGCATCTCAACCCGAGTTGTTCTGAGAACTGGGCAATACCAGTCTCCAGATTCTTTACAATGATGCCGATGTGATCGATTTCTTTGATCATTTCCCCTCCAGAGGTCATACTATATCAGATCACTCTCTTGTTTTGAACAGGAATTTCCACGCGCGGCGTTTCCCTGTTTCACGGAAGCCCGTTGTCTCTAGCCGATATTGCAGACGCGGTGGGCCATCCACATAGGTAAAAGGACAAAAGCCGAAGATCTGTGGGGACTCCGTCTTCTTGAGCCTTTTGCCTTTTTCCCTTATCCTGCGACGGCGAAATCTGCGAACTCCAAAAGGGGTATTGCGAATCGACCCCGGCATTCCCTCAAAACTCAATGGATCGCCGATGAAAGAATGTTGACTTTGAATCGATGATCTACTAGTATGGGCATCGCAGATTCTTCTTGATTAATCCCCGCCTAATGATCTGAGAAGGAGAGCTGACTTGATCCTTCAGATCATCATCAGCGGCCTCGCGACCGGATGCATCTATTCGTTGGTTGCGCTTGGCCTGAACCTCATTTATAACACCACCGAGCACGTCAATTTTGCCCAGGGCGAGATGTCGATGGTTTCGGGGTTTATCGGATTTACCTTCTTCAAAATGTTGGGGCTGCCATTTGGACTCGCCGTTCTCCTCACCCTCCCTGCCTCGGCCCTGATGGGTATGATCATGGAGAGACTGACCATTCGGCCGGCCATTCATGCACCCCATTTCAATGTTTTTATCATTACCCTGGGAGTTTCGATCGTCATGAAAAGTCTTTCGGGGTACGTATGGAGTCATGACGATTTCCCCTATCCCTATCTCTTCCCAAACAAGCTCATTCGCATTGGCTCAATCACCCTTGATATTCCCAGTTTGGGAATGATCGGGACCACCTTTCTTCTCATGACACTGCTCTACCTATTTTTCAAGTACACGAAAGTCGGAACCGCGATGCGCGCGGTTTCTCAGAACCAGAACGCCGCACTCCTGATGGGCATCAGCGTCAAACGGTCTTTCGCCATGACTTGGGCGATTAGCGCCCTTGTGGCCGCAGTCGCTGGGATTCTCATCGCCCCCGTGGTATTCCTCAGCACCCACATGGGGTTGGTCGTTATCAACGGCTTCGCCGCTGCCATCCTCGGAGGATGGGGGAGCATCCCTGGAACCATTGCTGGGGGAATGCTTTTGGGGGTTTTGGAAAACGTCGTTCCTTACTATCTGCCGTCTCAGACGAGAAACATCATCCCCTTCATGGTGCTGGTTGGCGTCCTGGTCGTCAAGCCAACCGGGATTATGGGCGTTGAAAGGAAGAAG
The DNA here is from genome assembly GCA_964347335.1 of uncultured Thermodesulfobacteriota bacterium. GTDB lineage: Bacteria > Desulfobacterota > BSN033 > WVXP01 > WVXP01 > WVXP01. The sequence continues at coordinate 28,831 of CAYFYO010000041.1, forward strand.
AGAGTCTAGAAGGTGACTTCAATGGGCCAGCTTCTGACAAAAGAGCGGATAGCTTTCATTCTCGCCTGTCTCATTCTGGCAGCATGTCCATTCTTTGTCGCAAAGTACACGTTATTTATCCTGAGTCTTTTTGCCATCTACACGCTGGTCTCGGTCGGGTTGAACCTTCTCATGGGGTATACAGGGCAGATCGCGGCAGGACATGCTGGTTTTCTGGCCATCGGCGCCTATTTCACGACCCTTATGACCCTGAGAGTCGAGTGGGTTCCCTTCATCGTCGTCTTACCTATGGCCGGGGTCTTCACCGCTATCATCGGTTTTCTCCTCGGGATCCCGACGCTGAGGCTGAAGGGCTTTTATATCGCCATGGCAACCCTGGCCTTTGGCGTGGTCGTCAGCGAGGTCATTCTCCAGTGGTCAAGTCTGACGGGTGGGGATGACGGTTTGAGCGTCCCCCGGGCCGTCATCTTCGGCTTTGCTTTCGATTCATACCAGAAGCTGTTCTATCTGATCATGGCCACTACGGTTCTGATGATCATCGGGGCGATCAATCTCGTTCGGACAAGGGTTGGAAGGGCTTTTATTGCCATTCGGGAGAGTGAAATTGCCGCTCAGACGATGGGAATCGATCTGGCTCGATACAAAACTATTGCCTTTGCCATCAGTGCTTTTTATACTGGGATAGCAGGAGGGTTGTTTGCTTTGCTCATCCGGTACATTTCTCCGGACAGTTTCACCATCGAGCTTTCCATCGACTTCATTGCCATGATCGTTATCGGTGGAATGGGCTCAATTCTCGGGTCGATCATCGGCGCTGTTATCCTCACAGGGATGCAACAGCTCTTGAGTGGTCTCCAGGAACTCCAGGTTCTCATCTTCGGTCTCTCCCTCATCGTATTCATGATCTTCATGCCCAACGGCATTAGCGGTATGTTGGAGCTTTTGTGGAAAAAACTGCTAGAGCCCAAGGGGGTGACAAGGAGGGCATAGGGCCGTATTGAAGTGAGTTGAACGCAGATACTGTATAGAGAAAGGGGGTGAGGAGAAGGCACTGTACTTCAGTTTGACGAAAAACTCAGAAAGGAGTGATCAGGATGAAATTGAACGGTAAGATCATCGCAATTTTTGTTCCTCTCTTTGCCGTGAGTTTGTTCTTGGGGGGAGCTGCGAGCGCCGGAGAGGTTGGGGTAACTGACGACTCCATCTTGGTCGGGTGCTCCAACAGTTTTTCCGGACCGCTTGTATTCCCCGGGACTGAACTGGTGAACTACGGCTTGGAACCTTACTTCAAGCATATCAATGATCAGGGGGGGATCAACGGGAGAAAGATCAAGACCCAATACTACGATGACGCCTACAGTCCTCAGAAGGCCGTGGCCAATACGATACGCTTGGTGGAGCAGGATGGAGTTTTTGCGATCCTCTCATCGCAGGGAACTTCTCCCGTTTTCGCAACGGTCAAATACCTCGGCGAACAGAAGGTTCCGCTTCTGTTCCCCTTTCAGGGAGTTCCATTCGAGGGAGTCGCTGCGAGTGACACCGCCTCTGGCGGAAAATACATTTTCACATCCTTTACCTCCTACCCGAAACAGACCGAGATCGTCTTGAAGTGGCTGGTCAAGGAAAAGAAATTCAAAAGGATCGGGATGATCTACCAGGACGACAAGTACGGATACTCCTTCAGGGATCCGGGAAAGGAGTTCCTCGGTGAGATGGGGCTTGAACTGGTTGCAGCAGAGCCGATCAGCCGTAAGGCCATCGATGCCAGTGCGCAGGTCGCAAAGCTAAAGGCCGCAAACCTCGACGCCTGCCTTTTGGTGCTGACGCCAGGCCCGGGAGGCATGTTTCTGAAGGAGGCCCATAAAGTGGGATGGAAGGAAACCAAGCTCATCTCTTCCGGTCCACTGACCGACGAGAAGTTCATCATCCTCGCCGGGGGAGTCGGAGAGGGCGTTTGGGGCCTTTCTCTCTGGCCTGATCCCGTGCATTCGAAAATGCCCGGAGTCGTTGAGTACCGAGAGATCCTCGAGAAATTCGAGCCGGGTCATGTCCCCAACCGATATAGCCTCTTCGGATACTTCTATGCCAAGCTCTTTACTGAAGCTGTCCGAAGGACTGGGAAAGACCTCACCCGGGAAAGCCTCGTCAAGACATTGAGAGGGATGAAGAATTGGAAAAGCGACATTATCTCGCCCGTGAGTTTCTCACCGACGGACCACAAGGCCCAGGAAGATGGCTTTATGGTGGAGGTCCAGGGCGGGGTATTTAAGCCGGTCTCCGGGTGGCTGAGCATCAGAGACGGAAAACTGAAGGAGCGGCGGTATAAGGAGTGAATTCAATTCGGCAGGCTTTGGCCCGAGCCAAGGCCTGCCTGTTTATCCCACACCGAGGTAGGTCCTTCTCACATGGTCGTTTTGCATGAGCTGACCGGTGACGTCATGAAGGGCGATCTTTCCTGTCTCCATGACGTAACCGTACCGGGCGGCCTGAAGCGCCATGTTGGCATTTTGCTCGACCAGGAGGATCGTCGTCCCCTCAGCGTTGATCTCACGGATAATCCTGAAGATCTCTTCAACCAGCAGCGGAGCCAAGCCCAGTGAAGGCTCATCGAGTAACATCAGGCTAGGACTCGACATCAATGCTCTCGCGATGGCGAGCATCTGCTGCTCCCCACCACTCAGAGTCCCGGCAAACTGGCTTTCTCTCTCTTTCAAGACCTCGAAAGAACTGAAAACCCGCTCGAAGTTCCCTTGGATTTCCTCCTTATCCGCCCGTGTATAAGCGCCCATCCTCAGATTCTCGAGAACCGTAAGCTCTGGAAAGAGGTCCCTGCCCTCGGGAACATGCGAGATTCCCTTCCTGACGATGAGCTCGGGGGGCATCTGGTTGATCTCCTCGCCCATGAATATTATAGTCCCCTTGGAAGCAGGAATTAATCCGGAGATCGTCCGGAGGGTCGTACTTTTCCCGGCTCCATTGGCGCCAAGAATTGTGACGATGCTCTTTTCAGTAACCTCTATGGAGATCCCCTTCAGTGCATGGACATTTCCATAGAAGGTCTCCACATCGTCTAATCTAAGCATACTCTCTCTCTGCTCCCAAATACGCTTCGATCACCTTGGCGTTCTTTTGAATATCGACAGGTACGCCCTCGGCAATCTTCTCCCCGAAGTGGAGCACACATATCCGGTCGGAGAGCCCCATGACCACGTGCATGTCGTGTTCCACCAGAAGGATCGTAATCCCCCGGGTATCCCTGATTTCCTTGATCAAGTTCATGAGCTCCATCGTCTCATGGGGATTCAACCCACTCGCGGGTTCGTCCAGGAGTAATACCCTCGGGTTTGAAGCGAGTGCACGGGCAAGTTCAATCCGTTTCTGGATGCCAAAGGGGAGATCAGAAACCACAATATGACTGGTTCCCTCTAATCCCAGCAACTTGAAGATATCGCTCGCCATCTTGCGGGACGCTTTCTCCTCGACTCTGACTTTTTTGAGAAGAAGCGCCCCGCCGACCACGCCGGAACGCATCTGGCGATGATACCCCACCAGAGTGTTTTCCAGGGTCGTCAAATGGGGAAACAGCTCGATGTTCTGAAAAGTCCGAGCGATCCCTCTCATCGCGATTTCATGGGGTTTCAGCCCCAAGAGGTTTTCCCCATCGAACCATATGGCGCCCCTCTGGGGTCGATAAATACCGTTGATCAGGTTAAAGACCGTGGTCTTTCCGGCGCCGTTAGGACCGATGAGGGAGAGGATCTCCCCCTCCTTCACATCAAAACTGCAGGCATTGAGCGCCCTGAGGCCCCCAAAATTGATCGATAGATCTTCAACGCTAAAATAGGCCAATGCGCAGCTCCATCACGGGATAAAGGATCTTGCCATACCCTTGCCTGACCAGACGACGCGGTTTGGGTTTTTCCGATCGACCAAGACGATGGCTCCCTCTGGACAGACGCCGACACAGAACCCGCAACTCCAGCACTTTTGATCGTGGACGAGCATCTTATTTTTGGAGCTTTTCTTCGTCTCCTCAAAGACCTTGTACAAACAACCCTTCTGGCAGGCAAGACAGCGTGTGCATTTTTCCTGATCGATCAGCGGGATGTAAGGTGTATCGGGAGGGATGGCGTAAGGAAATTCTTCACCGGATTTTAGCTCAGACGAGGGCACGATATGAGGGAGAACCTTTCCCCTGAACCGATCAACAGCGTCGTAGCCTTTCCGCTCCATCCAGCCGACGATTCCAGCCTGTATTTCTTTAAAAACCCGAAGACCACGAAAATAGGCGCTTGAACAGATCTGAATTGCCGGGCAGCCGCAGAGGATATACCGGACGGCATCGCTCCAATCGAATATTCCCCCGACGCCGATGACGGGTATATCGACTGCCTTTTGGATTTGGACGATTCTTGCCAGGGACCAGGGGAGGAAGGTCCTGCCCATGACATATCCGCCAACCGCAGGGGCTCCGTAAGGAACCTCGTCTTCCACGTCGACCATAATCCCACTCGGCGCGTTGTGGGCAGTAATAAAGAAAGCCCCACAGTCGACCCATGTCCTCGCCAGCGAAGACAGGGGCTCAGCCATGGGGCTTATCTTGGGGCCGACGGGGATCTCCACCGTCTCTGCGACGGCCCGTATCACCGCTCCACTCACTTTACCGTATTCCTCGGCTGAGAGATGATACGAGGGAGAGGAAAAATTCAGCTCCAGAAGATTGGCCCCTGCCTCTTCAAATCTCTTGGCCGTAACAGCCCAGGCATTGACTCCGTCGAAGCTTTCGTAGAAGCTCACCACAAGTGGGACACCTTCCCGTCGGCAGACCGCTGCAATGCGGGGGATCTTCTCTCCAATGATTCGATCCATCTCTTCCACATGAGGTGCCGAAAGAGAGTACAGGCTCCCTGATTCTTCAAAGCCGTTCCCAAAACCCCTGAGGGGAAACTGGTAGGGCCTCACCCTCACCCTTCGGTCCTTTTGAGAGGTAAAGGACTTGGTAACGATTCCCCCGACTCCTACCCGGACGAGATCGAGGGCAGATTGCTCATCCAATGCCAGCTCGGATGCGCCGGGTAAGACCGGATTCTTGAAACTCACGCCGCCAATCTCAACGGAGAGATCTACCGCCCCCATAGCTTTTCCTGTTGGCTTCAAGCAAAATCACTAATAAAATCAATTAAATTCAGGTTGGATAACCATGTATATAGCCTCGGGTGGCAAAAGTCAAGGAAA
>CAYFYO010000042.1:0-19015 GCA_964347335.1 uncultured Thermodesulfobacteriota bacterium
CGAATCAAGCGCCCTGGAGGCGGTTTTTGTGGCGCTTGATTCTTCTTGCAAAAGGACCGTCAGCGTCTTTTGGGGAGAGCGAGAAGTTGATCTTACGCACCGTGGACAAAGTTGGAATCATCGGAAAACGGAACAACAGAGAAGCTGTCGCCCTCGCGAAGGACCTGACCCGCTGGCTGAGAGACCGGAAGATTGAGGCCCTGGTCGGAGAGGAGATGGCCGCGGCGATCGGCGGTGTTCCCTCTTGGCCCCAAGGGGAGATTTCGATTCCTCTCGACCTTCTCATCGTACTGGGAGGGGACGGAACCCTGCTCAGTGTGATCAGGCAGATCGGCGAAAAAGAGATTCCGATCTTTGGGGTGAATCTCGGAGGCCTTGGTTTCCTGACTGAAATTACCCGGGATGAACTCTTTTCGGTTTTGGAGGAGGTTCTCAGCGGGGAGTTCAGGACCCATGACAGGGTTGTACTCAGCGCGACTGTGGTCCGGGGAGGAGAGCAAGTCGCGGAGTTTCGGGTCCTCAACGATGCGGTCATTAACAAGGGTGCCCTCGCCCGGATTATATCTCTGAAGACGACGATCAATGGAGAATATGTCACGACCTATAGGGCTGACGGACTGATCCTATCGACCCCGACGGGTTCGACGGCCTACTCTCTTTCAGCCGGAGGCCCGATCGTCTATCCCTCGTTAAAGACCATAATCATTACACCGATTTGTCCTCACACCCTTACCAATCGCCCCATCATCATTCCCGATAATGTGGTCGTCAGAACCACCCTGGAATCAGAGAGCGAGGAAGTTTTCCTCACCCTCGATGGCCAGGTGGGTTTTCCCCTGGAGCGAGGCGATACCGTTGAGGTGAAAAAGGCACCCGGGAGGGTCCTACTCATCGAATCCCCTCAGAGAGGGTACTTCGAGGTTCTGAGGACCAAGCTGAGGTGGGGGGAAAGGTAAGCCTGAGACCATAGCCATGCTTGTGGAGCTTCGAATCAAGGACCTTGCGATTATCGACGAGGTCGACATCGTGTTCTCCAAAGGGCTGAATGTCTTGACCGGTGAAACAGGAGCCGGGAAGTCAATTATTATCAATGCGGTCAATATGCTCCTCGGTGATCGGTCATCTGATGGGTTGGTTCGGACCGGCTCGGAGGAAGGCATGGTCGAGGCCCTCTTCGACGTTTCAGACCAGCCCCAGGCTGAAGAGAAGTTGAGATTGGTGGGGATTGTCGATGCCAAGGAGGTCCTGATCAAGCGAATCGTAAACCGATCTGGCAGAAGCCGGGTCTTTGTGAATGGAGATCTATCCTCGTTGACCGCACTTACCCGAATTGGGGAAGGGCTTTTTTCCATCTATGGGCAGCACGAACATCAGAGCCTTCAGAAGGCTGAAAAGCACATCGACATTCTGGACGAATACGGAGGATTGAAATCATCGAGGCGGCATTATGAGGAGGCCTTCCGGAAGTTGGAAGGGCTGAAAAGGCAGCTCCTCGGACTTAAAGAGGAGGATGAACGGTACGCGAGAGATCTCGAACTGATGATGTTCCAATCTCAGGAGATTGCCTCTGCTCAGCTCCAGTCCGCAGAGGAAGAGGAGTTAAGGGAACAAAAAAGAATCCTCGCCAATGCAGAGAAATTAGTTGAATGGACCGATCTGGCCGAGAGTATCCTATACTCTGGCGAAACTTCGATCTGCGAAAAGCTAGACACAACGCGGCAGAAGGTCGGCGAAATCAGTAAGGTCGATTCCGCTTTAGAGCCACTTGCCAAGACTATCGAATCCTCTATGTATCAGTTGGAAGAGGTCGCCTACGCTCTCAGGGACTATCGAGGGAAGATAGAGTGTGATCCCGAGAGACTGGAGGCGGTGGAACACCGGCTCGATGAAATTCAGCGCCTGAAGAAGAAATATGGGCAGACGATCAAGGAGATTCTTCAGTTCAAGGAGCGTATCGACCGTCAGTTACAGTCGGCGCATTCGAACAAGCAGCGCATTGAACAGCTGGAGAAGCGCATCGCCGATGCAGAGAAGAAAACAGTTGACCTGGCCCGCGAACTGTCGAGAGCGCGAAAGAAAGTCGCCAGAGCATTTCAGAAAGTCACGGAGAAAGAACTCTCTTTGTTGGGAATGGGAAATACCGTTTTTGAGATCCGTTTTGGGATCAATGGGAGGGCCTCGAGGGAGAAATGGATCGCTGTTGATGGTGCCTCCTTGGGGCCAAAGGGAGTGGATACACTGGAATTCTACATCTCCCCCAATGTGGGGGAAGAGCCGAGGCCTCTCAACCGGATTGCTTCAGGAGGGGAACTTTCGCGCATCATGTTGGCCATAAAGCGGATTATTGCCTCAGCTGAACCAGGACAAACCCTGATCTTTGATGAAGTCGATGCCGGTATTGGAGGAGCTGTGGCTGAAGTGGTGGGAAAGAATCTAAAGGACCTATCCCTTTACCACCAGGTTCTCTGTGTGACTCATCTGCCGCAGATCGCTTGTTTTGCAGATGCCCATCACAGCGTGAGAAAAACGACTCGAGAGAATCGGACGACGACACTCGTGAGGCCGTTGAATTCTCATGAGAGAATAGATGAAATTGCGAGGATGCTTGGAGGGATTGAAATCACAGAGAAAACTCGGGCCCATGCACTGGAGATGATCCATATGGCAAAGAAACACCTCTCCACAGCGTAGGGGGCTCGCAATCGACGGTTCCTCATGCTGAGAAAAGCAACTGTAAAAGATGTTAAGGTCATGCAGGGTTTAATTGGCCGGTTTGCGTCTCGAGGGGAGATGCTCCCAAAATCGTTGAGCGAGTTGTTTGGCCAAATTCGAGACTTCTTCGTCTACGAAGAGGATGGGACCATCGTGGGGACATGTGCACTCCATGTCTCATGGGATGACTTGGCTGAAATTCGCTCTCTTGCCGTGGAAAAGAAATACTGGGGAAAAGGGGTGGGAGAATCCCTGGTGCGGGCCTGCATTGAGGAGTCAAAAGATCTGGGTGTCCGGCGAATCTTCGCGCTTACGTATCGGGGTGAATTCTTTAAGAAAGTCGGCTTTGAAGAGATCGACAAATCAATGCTTCCGCATAAGATATGGGCTGATTGCCTGAGATGTGTGAAATTCCCTGATTGTGACGAGGACGCGTTCTTAATGATACTGCCATAGGGGAAGCCTGCAACCCATCGATTCCTATGAGAAGTCGCGGAGTCGCGTGAAGAGGAACGGGCAAATGAAGCGAATTGCAATTACGGGGACGGGCTCATATGTACCCAGCAGAGTTCTCAGCAATTTCGACCTGGAAAAGATTCTGAATACTTCGGATGAGTGGATAAGCAAGCGAACCGGGGTACGAGAGCGGAGAATTGCAGCTCCTGACGAGTATGCCTCTGATCTGGGCAAGGAAGCCTCTTTGAGAGCCATGGAGGTGGCGGGGATCTCTCCGTCCGACGTGGAACTCATCCTGCTCTGTACGATGACCCCTGATACCGCTTGTCCATCCGGAGCCAATTGGCTGGAAGCGAGACTCGGAGCGGATAATGCGGTTTCCTTTGATGTTGTCGCTGCCTGCAGCGGCTTTATCTTCGGCCTTTCGGTTGCAGAGCAGTACCTGAAAACCGGCACTTTTGGCAATGCCCTGGTGGTGGCCTCGGAAGTGATGAGTCGGACGCTCGACTGGACTGACCGGGAGAGTTGTATTCTCTGGGGTGACGGCGCTGGAGCTGTCGTATTGAAGCCGGTCGATGATGGCCAAGAATGCAGCGAAATCGTATCGACTCATATCCATACGGACGGTAAGAATGGAGAGAATCTTCTCCTCCCAGGAGGCGGTTCAAAGACAACGCCCATTTCCCACGCGAGCGTGGATCAGAAACTCCACTATCTAAGGATGATTCGGGCCAGCGATTCGGTTAGGGTTGCTGTGAGATGCTTTGCTGAAGCAACGGAGGAGGCTGTTTTTGGGAATGGTTACACTTTTGACGATGTCAAGCTGATTATCCCCCATCAAGCCAATCTCCGGATCCTTCAGCAGATGGCGAAAAGACTCAGGGTGCCCATGGAAAAGGTTTACCTGACGGTTGAGAGATATGGGAACATATCGTCTTCCACCGTTCCCATTGCATTGGATGAGGCTGTGAGGGACGGAACCATTGAAAAGGGTGACCTTGTGGTCCTGACGGCCTTTGGAGGGGGGCTGACGTGGGGAAGTTCTCTCATTCGATGGTAGAGGAGTTTCTTGGCCACGGGTTTCTCATTGGGAAAGCGGACAATTTTTGGCATGGTGGTTGAAAATTATTCAATTTGAAATCTTGTCGGTGGTTTCCGGGAATTTGAAGAAAATTATTTAATTTCAAATACTTATTTGTCCTACCCGTTCGCCCGCGATAAGCAATAATTTTGGTATCGTAATTGCATAGGGACACCGTGGATTTCTGCGCCGGAATCGATTTATGGTCGGAATGAGAAAAAGAACTTGACACGGTCGGACACTTTTGATATCTAGCCTGAGGCATGATGCATAACCACATGTGCTGAAGGCATGAAGGGGGGCCGTTTTGGCGGGTGATCATATCACCATTCTCATTTTTGCAAAAGATTCATCCAATGTGAGGCGATTCAAGTTACCCAAAACCGTTCTTACTCTGATGCTTCTGATTCTTCCTTTCTTGGTTTTCTGTGCCGTTATCCTGGGTCTGCACGCCTTCAAGAACCCTGACTATGCCGTTGAGATCACCGCATTAGAGCGGGAGAATCGGGCTCAACAAAAAGAGATCCGGTCTTTCTCGGAGGGAATAGCCGAGTTACAAAACCGAATCGCTCAGATGAAGGAGTTCGACGCAAAGCTTCGAGTGATCGCAAATCTTGAGAATCGACCGAATCCGTTCTTTGGTGTGGGCGGTCCATTCCCAGGAGATCTTCGAGGAAGGACCCGGAGCCAGAGTAGTTTGGATACGCTTGCTAGACCCGGAAGGCCTGCTTCGATCCTTTCGGACGAAGCATCCCACCCGATCAAGCAGGAGCTCCAGGAGGTGGGAAATTTCGTCCAAGAAGGGGACCAGTATCTACCTCATGTTCCCTCGGTCTGGCCCTCCCGGGGGTGGATTATTGGGGATTTTGGTTTTCGAATCTCTCCCCTGACGGGCCGCCCTGAAATGCATGAGGGAATTGAGATTTCCAATTCACTCGGTGCACCCATTGTCGCACCTGCCGATGGCCTCGTCACCATGGTTGGAACCGACCCCGAGCACGGAAGAATGCTCGTGATGAGTCATGGCCACGGGATTACGACTCGATATGGTAATCTATCCGAAATGGGGGTGACGGTGGGCCAGAAAATTCGGAAAGGCCAGTTGATCGGCAGAATCGGAAATACTGGGCGCTCCATAGGCCCCCATTTATATTACGAGGTGAGGGCTGAGGGCATGCCCATTAATCCTCGTCATTACCTCTCCAATTGACCCCTAACTCGGTTTTTCCATTCCTCTCCGACGCTATATTTCATAATTTTCTCGACCCCCGCCCTTTGGTTTCCTCTGTTGTGATTTATCGCCTCGAATAATAGAATCCTGGTGAACGGATAGTTTCTCATTCTCATATTATTCCAGGACCTCTCACCTTGAGACGGCGCGGGTTTTGAGAGGCCCGGTGTGGTTGAATGGCCAGGTGCAAGGCAGTATAATGTCTTGGATTCACCGGAAGAGGAGTAGATATCATGCCTTCCATATTAAGAAGAGTTGTGGGCACCAAGAATGATCGAGAGCTTCGACGAATACAGCCCATGGTGGAGCGCATCAGTGCGCTGGAGTTCTCGACACAGAGGCTGGGTGATGCTGAGCTTCGGGCGAAGACAGGCGAGTTTCGTGAGAGAATCGATCGCGGAGAGTCCCTCGATAGCATTCTGTTTGAGGCATTTGCCGTGGTCCGAGAGGCGAGCAAGAGGACCCTCGGGGAACGACATTTCGATGTTCAGCTCATTGGTGGAATCGTTCTCCATGAGGGGAAGATCTCCGAAATGGCGACGGGTGAGGGCAAAACTCTGGTGGCGACCTTGCCTGCCTATTTGAATGCCCTCAACGGTAGGGGCGTCCATATTGTCACCGTCAATGACTATCTGGCAAAACGTGACAGTGAGTGGATGGGAGCCATATACAATTTTCTTGGTCTGAGCGTCAGTGTTGTTTACCATGACATGGACCATAGCGTCAGAAAGGAAGCATACAAGTCCGACATAACCTATGGGACGAATACAGAATTTGGGTTCGACTACCTCAGAGACAATATGGCTATCGATGGAGAGGGTGTCGTTCAGGGAGACCACCACTATGCCATTGTGGACGAGGTCGACAGTATCCTGATCGATGAGGCGAGGACACCTCTCATTATCTCCGGGCCCGTGGAACACTCCACGCACCACTTCAAAGAGGTGAAGGGGTCCGTGGAACGGCTCGTTCAGAACCAGAATACTCTGGTTCATCGTTACATTTCCGAGGCCGAGAGGATGTTCAGTAGTGACGAAACCTATGAAGGGGGAGTACGGCTTCTTCAGGTCAAGAGAGGGGCTCCGAAGAACAAACGTTTTCTCAACATGATGGAGGATCCTAAGTACAAGAAACTGATCGATCGTGTCGAGTTGGACTTTATCCGTGACAAACGGATGGACGAATTGGATGGGGAGTTGTTCTATTCCATTGATGAAAAGTCCAATGTCTGTGACCTTACTGAGAAGGGTAGACGGGCCCTGTCTCCAGGAGATCCGGACTTTTTTGTCCTCCCTGATTTGAGCCAGGTCGACGCGGATTTGGGGGGAACAGAGGAAGAGCGGATCAAAAAACGGCACAAGCTGGAAAGAGAGTATGCAGAAAAGGCGGAGAAGATCCACAATATCACCCAGCTTCTGAAGGCCTACAGTCTCTTTGAGAGGGATGTGGAGTATGTGGTCAGTGATGGGCGGGTGATTATCGTCGATGAATTCACTGGCAGGCTCTTGCCGGGTCGTCGGTACAGTGATGGCCTTCATCAGGCCATTGAGGCCAAAGAAGGCGTGTCTATCGAGCGGGAAAACCAGACCCTGGCGACCATTACGATTCAGAACTATTTTCGAATGTATGACAAGCTGGCAGGAATGACCGGTACGGCAGACACAGAGGCTGCGGAGTTCCATAAGATCTATAAACTCGATGTGGTGGTCATCCCGACGAATATGCCCCTGATCCGAAAATCCCATCCCGATGTGATTTATAAGACGGAGAGGGAAAAATTCAAAGCTGTGGCAGATGAAATCGAGGAGCTTCACCAGAAGAGACGCCCCGTTCTTGTTGGAACGGTGAGCATTGAGAAGTCCGAACGGCTGAGTAACATCTTGAAAAAGAGAGGAATTCCACACCATGTGCTCAACGCGAAGCATCACCAGCGAGAGGCAGAGATCATTGCCCAAGCGGGTCGGGCCGCGGCCGTCACGATTTCGACGAACATGGCCGGGCGTGGCACCGACATTCTCCTTGGGGGAAATCCAAGATTTTTGGCGGGGCTATCCTTTTCAAACGAGGCGACAGAGGGGGAGAAAGCGAAGGCCCTCGAGAGAGCCGTGGCTATTGCGATCAAGGAGAAGGACGAGGTTCTCGACCTGAAAGGTCTCCATGTTATCGGCACTGAGAGACATGAAAGCCGCAGAATCGACAATCAACTCCGGGGAAGGGCCGGACGTCAGGGCGATCCAGGTTCGTCGAGATTTTACCTATCTCTGGAAGACGATCTGATGCGTATCTTTGGATCGGAACGGATCGCTAATGTCATGGAACGGCTCGGCATCGAGGAGGATCAACCCATCGAGCACAGATTGATCACAAGGGCCATCGAAAATGCTCAGAAAAAGGTGGAAGCTCACAATTTCGATATCCGGGAGCATCTGCTGAAGTATGACAACGTCATGAACAAGCAGAGAGAAGTAATCTACACGCGACGCAGCCAGATCCTCAGAAGAGAGGATCTGAAAGACATGGCAAAGGATATGATGGAGGAAGTCATTGATGATTTGATTGAACTCCACACCGATGAGAAATCCTACCCCGAGGAATGGGACATGGAAGGCCTCAAGCAGGAGTTCTACGACCAATTCCAGTTTTTCTTCAGTTTTGATCATGAGAACTCTGCAGAGCTGAATCAGGAGAGACTCAGAGAGCGAATGCGTGAGGCGGTGTTCGATCGTTATGAAGAAAAGGAAACAGAACTCGGTGCTCCCCTTTTGAGACGTCTCGAAAAGGTCATCATGCTTGATACGATCGATCATTTTTGGAAGGAACACCTCCTGGGAATCGATCAACTGAAAGAGGGAATCGGCCTTCGAGGATACGGCCAGAAAGATCCCCTGATCGAGTACCAGAAGGAGGGCTATGAGATGTTCCTCGATACCCTCGAAGAGATCAGACGAACCACGGTCAAAGGTCTCTTCCGATTCATCCTTGTCCAGGAGGAGGCAGACGAGGAAAAGAGAGCGGGGCCGCAGCGGGTGGTACTTTCTCGAGGAGAAATGCCCCAACTGGTGCCACAGGAGATGGCGGTTGCGGCTGAGGCCGGTGGTCAGGGCCGTGTGGCAACGGTCAGACGAGAGGGGAGGAAGATCGGAAGAAATGAACCATGTCCCTGTGGAAGCGGGAAGAAGTATAAGAAGTGCTGTGGGCGTAATGTGTAGCGAAAGGGTCGGGCTTCACTGCTTAGAAGCTTTTTGGAGCTGTCAGTTGTCGGTTGTCCGTCGTCAGTTGTTACTTCCCATTTAAGCCGTTCACTCAGAACTGTCCTGGGCCTGTCGTTTGAGTTGATGTGAACACCTGAATTCGGATCCTCACGCGACGAACCACGGATAATGGACCACGAGCAAAGGCCGCGGGCATAGACTTTTTCTCTCGAGTTTCCAAGAATATTCAGGTTGTCGTCATCAGGTGACGGAGTATCAATGGGAGAGGACAAGGAGAACCCGTATCTCGTCCCTGGATTCCGGTTTAGCGGTATTCCGGGGGGTATCAAGAAGGATGGAGCCAGGGATCTCGGCCTCATTCACTCTGACACGATCGCCACGGTGGCGGGTGTGTTCACCACGAATCGCGTGAAGGCAGCGCCCGTACTTCTCGATCTGGAGAGAATTCGGAGAGGAGAGTGTCAGGCGATCGTCGTTAACAGTGGAAACGCAAACGCCTGCACGGGAAAAAGGGGACTCGAAAACGCTCGTCTTCTGGCGGATCTTGTGGCTGACGAGCTTGACATCGACCGAGAGCTTGTGCTTGTCGCTTCAACCGGAGTGATCGGTCAGCCTTTACCCATGGACAGAATTGTCAAGAGAATCCCCAAGCTGGTTCAAGAGCTGTCGCCTCCTGGCATCAATGCCCTGGCCGAGGCGATTATGACAACCGATACGCGGCCAAAGATAGAGGCGGAGACCGTGGCTATCGATGGGAGCGACATTCGTATTTATGGAGTTGCCAAGGGAGCAGGGATGATCCATCCCAGAATGGCGACGATGCTGTCTTTTATTGTAAGCAATGTCTCGGTAGAATTGGAGACCCTCGAAGCGATGACGCGGGAGGGGGCGGAAAGGACTTTCAACCGGATTACGATTGACGGTGACACAAGTACAAACGATACACTACTGGTTCTCGCAAACGGGAGAGGAGAGAATCGTCGGATCCGTCAATCCTCTCGCACGATGTCGCCATTCAGGGAAAAACTCTGGGCTGTCATGGATCGGCTGTCGAGAAAACTGATTGAAGACGCTGAGGGAGCCACGAAGTTTGTGGAGATTCTTGTGAAAGGTGCTGTCTCGGAGAACGATGCCCTGAAGGTGGCATTCAGCATTGCTCACTCTCCTCTGGTCAAGACGGCCTTTTTCGGCGAGGATCTCAATTGGGGCAGGATTCTGTGTGCTGCTGGCTACTCTGGGGTGCCAATCGACCCCAACAAGCTGGATCTCTTTCTGGATGAGGTGCAGGTGGTGAAAAATGGCGTCGGTTGTGGAAAAGAGGCAGAGAAACAGGCGAGCGAGGCCATGAAGGAGAGATCCTTCACTGTCACGCTCGATCTCCAGCTTGGAAGCGGGGTTGCGTCCGTGGTGACTTCGGATCTCTCTTACGACTACGTGAAAATCAATGGGTCCTATCGGAGTTGATCGGGCAAGGCGGAGGCATGTGCCATCTTGACCTATCGACCGATGACTACCGAAAGTCTTTTCCTCTCGTGTGGTGTCTCAGTAATAAACTCTCATCATCTACCCGGTCGCACGGTGTTAGGAGGGCGGACACTCTAAATCCGAAATTCGAATATCGGGCGATCAGTTTCTGTGTCATTTTCATAAATTGCTTTTGGGAGCTGATACGAGGAATCTATCGTCCACCGGAGTTTCCCGTCTTGGCTATCTCCTCATGGTTGATCGTTTCTATTTGCGAATGGGTGACAAAAAGACCTGTCCGGCGAAGAAACAGAAAAATGGGGAGTCCGCCGCGACTGAATGTGGGAGGTGACCAGGGATGAAGACCTCCACGCAGACTGACCGACGACAGGGAACCAAAAATCGAATGCTCTCGGAAGAACAAATCGGGCGAGTCAACGAGTATGCCCTCAGGCTGTTGGAGGAGATCGGATGCAAAGTCCTCTGTGAAGAGGCCCTAGAAATCCTCGGTCGTGCCGGCTGTGACTCCACCCAGCCCGATCGGGTAAAAATCCCCCGGCGACTCGTCATGGAAGCGATTGAGGCCGCCCCTAAAACCATCGATGTCTATGACAGAGACGGTGCGCTCTCGATGAAGCTCGCAGAGGATTCATGCTTCTACGGAACGGGGTCTGATTGCCCAACGACAATTGACCTCTATTCGGGCCAGCGAAGACCTTGTCAGAAAGAGGACGTGCGGAGGCTGGCTCGATTCTGTGACGCCCTTCCAAATATCGACTTTGTCATGTCCTTTGGGATTGCAAATGATGCCCCCGAGGGAACGAGCTTTGTCCATCAGTTTGAGGCGATGCTTTTGGAAACGAAAAAGCCGATCATTGTCACGGGCCATGGCAGAAACGACATGATGACAATGATTCGAATGTGCGCTGCAGCCGTCGGCAGCATGGATGCAGTGAAAGAGCGACCGCCTCTCATTCTCTATACGGAGCCCCTTTCACCATTGGTTCACACCGAAATGGGAGTCGGCAAAGGGCTTGTCTGCTGCGAGTACGGTATCCCCTTCATCTATATCGGGAGCCCCATGATGGGGGCAACGGGGCCTGCCACGCTGGAGGGGATCCTGATCCAGACCATCGCGGAATCTCTTTCCGGACTCGTCATCTTTCAGAGAAAACAGCCGGGGTCCAAATTTATCTTCGGCGGTGACGCAACCGTCATGGACATGAACACGAGCATATTCAGCTACGGGGCGCCGGAGTTGAATATGATCAATGCCGCTTTGGCTGATATGGCCCACTTCTACGGGCTCCCCTTTTTCTGTATCGCTGGGGCCTCCGATTCCAAAATCTTGGATGCTCAGGCAGGACTTGAATATGCAATGTCGATCTACCTTGCCACTTTGAACCGTTGTAATATTATTCATGACTGTGGGTATTTAGAGTCCGGGCTCACCTCGTCCTTTGAATCAGTTCTTTTCGCGGACGAGATTATCGGGATGGTTAAGTCCATGCTTCGGCCCCTCAACTTCAACGATGAAGCCGTTCCCTTTGATCTCATGGACAGGGTGGGGCCAGGTGGGAGTTTTCTTGTGGAAGCGCACACGGTCGAGAATTTCAGAAAGACATTTTGGTTTCCCCGCTCTCTCGACAGAAGAGTCTACGAGGATTGGGAAAAGGACAGCTCAAAGGATCTCCGCACGGCCTTGAACGCGCGAGCCAGATCGATCTTTGAGGGTCACACTCCAGAGGCGCTTTCAGAGGAGATTATAAAGTCAGTCCACGATATCGTCGCGCGACACAAACCAGACGTGAAGACCTCTTGATGGATCGGCTTCGGAATATGCGATCGAATCGATCGGCCAGGCCATGAGGAGGGAGCCATGGACAAGACGTTAAGGAAGATTCTGGAAAAGGAAATCCGAGAGGTTCGATCTACGGGGCTTTACAAAGAAGAGCGAGTCATTCTGACACCGCAGGGGTCCCGTATCAAGGTTCCTCAGGGGGAGGTGATCAACTTTTGTGCAAACAACTACCTGGGCCTCTCCTCGGAAGACGAGATCGTCGATGCTGCCCAAAAGGGATTATCGCAATTCGGGTTTGGGATGTCCTCGGTTCGCTTCATCTGCGGGACTCAGGATATTCACAAGGAACTGGAACGGAAAATCTCCGAGTTTCTGGGAACGGAGGACACGATTCTCTACTCTTCATGTTTTGACGCGAATGGGGGGCTCTTTGAATCCCTTCTTGGAGAAGAGGATGTGGTCATCAGCGATGCACTGAACCATGCCAGTATCATCGACGGCATACGCCTGTGCAAGGCCACCCGGAAACGGTATGAGCATGCAGACATGAGCGATCTCGAGCGGCATCTCCGGGAATCCTCCGGGTTCAGAGTGCGGATGATTGCCACCGACGGTGTCTTTAGTATGGATGGGGACTTTGCACCGCTCGACAAGATCTGCCGGCTCGCCGAAAAGTATGATGCCGTCGTGATGGTCGATGATTCCCATGCGACCGGTTTCATCGGCAAAAACGGTCGAGGCACACCGGAATACTTCGGTGTGATCGACAAGGTGGACGTTATCACCTCTACCCTCGGTAAGGCTCTGGGCGGAGCGACTGGGGGGTTCACAAGCGGCCGAAAACACATTGTCGAGTATCTCCGTCAGCGCTCAAGACCGTATCTCTTTTCCAATTCTCTCGCTCCTCCGATCGTTTATGCCTCTCTCAGAGCAATCGATCTGATTAGTCGGAGTGACCGCTTGCGTAAAACCCTGGATGAGAATACCCAGTACTTCCGGAGAGAGATGCGGGCGAGAGGGTTCGATATTCCGGAAAGTACACACCCCATCGTTCCCATCATGTTAGGAGATGCCAAACTGGCTCAGGATGTTGCACGAGATCTCCTGGCGGAAGGAATCTACGTCATCGGCTTCAGCTATCCTGTGGTACCCAAAGGAAAGGCGAGAATACGGGTCCAGATCTCCGCGGCTCATAGCCGGGAGCAACTGGACAGGGCGATTGATGCTTTCACCACCGTTGGAAGGCACTACGGGTTGGTTTCATAATCAGTTGGGGGACCGCCCATGATCACGAAGATGAAAGCCTTGGTCAAGAAATTCCCGAAAATGGGCCTGTGGCTCGATGAGGTCCCGGTTCCAACCATCAAAGGAAATGAGGTCCTCATCAAGGTCGATAGAGCAGCCATCTGCGGCTCCGACGTCCATATCTATAACTGGAATGAATGGGCTCAGAAGACGATCCCGATTCCCCTTGTTATCGGCCATGAGTTTGTGGGACGCATTGTTGAAAAGGGAGATCTCGTTAGAAGATACCAGGTTGGAGACCGGGTTTCTGCCGAGGGGCATGTGACTTGCGGTGTCTGCCGAAGGTGTCGGGGGGGACTCAGGCACCTCTGCACGCAAACCCAGGGAATTGGGGTCCAACTGTCAGGCGCTTTTGCCGAGTATGTGGTCGTACCGGTCGAGAATCTATGGCCCATTCCCGATAATGTCTCCGACGAGTATGCGGCGGTCTTTGATCCGTTGGGGAATGCGGTGCATACGGCGCTGAGTTTCGATTTGATTGGGGAAGATGTTTTGATCACCGGGGCCGGACCGATCGGTGCCATGGCCGTGGGGGTATGTAAAATGGTAGGGGCCCGGCATGTGGTGATTACCGATGTCAACGACTACCGCCTGGATATAGCCCGGAAGATGGGGGCGACTCGGGCGGTCAATGTCACGGGGACCCGAATCGGAACCGTCATGAAAGATCTCGGCATGATCGGCTTCGACGTCGGTCTTGAGATGTCTGGCAATCCTTCGGCCCTCCACGAAATGATTGACA
This sequence comes from uncultured Thermodesulfobacteriota bacterium, assembly GCA_964347335.1. Lineage (GTDB taxonomy): Bacteria > Desulfobacterota > BSN033 > WVXP01 > WVXP01 > WVXP01. Next base: position 14,005 of record CAYFYO010000042.1, read on the forward strand.
ACATGATCAACGGTGGAAAAATTGCCCTCCTGGGGATCATGGACGAAAAACCTTGCTTTGACCTCAATCAGGTCGTCTTCAAGGGTTTGACAATCAAGGGGATCTATGGCCGCGAGATGTTCGAAACGTGGTACAAGATGACGATTCTCGTGCGACAGGGTCTCAACATTGACGCCGTCATCACGCACTCATTTGACTTCGAAGCGTTTGAAGCGGCCTTTGAGGTCATTCGAAGCGGACGGTCGGGGAAGGTCATCCTTTCTGTCACCTGATCCCCTGCGCATTTCTGCTATCTCGAGGCCGATATGAATCCAAATCGATACAACCGACCACTGACAACGGACAACTGACGAGTTGTTTATTTTCTCAATGTTGCCTTCTGTCTCAGTGGTTTGAGCAGAAAATCAAGGGCATCAAGGATGGTAGAGAAGACAACGTCGGAATTTCGCAGGGTTTCCGAGCTTGCCCCTTCTCGTCCCAGAATACAGATGCCGAGAGCGGCCTCCTTAACCATGAGTCTATCGTTATAGCCATTTCCAATGGCCGCTGTCCGTTTGGATCCAATCCTTTTTATGAAACCTGTTTTGGCCTCTCCAGTGTCCTCCTCCTGTATGGTGACGATTTCTGTGTTAACCCTCTGCAGGACCTCCCGGCAATCTCCCCGGCTATCCGCCGTCATGACATAGATGCGGGTCCGCTTTGCGAGGAGGTTGATCTTGTCTCTGGTTTTTGGATGGATTCGGCCGTCGACCGTCAAGGTGCCATTAAGATCGAACACAATGTTGTCAATTTCTCGGGTATTGAGTCCAGGAGCCTCTATCTTGATCATTTATGATCCTCAGTCCGCGTAAGCCTCTGGCGCACAACCTCATAGAGCATGATCCCAGTCGCCACAGACGCATTGAGGGAGGAGATCTCTCCGCTCATGGGGATGGACACAAAGAGATCGCAGTTCTGGAGCACGAGAGGCCTTATCCCCTGGCCCTCACTTCCGATCACCACCGCGAGATCGTCGGTCAAATCTTGTTGGAAGAGGGGCTTTTCCGCACCACCCACAGCCCCAACGATCCAGATTCCCTCCTGCTTGAGTCGTTTGAGGGTTGAGACGATATTCGTAACCTGGACGACAGACGTACAGGCAGTGGCTCCTGCAGAAGCCTTGACTACAGCCGGGGTAATCCTGGCGGCTCGATCCTTGGGAATAACCACACCGTGTGCACCACAGACATTCGCCGTTCGGATGCAAGCCCCCAGGTTCTGGGGGTCTTGTATTGAATCTAAGACGAGGATGAGTGCCCTAGAATCACTTGTCTTCCACTTGTCAATGATCTCTTCGACCGTGGTGTATTCGTAGCCCTGCACCACGGCGATGACTCCCTGATGGACGCTTGCCTTGGCGATGGTGTTGAGTTCGTTTATCTCTTTATACTGGATCCGAATTTGCCGCTCCTCGGCAAGGCGCAGGATCTTTCCGACATTTTTCTTCCGACCTTGGGCGATCAGGATTTCCTTGATTTTTGTATCTGGGGTCTTTAGCGCTTCTGTGACGGGGTTGATCCCGTAAATAACCTGGTCCATATGAATCCGAGAACTTCTGACCGTATGTTTTTGAGACCGTCTAGGGTTTTGATTGGAATCGTTGAGAATTGTTGTCCTTTGTCAGTCGTCCGTAGTCCCTTGCAATCGACCACTGACAAACCGGCACCTGACATAGCTAGCCAGTAGCGATCTCCTCTACAATGCGTTCCACCGCCTCAACAGGGTCCTTTGCGTTCTGAATGGGACGGCCGATAACGAGGTAGTCTGCCCCCGCCTCGATGGCCAATCGAGGGGTCATGACTCTTTTTTGATCCTCTGCTGCCGATCCCGCCGGTCTGACCCCTGGCGTCACAATGACAAAATCCTTGCCGCACGTCTTACGAATAAGATTTATCTCGCGCGGAGAGGCGACGACTCCGTCAAGGCCTCCCTTTTCAGCGAGATGGGCCAGCCTGGCTACCTGTTTGGCCACGGTACACCGGATCCCAAGCTCTTTCAGGGCTTGATGATCTAGACTTGTCAAAACCGTGACAGCCAGAACAGTGGGTCTATGCACCCCCAATGCTTTCGCGGTCCTCCGAGCAGCTTGAACGGCAGCCTTCATCATTTCAAGGCCCCCCATAGCGTGGACGTTGAACATGGCCACGCTGAGTCTTGTGGCCTCCTCGCTAGCCCTTGCAACGGTGTTGGGGATGTCATGAAATTTCAGGTCCAGGAACGTTCGCTGTCCCATTTGCTGAATCATATCGACGATCTTGGGTCCTGCATGGGTGAAGAGCTGTTTTCCTATCTTGAACATTCCGACCCGGTCTTTCAAGAGCCGAGCAAAACGCTGAGCGTCGCCGAAATGTCCCACGTCCATGGCAAATATTATCCGGTCTCTCGGCTCGGTCATCCTCAAGACCCCCGTTATCGATGTCGGCGATGAGTGGCAAAAAACTCAAGCCGTCGGAATCAATTCGTGGTAGCCTCTCAAAATTCGGACTCAGTGATTTTTCTTATAATTGATCAGGGGACATTAGTCAAATCTTTTCCTGGGAGGTATAATAGGAATGGTTCCCCGGCAGCATGAAAGCGCCGGACACTCGTGTGATTCTTCTGCCATGCAATGTGGCGGGAGGATAAATCCGTGTCTACCAAAGAGGAGATCGTTGAGGAGAGTCGACGAATTCGACGTCTCAGGTTTATGGTCGACTTCTGGTTGCAGTTGATTATGCAGGCTGATCTCTCCCCCGATGAGGCCATTCAGGTCGTTGAGTATGTCAAGCGCTACGCCTGTGCGCTTTTTCCTGGAAAAGAGGATACCTTCGAACTGATCTACAGACCGAGATTCATGCGCGCCATAGAGGAGAGGTACGGTGCTCGAGCTTCGAGGGCAAGCAGCAACGTATCAGATTGAATCGAGGATGAATGGGAGACCGCGGCCAGGTGTAATGCCGTACTTGGATCTCAACCCTTTCCCTCCGCCATGTTGGATTGGATCTCTTCCTGGACCATATTCGGGACGACGTCCACCACTTCACCGATTTTCACCAGACGCGTCCGGCCCGTCTTTCGCTCTCGAATTTCAACGAGACCCTTTGCGAAGTTCTTTTCCCCGAGCGTGACTCTGAGAGGAATGCCAATGAGATCGGCGTCTTTGAACTTGACACCAGGACGTTCGGTGCGGTCGTCGAAAAGAACCTCAACGCCTCGATGTTCGAGGTCGTCGTGTGTCTTTTCTGCAGTGCCCATCAGCCGTTGGTCTTTATCGTTGACAGGAACGATGCAAACGTGGAAGGGTGCCACGGACATGGGAAAGATGGCTCCATCCTCGTCGTGATGCTGCTCAATGATAGCAGCAATGGTTCGAGCCGGGCCAATGCCATAGCAGCCCATAACGATTGGCTTCTCGTGCCCCTTCACGTCTAGGTATGTCGCCTTCATGGCCTCGCTGTATTTCTTGCCGAGTTTGAAAACCTGACCCACTTCGATGCCGCGATCGAACCTGAACCGTTCACCGCATCGGGGGCACCGATCCCCCTCGAGAACCATCCGAATATCCGCAAACTCGTCTACCTGGAAATCCCTCTCATGATTGACGTTGATCAAGTGGGCATCATTCTCGTTCGCCCCGGTCACGAAGTTGATCATGCCCTTCAGGGCATAATCGGCGATCAGGGGAACATCGAGTCCTACGGGTCCGGCAAACCCCTTTGGCGAGCGGGTTATTTTCTCCACGATTTTATCGCTCGCCAGTTCTGCGCGCGATGCGTGAAGTGTTGTCATGAGCTTGATTTCATTCACATCGTGATCTCCTCGGACAAGGGCGGCGACCACTCCCTTATCAGACTCAAAGATCAATGTCTTGACCAGGTCGTGGGGCGGTGCTTTGAGGAAATTCGAAAGCGCCTCAATGGTTGTGATGCCAGGTGTCGTGACTTTCTCCATTTTCCTGATCTTTTGTCGGCCTTTGGCCTTGCCTTTGGGAGCGGCGATTTCGGCTTTTTTCACGTTGGCCGCGTAATCACACCCGGTGCAACTCGCGATGGTCTCCTCCCCGATACGTGCGAGGGCCATGAACTCGTGCGAGAAACTCCCTCCAATCAGTCCCGATTCGGCCTCGACAGGCTTAAAGTTAAGGCCACATCGGGTGAAGATTCGCTCATAGGCTTTGTACATCTTCCAATAGCTGACATCGCAAGCCCCTTCATCCACATCAAAACTGTAGGCGTCCTTCATGATAAATTCTCGAGCCCGCATGACCCCAAAGCGTGGCCGGATCTCATCTCTGAACTTGATCTGAATCTGGTACAGGTTGAGTGGCAGTTGCTTGTAGGAGTGAATTTCTTTGCGAGCAATATCTGTAATGACCTCCTCGGCTGTCGGGCCGAAACAATAGGGCCGGTCATGTCGATCGTTCATCCTCAGAAGTTCCTTCCCATATTCATCCCACCGACCGGTCTCCTGCCAGAGTTCAGCGGGCTGTATCGCCGAGAGGTATATCTCCTGAGCCCCTGCCCTGTTCATCTCATCGCGAATAATGGCCTCAACTTTCCGGTAAACCCGCCATCCAAGCGGCAGAAAGGCGTAGATTCCCGAGCTCACCTTCCGGATCATCCCCGCGCGGAACATCATCTTGTGGCTGACAATCTCTGCTTCAGCAGGATCCTCCCGCAAGGTTGGAAGGAGGAACTCTGAAAACTTCATCGAAGACTCCTCCAAAGGTGATTAAGCCCTATAGTCTTATCGGTTTCTCCGTTTTTGTCAAGTTCTCATTTCCTGAGGAGTTTCTCCATTGCCTGAAGGACATGTCTCACAAGTTACAGATTTCTTTGAAGATTTTCGAGTTCTCAAATGGAAACCTACTCTGCCCTCGCTCCCGAGGTGACCCTGATCGGGATTTGCAGATTCTGCGCTCACAGGATTAAGGAAAAGGGCAAAAGGAGCAGAGAGGGAGACTCCGAACAAGCATTTGTCATTGGTTATTGGT
>CAYFYO010000042.1:19115-32371 GCA_964347335.1 uncultured Thermodesulfobacteriota bacterium
TGTCATTGGTTATTGGTTATTTGGTCTTAGGCTTTAGCCGCTAGCCTTTAATCTCTCGTCTCTGGTCCCTCGTCTTCGGTCTCCAATCTCTAATCTCTAGTCTCTGGTCTCTACTCTCTCGTCTCTCTTCTCTCGTCTCCAATCTCCAATCTTTCGCCGATCTGCGAGCCGCACTCTGCCGCAGGCGGGATCGCTGAGACACAGCGGGTTCCCACAGAAATGGGGGAATTCCAGCTCCTTTCCAAGTTGCTTCCGAGGTTGAAATATTGTATGAAGTGCAGGACTTTTTCTGCAAAGGAATCGGAGGAATAAGGATTGATGGAGAGAACGGATTGGTATGCGCTTCCTGAGGAAGAGGCCCTCCGAGCTCTGAATTCGAATCGGAATGGCCTCGACCAACGTGAGGCCGAAAGACGGGTGGAGCACTACGGACCCAACGTGTTGGCGGAAGAGGAAAAAACCAGCCCATTGAAGATCTTCATGGAGCAATTCAAGAATTTCCTCATCCTCATCCTGATAGCGGCGGTAGTCGTTTCCGCAGCCATCGGCGAGGTTCTGGATGCTGGCGTGATTCTGGCCCTCGTCGTCGCGTGCGCTCTACTCGGCTTCGTTTCAGAGTACCGGTCCGAGCGTGCAATTCAGGCCCTAAAAAAGATGGCCGCCGCAAGGGCCAAGGTGATCCGGGATGGACGGGAACAAGAGGTGCCCGCGAGGGAGATCGTCCCCGGTGATATCATTCTGTTGGCGACGGGGGACCGGGTTCCCGCGGATGCCCGGGTGATCGAAGCCGCCAATTTGACTACAGATGAATCCTCCCTCACAGGAGAGTCTGTCCCAGTCGAAAAACGGACGGATCCCATCCAACAGAGGGAATTGGCTGTGGGAGACCGGGCCAGCATGGTCTTCTCTGCCACCGTGGTGAGCTACGGACGAGGAAAAGGGATCGTAACGGCCACCGGCGCGAAGACCGAATTCGGAAGAATCGCGGGACTGATTCAAGAGGTCGAGAAGAAGAAAACGCCTCTCGAAGAGCGGTTGGATCGCATCGGAAAGTGGCTCGGAATTTTGTGCCTTACCGTTGTCGCAGTCGTTTTCGTTCTCGAGGTATTCCTGAGGGGTGCCGGCCTCCTGGCAATGTTTATGTGGTCGGTGAGCCTCGCCGTTGCCGCCGTTCCGGAGGCATTGCCCGCCGTTGTGACGGGCTGTCTGGCCATCGGGGTTCGGCGAATGGCAAGGAACAATGCCATCGTCAGGCGTCTTCCAGCGGTGGAAACCCTGGGTTGTACAACGGTCATCTGTTCCGATAAGACCGGCACGCTGACGAAGAACGAGATGACGGTCCGCAAAATACACGTGGATGGGGGGGTAATCGAAGTCACTGGTGTCGGGTATGACCCGAAAGGGGAGTTTCTCCGGGATGGGAATCCCTTTGATCCCGGACCGGAAAAGGGCCTGGAATATCTATTAAAGGCTATGGTCTTGTGCAACGATTCGAAACTCGTTGGAGAAGACGGGAACTGGTCCATCCAGGGAGATCCCACAGAGGGGGCGTTCCTCGTTGTGGCTCAGAAGGGAGGGGTTGACGTCGAGCAGTTAAGGGCAGATCATCCCCGTCTCGGCGAGATCCCTTTTGAATCCGGGCGGAAGAGGATGGCGGTCATCTGCCGAGACGAGGGGGAAGAATTGATCGCTTGGGTCAAAGGAGCCCCGGAGGCGCTTCTTTCCGAATCGACTCACATCATGCGGAATGGACGTGTGGAAGCGCTAACCGAGGAGGAGAAGAGAACAATCCTGGCGGTGAATGAGGCGTTTGCTTCCGAGGCTTTCCGTGTCCTTGGAGGGGCTTATCGTCCGCTCCGCGAACCCATAGAGGGATACACGGCCGAAAACGTGGAGAGGAGCTTGATCTTCTTGGGGTTGATGGGAATGATCGATCCTCCCCGGGAAGAGGTGAAGGATGCCATCGCCTCTTGCAGGGCTGCTGGCATTCGCCCCGTGATGATTACGGGTGATCACCAGGTAACGGCGATGGCTGTCGCAAGGGAACTGGGTCAGTTGGACAGCGAATCCCTTCAAGGGGAGAAGCGAGTGGCCCTGAGCGGCGTGGAATTGGACCGGCTCAGTGTCGAAGAATTCGAGGGGCTCGTCGAGGAGATCGTGGTCTATGCAAGGGTTTCGCCTGAACATAAGCTAAGAATCGTCAACGCCTTGCAGAAAAAAGGTCAGGTCGTTGCCATGACGGGGGACGGGGTTAACGATGCCCCGGCCCTGAAACAGGCTGATATCGGCGTGGCCATGGGCATCACTGGAACCGATGTCACCAAGGAAGCCTCGGACATGACCCTCACCGACGACAATTTCGCGACCATTGTGGGAGCGATTGAGGAGGGAAGGGGGATTTACAGCAATATCAAAAAATACCTGATATTCCTCCTCAGCTGCAACGTGGGGGAAATCCTCATCCTCGGTTTAACGGGCCTGCTCGGGTTCCCACTTCCCCTCATTGCCCTTCAGATTCTGTGGGTGAACCTGACCACGGACGGGTTGCCCGCGTTAGCCCTTGGGGTGGATCCCCCCGATCCGGACCTCATGGAACTCCCTCCGCGTGATCCCAGGGAAGGCGTCTTCACCAAAAGGGTTCAAGGGTATATCGGCGGCCTGGCGTTGAACATCTTCGTCGGCCTCTTCCCGCTTTTCTACTGGTATTGGAAAATGGAGGGGGTTGCGAAGGCCCAAACCATGGTCCTGGCGACCCTCATCCTCTTCGAGATGTTCAACGCCTTCAACTGTCGTTCCGATCGATACTCCATTTTCAAGCTGGGATGGTTTTCAAACAAATGGTTGATCTGGGCGGTGCTTTCCTCTCTTGCTTTTATGGCCTTGATCCTCTATGTGCCGTATCTCGCCCATCTCTTTCACACCGTTCCCCTGACGTTCACTGACTGGATTGTGGCGGTCGCAATCAGCTGCTCGGTCTTGGTCTTTGTTGAACTCTATAAGTGGATTTGGGAAGGGCGAGGTGAGGGACCCGACCGGGGAAGCCCGCTTTCGGCGAGACGGGATCCGAGGCCAGGGTTCCGCGATCAGGGATCGTGTGACCGGTAATGGTTCCGATCAGCTCAGAATGGGGTCGCACCTTCGAATCATACCCTCATGGCCGAGAATCTTTGTATCACCTCCTCTGCCTCTGATGTGACCCTTTCCATCAACTCTCGCACAGTAGGAATATCCCTGATATTTCCACACGATTCACCACAGGGAACCGCTCCGTTTTCCACATCCCCACGGTAAACGAGTTCGTACTTTTTGATTTCCTCACCGATCTCCTGGAGGGACATGGTTTTCTCCCACTCCACCCGCTCCTCTCTGGTCATCATATCCCTGTGTTCCTCCAGATACCTATTCTTCAAAAGCCGAATCGGTCCGAATGCCCCCTGGACGACGGCAGTATCCTTATCTTGTGCCCTTAGGATGAGTTCCTTGTATTTGGGATGAAACTCGCATTCTTGAGTCGCGATGAATCGGGTTCCCATCTGAATGCCGATGGCTCCCATGGCCAAAGCCGCGGCCAATCCTTTACCGTCACAAAAACCCCCACTGGCGATGACCGGAATCTTCACTGAAGCGACAACCTCTGGAACGAGGACCACCGTATTCACCTCTTCGTAAGACTGGTGTCCTCCTCCTTCATATCCGGCGGCCACCACGGCATTGCATTGGGCCTCCTCGACTTTTTTCGCATGATAAAATGTCGGTGCCACATGGAAGTGCAGCAAATCCTTATCCCTCCTCCGGATCTCATCGGCAGGCGGGCGAGGGCTTCCCGCGGAGGTGATGACCACCCGAAGCCTTCTTCTGACTTGGGGGTCCTTTTCTCTGGCATCGAGAACGGCTTTCAACATATCCATCGCCTCAGTTTCAAGGCGTGCCACACGGATATTCACCCCGAAGGGACCTTCTGAGTGATTTTTCATATAGGCAATATCCCTCTTCACCTTGTCAACACATGAGATATATGGATCTGTAATGATGCCCCAATGGGAAATGATCCCCAGTCCCCCGGCCTTCGAAACGGCGGCGGCCAGTTTCGGTGTCTCAAAGGGACCCATCCCGGCCTGAATGATTGGGTACTTCAGATTTTCACCGATAAGGTCCAAGAGTTTTGTTTTGATCATGAAACTGCTCCTATCGAGACCGAGTCTGCATAATTCACAAATCTTAAGGCTTCGTGAATCCGCACCCGTGGCCGTGCGGAGGGTCCAAGCTACGGTGTGCTGGTATGTGAATGATTTGATTTCTGTAATCTCGGCCGCAATGCGAACATTATCGAGTCAAGGGCTCTCTGGGTTTGGCCGTAAACTTCGAATTTTCTCCTCTGCGGTGGTTTCTGGCGATGACGATTCGTGTTTCTACTCGGTCTTCCTATGCCAGACTGCTGCGATCGCATCTCTCTGTTTTTCGGCTGTCCCCCCGAAGAGTTCACTGAACCAGGCATCGCGGTAGTATCTTTCCAGTCCATACTCCTTGAGAAAGCCATATCCGCCATGGATTTGGATGGCGTTCCGAATGAGGGCCGTTGCCGTCACACTCCCATAGAGTTTCGCCATGGAGGCCAACCTGGGGTCGGCATTTCCCTGGTCAAACCTCCACGCCGCATGGTAGAGAAGCCATTTTGACGCTTCCAGACGAGTGGCGAAATCTGCCAGCTGATGATTCAGAGCCTGAAATCGAATGATCGGTCGACCAAAGGCCTCACGCCGTCGGGCATATTCGATGGCTTTTTCAAAGGCCCCTCGGGCCATCCCGAGAGACTGAGCCGAGATTTCGATTTTCAGTGCCGAATAGGCTTGCGTGTCGACGGAAGGTAAGCAATGAGAGACAGGAACCTGTACATCTTCAAGTCGAATAGCTCGGACAGGCATAAGCGATGCACCTATCCTGGATTCGCTTTCCTCGAGCTTGACCCCCTTTTGGTCTGGATCCACAAGGAAGGCTCTTCTCTCTCCCCCCTCGAACTCCCCGAACAATAGGATCTGTTTTGCCAATCCAGCGTTGATCGCCAGGGGTTCTTTCCCGCTGAGGGTGATCGTTTTCCCTCTTTCATGACCCCTGACAGCGTGATCATTGGATACACTATCCAGGAGGGGGGAGAGACCGGCCGAAAAGACCACTTCGCCTTTTGCCAGAGGGGGGAGTATGCGCTCTCTCTGCTCCTCCGACCCGCCAAAAAGGACCCATTGGGATCCCACGTCTGAAAGGCTGAGGGTGATACCGAGGCTCGAGTCTTGCCGGCAAAGTGCTTCAATGACCAGTACCTTTTCGAGGAGGCCGTATCCCTGCCCCCCGTATTTCTCTGGGAAATGAAGTCCAAGGAAACCAAGGCTGGCAGCCTGTTTGAGCAATTCCCAGGGGTATTGGGCGGAAGACAACAACTCGTCCGCTCTTTCCGCGGTGAGCTCTCCCTGTGCAAATTCCTCAGCGGCCTTTCTGATCGCTTGCTGTTCTTCCGAGGACTTGAAATCCACTTAAATCGGTCCTTCTCCCCTCAGGATCTGCCTGGCAATGATCATGCGCTGGATCTCAGATGTCCCTTCTCCGATGGTATTGAGAAGCGAATCCCTCAGGTACCTTTCGACGAGATGCTTCCTCAACAATCCCTGAGCCTCGTGGATCCTCATCGCCTCCGCAGCGACCTTGATCGAGACTTCGGACGAAAAAAGTTTGGCCATTGAGGCTGCTTCTTCCGCGGGCTCCCCTTTTTCCTTCAACCAGATGGCACGATGGACCAGGAGACGTGCCGCTTCAATACTTGCCTTCATATCTGCCAATTTGAAACCACTGGCCTGAAGCCGGTCAAAAGTCGTACCCGAGGCCAGTTTTTCCCTCAAGCGTTTGACTGTATATTCCAAACATGCCCTGGCCATTCCCAAGCAGATCGCCCCATATCCGATACGCCCTTTTTCAAATGTTTCCGTCAGAATCGTGAACCCGGCATTTTCCTCGCCCAATCTATTGTCGATGGGTACCTGACAGTCCTCGAAGAAAAGCTCTCCCGTGGGAGAGCTTCCGAAACCGAGTTTCTCCAGATCCTCTCCCCGGCTAAATCCTCCAAAATCCTTCTCGAGGATGAAGGTGGTCAGACCGGCTGGCCTGCTCGTTGGATTTGTGACGGCGAGAATCACCGCCACATCGGCGATCGGGGCGTTGGTGATCAGTGTTTTTGTCCCATTGAGGACATATCCGTCGATTTGCCTGACAGCTTTGGTCTGAATACCATGAACATCAGAGCCTGCATTGGGTTCGGTCCAGCCCCCAGCTCCAACCCAATCACCTGATGCCAGTTTTGGAAGGTATCTCCCTTTCTGTTCTGTCGATCCTTTTTCGCCGATCGTCAATCCGGCAAAGCAATTGTGGGCACCGACGGACAGAGCCAGACCGGGATTGACCTTGGCCACTTCTTCAAAGGCCAGAAGCGTACTGAAAAGGTCGAGTCCCAATCCTCCGAATTCTTTCGGGATGAATGCCCCCAGAAGTCCGAATTGAGCAAATTTACGCCAGATATCCCAAGAGAAGTGCTCTCCCATCTCAGGGTCGAGAGCAACCGGGGCGATCTCTTCCCGTACGAACTGCAACATCCTCTCTCTGAATGATTCTTGGTCTCGATTGAGGCCGAAGTCCATCATAAGCTCACGAGGAGTTTCCCCTTGGGAACAGGGGAAGATTCAAAGAAATCTGTAACTGGTGAGACATATCCTTTGGGGAATGGGGGAGCCCCCATTAAAGCTCAAAAGTTGACCTTTTCCTTGCCCTTCAAGCTCAAGATTGTCCTTGCCTCTTCTGGCGTCGCAGGTTCTCGCTCCAGTTCTCTCCCTATCCTCACGATCTTCTCGACCAGTTCTGCATTACTCTTTGCGTACTCTCCTTTCCTGATTCTAAAATTGTCTTCCAACCCAACCCTCACATGTCCCCCCATGATCGTCGCCATGGTACCCACCTGGAACTCGGCAGGATAGCCTGCACCGATGACTGACCAGCTATACTGACCCTCACCGTAAAGTCTGTCAGCCGTCTTCTTCATGTGAAGGAGATCCTCAATGGTCGGCTGAATCCCTCCAAGAACCCCCATCACAAACTGCATATGGAGTGGAGGATCGAGCAATCCCCCTGCTTGAAGGAACTTCGTATTGTAAAGATGGCCCACGTCGTACATCTCGTGTTCAGGTTTGGTTCCGTTGTCTCTCATAATTTTGCAGATGTATTCAAGATCGGCAAAGGTATTCGCGAAAATGAAACTGCGGGTCATCTCAAGAAATTGCTTCTCCCAAGGGAACTTGAATTCCTTGTACTTTCCCAGGGCCGGGAAAAGACCGAAGTTCATCGAACCCATATTGAACGATGCCATTTCGGGCTTGAAGGTGGGGATCGTCTTGGTTCTCTCTTCGATGGACATCCCCGCCCCTCCACCCGTGGAGATGCAGATGATGACATCACTCCTCTCTTTGATGGACGTGATAATTTCCCGAAAAACGTCCAGATCAGAGGACGGTTTTCCATCCTGGGGGTCCCTCGCGTGTATGTGGACGACGGCAGCTCCGGCTTCGGCTGAACGAACGGACTCATCGGCAATTTCACTTGGCTTGAGCGGAAGATGAGGGGTTTGGGTCGGGACATGGACGGAGCCAGTAATCGCTGCTGTGATAATGAGTTTATCCATCGATCTCTTGCCTCCTCGTTGTCGTGAACTCAACAAACTCAGTGCACGAATTGATAATGAGATAGTGTAAATTAAGCAGTATTCGTTCACCGCAGAGGTGCAAAGGGCACAGAGGATTCTGTTCTTCTTGCCCATCGGGAGATGGCGATGGGCAAGAGGACCTGCCCATGCGGGAAAAGTTACGCCTTGAGCCTGATAGAGCTGGTGTTTTTGGTTTGCCGCCGTCTCTCGGCAGACGAAAAAACCATGTCTCCGTGTCCTCCGTGTCTCTGTGGTAAAGAGGTGTTGGAACCAAGACCGACAATCTAGGTTATCCTCACCTCATTGAGCCTGTGCGGTCATCATATTTACGAGGACGGGCGGTCGGGCGAGTCTCTCATTTATCGATAATTTCAAAGTACTTGATATCCAGCATATTCCCCTTTCGCTTTTCCTCGAAGACTGCCTGAACCCTTGCACCGATCCTCACCGTAGACTCGTCTTCAATGTTGATGAAATGCTGGAAAGAGTTATCACAACCATCGAGCTTGATGTACCCGTACCCGTATGGAACTGGCCGAGTCATCCCTGTCTCCGGATCGATGAAGGAGAAACGGATAATGGTGTAAGCCACGAGGGTGCCCTGATGACTCAACTCGACGAGTTCCTCCATCCTCTGAAAACAGGGACCGCACACTTGACGAGGTGGAATGTAGACTCTGTGGCATTTGGGACACCGAATCCCGAAGATCCGCTTATGATCCCGAATTTCGGCGAGGAATCTGCTCCCCCATCTTCCCACGGCGTATCGAAAAGGCTGTTCGGCCTCTTCCGAGCTTTTGGTCAGTAGCTCGATTTTTCTTTCAGGCATAATTTCTCTCCGGAACAGATCAGTGAAAGGGTTGCTCTTCCCTTCTCAAAAGCCTTCTGTAGTGCCGTCAGTTGTCGGTTGTCAGTGGTCAGTTGTAACGATCAATTCACGTCATTCGATGGGAAATGAAATTCCCTGAGCCGTTACTTGTATAGCCGTGGATCTGTAAATCCGAGTCTTTGCGCAACGAACCACGAGCGAAGCGTTGTGATTCAGATCTCCCTTTTTCAATTGTGCCGGCGCATTGTTGAGAACTGAGACTTTCGAGATTCACCCCTGGGGTATTTTTTTGCCATAAAGAAGGACGTCAGACCACATACATCCGCCGAAACCAGTGCTCACCGCGATTTCAACATCCGGGATCTGGCGTTCCCCCGCCTTGCCCATGATCTGCATCGCTGCTTCTGCACACCGGATAAGGCCGGTCGCCCCGATGGGGTTTGTCGCAATGACGCCTCCCGACGGATTGACCGGCAAAATCCCATCCATGTCGGTGATGCCGTCCCAGACCAAACGGGGAGCTTCACCATCCCGACAAAACCCCATGGATTCAAGCCACAAAAGGCCTCCAAAAGAATAGGGTTGGTAGAGTTCCAAGACGTCGACCTCTTTCAATGGCTCTCTGATACCACACTTCTGATAGAGTTCTTTGGAGGCATTCTTCAAGGAGTGAAGACCATGGAGGTTGACATCGTTGATCATGTGATACATGTGCCTGTTGGCCACTCCCCACACCCAGGCCAGAGTGCTCGTGATGCCCTCAGCCACGTCTTCCGAGGCAAAAATAACGGCACAGGCTCCATCCGAACGTGGGCAGATGTCCAAAAGCTTTATTGGGTCACATAGCATGGGGGAGTTGAGAACGTCTTCGACGGTCACCTCGGTCCGAAGGTGGGCATGGGGGTTTTTGCATGCGTGTCTGCGGTCTCTCACCGAGACCCTGGCCGCATCCTTCTCGGTAACACCATAATCATTCATATAAACAGATGCTTCAAGAGCCAACCCACCAATCGCACCGGCAAAGGTCAACCGGTCCCAAATCGGATCAAAAGCGGTGTTGATGGCCGCGGTGGTGTCCGATTCGGAGTTCTTTTCCCATCCGATCACCATGACCTTTTCAAATAGACCAGAAGCCACCATGTGGTAGCCGGCGATGGCCAATGTGCTCCCCGTGGTTCCACCGGTGGTCAGTTTTATGGTGGGCTTCATGAACCCCCCTGACCCGTCAATACTCCACATGTCCACGTAGTTAATGCCCTCAAAGTGGTCCATGTTCCCAATGATCACGAGGTCGATGTCATCACGGGTCAGGTCGGCATCTTCCAAAGCCCGGCTCACCGCTTCGTGGATCAACTCCACGCCGTTGACTTCGAGCCGTCTGGACCTGTGATCGGTTTGACCGGTGCCGACAATGGCCACCCTTTTGCCCATGGAATCATCCCCCCATCTCTTTTCCGAGGACCCAGACACAGTGGGCTTGACCGCAGGGTCCATTGATGCCGTGAGCCAGAGCGGTCTTCACCCCTTGAATCTGCCTCTTGTCTGCATCTCCACGAACCTGAAGAGCGGCCTCCGCGATTCGAATGAGGCCTGCCGCAATCACCGCGTGGGCAGAGAGGCAGCCTCCCGAGGGATTGATGGGTATTGAGCCATTCATTTCAGTCTGCCCGCTGTCGATGAGTCTTCCGCCTCCACCTCTTTCACAGAAGCCAAGTCCCTCCGTCCACATCAGTTCCTGATAGGAGAAGGCGTCGTAGACCTCTGCCACATCGATTTCCCTGAGGGGGTTTTTGATTCCTGCCGTCTTGTATGCGGTCTTGGCTGCCTTTTCGAGAGACCGACACTCGGCCAGATCGCGGTCGCCCAGGTGATAGGCATCCGCACAGAATCCTACGCCCTTTACCCAGACAGGATTTTTTGAGAGGCCTCTTGCCATATCCTCGTTGGCCAGGATAATGGCACAGGCGCCGTCAGTGATAGGTGAGGCATCCAAGAGTTTGATGGGTGTGGCGAGGGCGCGTGAATTTAGGACATCGTCCATCGAGACGTCCATCGGCAATTGGGCATATGGGTTTTCCCTGGCATTTCGATGGTTCTTTACTGAGACCTTGGCGCATTGGGCCTCTGTGATTCCGTATTTGTCCATGTATCGCCTTGCCTGGAGCGCCCCAGAGATGATGGCGTCCAGACCGAGGGCTCGGCCATAAATCGGATCGAACATTGCATTGGTGATGAGGCTGGGAAGGCTCTGTGACCCCTTGGAATGAGTCGTCACCAGGGTGTTCCGAAAAGATCCAGAAAGAACCCGCGCCATCCCGTAGAAAGCCACAAAGGTTCCATCCCCCTCAACACAGGAGATGTTCTTGTCCCATGCCCCGCTCGCGTCGCCCACGGCCATGCTGGAAATGGTCCTTCCATCCCAGAAATCGTTGCACCCAGTAACGACATTGTCGATGTCCTCTATCGTCATCCCGGCATCGTCTAAGGCCCCGGTCACGGCTTCAAAGACCATGTCTGCAACGGTCTCAGCCTCTTTTCTCCGCTCCTGTTTTGTCATTCCAATTCCAACGATTGCTGTCTTTTCCATGGCCTTATCACACTGAATGAAGAGGTACTGCGCGACTCAAGATTTTCTCGCTAAAAGAATCTTACCAGCTCGGTCTTGTCCGTCGTTGCCAACTGACCACTGACCACGGACAACGGACGACACGCATGAGGCTTTTGAGCAATGAATAGCGACCTTTTCGACGGCTCACGACGAATGAATTGGCCGAAAATACTTAATGTCCATCATGTCACCGGTCCGTTCTTCCCTCAATACCGCCTCAACCCTCATCCCTGCCTTGATCTCATGTGAATCGATCTCACCGAGTAGGTGAACCAATCCTGTACTTGCCCCGTCGAGTTGGATGATTCCATAGGCCAAGGGGGGATTCATGGGCATGATAGAATTCTTGTAATGGACCACGGTATAGGTGACGACCGTTCCCTTTTTCCCGAGCTCAACCCACTCAGCGGTTGGAGAAAAGCATCGCCCACAGTTCTTTCTTGGGGGCAGGTAAACCATGTCACACTTGGGACACTTGTTCCCAAAAATCTTCCCGTGGTCCCTCAGTTCAATGAGGAACCGGCTTCCAGTTTCTCCCACCGACCAGGTATAGGGAACCTTGATCCGGCTCTCGTAAACGAGGGTCTCAACGCTGTCCAGCCATTTGCTCATGATGCACCCTTTCAAGTCCAAATGCTTATGATCTCACCATAGAGGACTCCGATAGCATGAATCTTTTGATTTGCCGGAAGATACCGGCAAATCAAAACAACCGGCTTCTTCGGGGTAATGTGCCTTCCCATTTACGTTATACACCAACGAATAAGCCACTCTGCATGCGCGTATGACGATAGTGGTTCCCCGAAGGGAGAGGGTTTTTTGTCCAATCGCCGTCCCCCAATTAAACAAGAAGATATAACGCTGTGATCTCGGTGCCTCTGTGGTAGAGAAAATGATTTCACGCTCTTTTGTTACATCGTTTTCAATCAAAGTTCATTGGACGGCTTCGGGATATTTCACCGGTGCATCCAGGGTCCCCGGGCAGTACCGCGTGCAGTTATCGCAGTGATAGTGGATGAAAGACTGGAGGTACTGCAAGTGGCGGAAAAAACGGGAAGACCTGATCATCTCAAGCCCCTCTTCCACGGCGGGCTTCTCCGCCATCTCAGTTAAAAAGCGCATGAAATTCCCCACATCATCTGGCTGGCTTGCCCGGACACAACGATGACTCAAAACCCGATTGTCCTCGGTAAATGCCTTCCCGGGGCAGGTCGACCGACAGTCGTACCCACAACCGCTGCATGGATTGTATCCATCCTCGGGAGTGTCTGATTCAAGGTCCAGACTGTTCAGAAGTCCGAGGAACATGACGCGGGGTCCGAATTCGGGAGTCAATGCGAGGGTGTTTCTCCCCCACACCGCCATTCCACTCTGGACTGCCGCGTGCCGAAGGGACACACTTCCGATCGGCGAGCGGTAGGTCTCCTCATCGAGTTCAAAGGGTCGATGGGCCTGAACGAGAAAGCATTCCGCACCATATTCCCTTTCCATAAACCTTCCCAGATGATAGGCGGCCGTATTCCCGGCTGACTCCATGCTGTAGAGGTAGGATGGCATTTTGCTCCAGGTGTTTTCCTGATAGCGGAAAGCGCCCGAGAGGGGTCGGAAAGCCAGTACAACAATGGATTTGGCCGATTCTAGGTAGCGACGGGGATCTGGCGAGCGCGGACTATCGTAGTCCCGGAGATTCAAGAGACCGACGAGGTCGACGCCCAATTCCATGGCTTTCTTTTTGATTTTTTGCTCCATTGTGAATTCCCCTTATACCCTCTCCTTGAACTCCTTGCCCAAAAGTCCCTCGGGGCGCATGATCAGAACCACAATGATGATCAGAAAGGCCAGCGTGTTTTTGAAGGCAATCGACACAAACCCACCTGCCAGGCTCTCCGCGACCCCCAAAATGAGACCGCCAACAATGGCCCCTGGAAGGCTGTTCAATCCGCCCAGAATGGCCGCTGCAAAACCTTTGAGAAAGGGTTCCAACATGAAGAAAGGATCGAGAAGCAGAGCAGGCGCCAGAAATAGACCTGCAATCACTCCCAGGAGTGCAGCGAGCCCCCAACTCATGGCGAGGATCCTCCGGG
>CAYFYO010000043.1:0-32323 GCA_964347335.1 uncultured Thermodesulfobacteriota bacterium
CAGCGGATGGTTGAGCTGGGACGGGCGCTGATGGCCGATCCTCAACTCTTACTTGTCGATGAACCGACAGCGGGACTGGCTCCTATATTCGCCAAGGAAATTCGCAACAAGCTAGAGGAACTAAAGGGGGAAGGGAAGGCGATCGTCTTGGTAGAACAGAACATCCGCGAAGCCATTGGGATAGCGGATTATGTGTATGTTCTTGACCTGGGCAGGAACAAGGCTGAAGGCTCTCAAGATGAGTTCGCAACCGATCTGAAAGACCTCGTAAAGGACTGGCTATTTTGACGCCACTAAAAGGGCAGGGCTTCCAAGAAGGTTTTGTAATCTTTTTTGAAGATTTCGCTCCTGAGATCGATTGTCCCATCGGCCAAATTGTACATGACAAACAAGTGGTATTGTCCACCAAAGTCGAGCGTGAGGGCAACATGTGAGAGAACCCTGGCGATTCCGCATTCGCTGAAGCCCGTGAATTCATCCGGGTGCTCGCTGAAGTACTCATACTCCTTTTGGTTGTATTCCCACAAGTCGAGCGCCCAGATGTCCACCACATCCGATTCACTCGCCGTCCGGTCCACTTCCAAAGCTCGATAAATCCTGTTGAGGAAAGAGAGAAAGCCTGGATCGCTCGTCTCTATCTTTTCGGCGGCCTCGAGGCGAAAGACGAGGTGTGGACTTTCGTCTTGGACAAACAGAGATAGGGATCGGATGCGATCAATTGTGTCAGCAAGGGGTGCCTTCACGGGATCCTCGTTTTGGGTGAGCTATTTTCGCATTTCGGATCTGAAGCGAGATCGGAAACTCTCAATGACCGAGTAAAGGGTAGGCACGACTCCCAGTGTCAGGACAGTAGCCACGGCCAGACCGAAGATCACAGCGACGGCCATGGGCCCCCACCACTGGCTGCTCTCACCACCAATCTCCCATCGGAGTCGTGTGAAATCGAAGCTCACGCCGGTAGCCATCGGGATGAGACCGAGGATTGTTGTCATGGCCGTAAGCAAGACAGGCCTGAAGCGGACTGTACAGGCCTGGATCAAAGCCTCCGCGACCGAGAGCCCCCGGTTCCGCAATTGGCCGATATAGTCGATGAGCACAATGGCGTTGTTCACCACGACTCCGGCAAGGCTGATCACACCAATGCCCGTCATGAGAATTCCAAATGGAAGACCCGTGACCAGGAGTCCCCAAAAGACCCCGATCAAGGAGAGGACAACGGAGGTCATGATAATCAGGGAAAGGCTGATGGAGTTGAACTGGGTAATCAGGACCAAAGCGATGAGAAAAATGGCCGCCACGAAGGCCTTACTGAGGAACTTCTCGGCCTTTTCCTGTTCTTCCTCTTGGCCCGTATATGAAATGGCGTACCCCCTCGGGAGGTTCAGAGCGGCCAGTCGTTCTTTGATCTCCGCCAGTACATCGTTTGGCAGTCGGCCTGTTACCTCCGATTGCACAGTGACGACCCGTTTCTGGTCGATCCGATTGATTGACCCCAGTCCGCTTGAAACAAAGACCCTGGCAACACTCGTCAGCGGAATGGGACGGCCCTGGCTATCTGAGATCGTCAATCTCTCGATGTCCTTCACACTCTGGCGGTCCTTCTCAGGGAGTCTCGCGATGATATCGATCTCCTCGTCCAAAACCCGATAGACCCCGGCCTTGATGCCGTTGATGGCCGCTTTTACCGTATTCGCGATGGTCAAGGTGTCCAACCCCAAAAGGGAGGCCTTCTCCTTATCGATCTCAACCTGAATCTCTGGCTTGCCCAAAACATAGTCGTCCTTCAGATCCACGATGCCTGGAATGTCTTTGATTCTCTCCTTTGTCTGTCTCGCAAGTGCGCCAAGGGTTTCGAAGTCGTCTCCAGAGATCTCTAAATTGACGGGGGGACCGGTCGGTGGTCCGTGTTCCTCCTCCTTTATGGTGATTTCAGCACCTACAATGGACTGAAATGCTCGCCTCCCTTGCCTGATGATTTCTGAGGATTTCCCCTGACGTATTCTGGCATCGACAAAATCGATGGAAACACGGCTCATGTGGGTTCCAGCGCTCTCTTGACCCGGAGATCCTCCGACCCCCACCGTTGCGATGACGTATTGGATGTCATTGTACGCACTCAGCTTTTCTTCGATTGTTTTGACGAGCTCATTGGAGGCATCGAGATTGGTTCCCTCAGGAGCCTTAACCGTCACAAACGCCCGGTTCGGCTCAACTCGTGGGAAAAACTCTACCCCCTTTCCCCAGAATCCGAAGGCAGCAATCGCGAAAATCAGCATGAGAAAAGCGAGGGTCAGGGTCCAGAGGCGGTGCTCGAGAGCCCATTGAAGAAAGGCCTCGTAGCGTCGGATGACACGAGGGCGTTCCCTCTCTCGGCCGTGTGGGTTTTCCACTTTGAGGAAAACCGCGCAGAAAGTGGGATTGACCACGAGGGCCACAAAAAGTGACGCAGAAAGGGCAATAATCAAGGTTCTTGGCAGGTAGCTCATGAACTCGCCCATGATTCCTGGCCAGAAGAGCAGCGGGAAGAAGGCGCATAGAGTCGTCAGGGTGGATGTGAAGACGGGCCAGGCGACTTCGGCTGTGCCGCTGATGGCCGCCTGGATTCGGGTCTCCCCCTCATGCATATGACGGTAGATGTTTTCGACAATAACGATCCCGTTATCGACGAGCATTCCGAGGGCCAGAATCAGGCTGAAGAGGACGACCATATTGAGCGTTATGCCGAGGGCCTGGAGAATCCCGAACGCAATCAGCATAGACAGGGGGATGGCCATCGCCACAAAAAGGGCGCTGAGGCCTCCAATGAAGGAAAAGATGACGGCGAGCACCAGAACCAATCCGGAAAGGATGTTGTTCTGGAGATCATTCAGAAGGATTCGGATGTCTTTGGATAGGTCTGAGGTGATCGCAAGCTCAACCCCAGGGGGGACTCTGTTCTGGTGATCCTGCACGATCTGTTTAATGGTATCCGTAATGCGAATAACGTTTTCTCCGGATCGTTTCTGAACAGAGAGGGTTACACTCTCTTTGCCATCAAGTCGAGAATAACTCGTTCTCTCCTCGAATCCATCAACGATTCTGGCCACATCCCGCAGGTAGACGGGTTTTCCATCCCGGACAAAGATGACGAGATTGTGAATTTCCATGGGGGACTTGAAATCTCCCGGAACCCTGAGCAAATACTTCCCGGTTCCAATGTCGAGACTTCCCCCGGGAAGGTTGATGTTGCCCCTTTCAACGGCTTCGATAATTCGGCTAAAAGGAATATTGTAGGCGGCGACTCGGTTGATATCAAACTCGACTCGGATCTCTCTTTCCAAGCCGCCCGTGATCGTCGCATCGAGCACACCTGGGATTGCTTCGACGCGGTCTTCTAGATCTTCGGCAATGTCTTTGAGCTGGAGGAGACTCATATCTCCCGAAATGTTGACCACCATGATCGGCCAGTCCGAAAAGTTGATCTCCTGGATCTCTGGATCGTCAGCATCGGGAGGAAGTTCGGGTTTGACTTGATCCACTTTGTCTCTGACCTTCTGCAGGGCATCATCGATGATGACGTTGGGAAAGAACTTGATCGTAATGGTCGAACTCCCCTCAGCAGATGTGGACCGAATTTCTTCGACATCGGCTATTCCCTTGAGTTTCTTCTCGAGGGGGATTGTCACGAGCGTCTCCATATCCGATGGGGCGACGCCTTCGTAGCTCGTGGTAATAATGATGTAGGGGATGGTTATGTCCGGAGCGGCTTCCCTGGGAATATTCAGGTAACTGTAAAAGCCGGCTACGGTCACAAAGATGACCAACACGAAGACCGTCGTTCGATGCTTGAGAGAGAGTTCTGTGACCTTCATTTGAGAGTTCCCTGAACGAGCACTCGATCGCCCTCGCTGAGGTCTCTGTGTCCTTTCACAATGAGGTGGTCTCCAGGCGAAAGGCCCTCGAGAATCTGAATCCGGCTATTCTCGATGACGCCGAGGGTCACAATTCGCTCCCTGGCGATCCCTTGATCCTCGACGAAGACAACTTTTCTGTCCCCTCGGTCTAAGATCGTGAAGAGGGGAATCGCGATGGTGTTGGGGAGAGTCCGTTTGACGATCGTAATGCGACCGATCATTCCCGGCTTGATCCGAAAGGTGGGATTATCCAGAGCCACCTTAATCGTAAACGTGCGGGTAACTTCATCACCCTTGGGGGAGAGATAGATGATATCTCCCTGGAATGCCTCTTTTCCGAGGGCATCGAGGGTGACTCGAACCCCTTGGGAAACCCTCACAAATGGAACATCCATCTCAGGCACGGCTGCGACGATCTTGAGCCGGTCGACCTCGACGAGGTTGAGGATGGGATCCCCCACACTCACGTACTCGCCGGCGTCCCGATATATGCGGTTCACTAACCCATGGAGGGGAGAACGGATGGTGCCCTTGGACAGTTGGATTTTTGCGACCTCTAAACTCTTGAGCGCTGAATCCCGCTCTGTTCGGGCTGCGTCGAGCTGCTCTTTGGGAATGAATCCTTTTTCGAACAGCCTCTGTCGACGTTCGAGCTGGCTTGCCTTCAGGCGATAGAGAGCCTCAGCCTTCTCTACTTCTGCCTGAAGGGCCTGCGAATCAATTTGAACGAGGAGATCTCCCGTCCGGACTCTCTCACCTTCTCGGGGTCCAACCGATTCGATCTTTCCAGGAACCTCAGCACCGATCTCTATATCTTCCCATGGCTCGACACCCCCCGGGAGAATGATCTTTTCCCTTACCAGAGATGGTGTCAACGGCAAAACCATAACTTGGGTGACTTTTTCGGCTTGTGGCTTCTCTGCCGCTCCTTTTTCACCGCAGCCAGAGAGGATTAAAGGCAGACCCAAGGAGAGCATAAGAGGAATGATCAGTCTGCGGAGCTGTCGCCTCATTCGTTTTCCCCATCCGTCTTCTCGATCCCCCGATAGAGGATTTCGACGACCTTCTTAACCGTTTTTTTCGAAATGTTCCCCTGACCATAGACCTGGTCCATGGCATAGATGTTCACAATGGCAAGCAGCGCCACGGCGAGGTTCTCGGTGAGTTGTCCATCCAGTTCTCCCCTCTCAACGCCGCGATCGACGATCTCCCTGAGCGCAGTGAAGTTCGCTTGAGAGAACCGATCAAAGTCGTAAGCGGGCACATCGGGTGGAGGATTACACAAGGCACCATAGCAAAACCGGATAAGTCTCTGATTTTCATGGCAAAAATCCAACTGAACTTCCACTAATCGGACGAGTTGATCAACCGTCGTCCCGTCCGTGTCCAGGGCCCTCTCCAGCACACCCCGGTACTTATTCAAGGCCTCTTCCACCAGCGTTAGGTAGAGTCTCTCTTTGTTCCCGAAGTAATAGTAAAGGACCGGCTTGGTTAAGCCAGCACGCTGAACAATCTCCCTCACAGCCACCCCGTCATAACCCTTTTCAGAAAAGAGGTGGATGGCACTGAGCAGGATACGTTCTCGAGCACTTTTCTGTTCGTCCTTGGAGTCTGGGATCATGAGGAACATTCTCCATTTTTGCGTAGAATTTTACCTACCGGTAAGTATATTCCGTGTCACCGAAAATATCAAGGAAAAAGGTCTTCTTCGAGTTTCTCGACCTTTTTGATCTATCCGAAAGGCGAGTCGCTCCGACCCCGTTGAGCATTCCTGCAGGTGTTTTTTGCTCATAAACCTTATGGGCGAAGTGCAAGATAAGCGCCTTCAACTGTCTGATAAGTCTCAGGCGGAGAGTTTTGAGGACGCCTGAATCGCGAGCCCTAGATTTATCAAGAGAGATTTTGGAAAAGAGAAAAGGGGAATCTCAAGGCGAGGTAAAGTGGACGAGCCGGCGCGGGGGTCCCTGTGGAAACGCCACACGCCGGCCCGATTCTGCAACATCCCGGCAACTCCAAAGGCAAGTCTGAGGCAGAACATAGGGGAGATCATCACCCAAAACCCGAACTTTCCCATGGAACTGCGTGGGATGGGATATTTTTTCCAATTGTTGATAATTTTTTCAAAGATGCACAATCAATATGTTGATTCAGGCTTCCGTGAATTATATAAACTGACAGAATTCAAAAAACAGGTGTGGATGGGGATTTCTGTCTATCTCCATCAATTTGGATTTTTGGGAGACCTGCGCTTTCTCTGGAGGCCTAGGGTTTCCCGAGGAATTCGTAACAAAAAGCCAGCGATTTGCCTCCGTTGAAATCACCCCAAAATCGTACTATAATGATTGTTGTGCAGGAAAATTTGGCTTCTTGTGATGGTATGGATCTTGCAGCTCCGACGATCGAAAATGTTTGCAGGTGAGTTATGACTTTTCCCCTTGGCCCGTAGGGTGGGTATTCTAACATTAGTTCGATTCTGAACGAATCGATATTGTGAAGCAGGCAGTTCCTCATTCTCGCACTGTTCGCGCGACATGTAGAAAGGGGGGGGAAGCCTGCTTTTTTGTTTAGCTCAGGATTTCATGATGACTTTCTATTCTTTTCGTTTTCCAACAGCCAGAGGGGCATTGGAGAGACCATGATGCCCCCCCCTGACAAAGGAGGCCCAAGATGTCCAAGATCGACTTCCAAAAAATCATCGATGAGTCTCGGAAGGAAGAGCTGCCGACCCAGTGGGAGGGGACGTGTATCGAGTATATGGAGTTGATAAAGGGCAATCCCGACATTGCTCAGCTTGCTCCGGGAAGGCTTTACCAGATGGTCATGGACAAAGGTACAGAGCCCATTCAGGATTCAGTGAAGCTCCCTGATTATGAGGACATGGTCAGGTACCGCTTTTTCCAGGATGAGCTTTTCGGCCTTGAGGAGCCCCTTCACGACATTATGAGGTTTTTCAAAGCCGGAGCCCGAAGAACGGAGACGGGGAAGCGGATTCTCATCCTGGTGGGTCCGGTGTCGAGTGGGAAGTCCACCATTGCCGCCATGCTGAAGCGCGGGCTGGAGGTGGACCCTACACCGATTTATGCCATCAAGGGATGCCCCATGAACGAGGAACCACTCCACCTGATTCCCAAAAACCAGAGACCGAAATGGGAGGAGATTCTCGGCGTGAAGATCGAGGGGGAACTCTGTCCTATGTGTCGATTCAATGTCCTGGAAAATGAAGAGTATCGAGATAAGGACGGAAATGTCTTGTGGGAGCAGTTTCCAGTGATTCAAATCGCTCTGAGTGAAGCGGCCCGGTGCGGGATTGGGACTTTTCAACCTTCGGAC
Organism: uncultured Thermodesulfobacteriota bacterium; assembly: GCA_964347335.1. Classification (GTDB taxonomy): domain Bacteria; phylum Desulfobacterota; class BSN033; order WVXP01; family WVXP01; genus WVXP01. The sequence continues at coordinate 7,224 of CAYFYO010000043.1, forward strand.
CCGAAGAACCAGGATATTGCGGAACTGATCGGGCGGGTTGATCTATCGAAGATCACCCGATACGGAGAGACCGATCCGAGGGCTTACAGCCTTGATGGGGAATTGGAAATTGCGAATCGGGGCTTGGTGGAGTACGTTGAGATTCTCAAATGCGACATCAAATTCCACTATACACTCATCACCGTTGCCCAGGAGCAGGTGCTCAAGGCGCCGGGATTCCCTCAGATTTATGTCGACGAGGTCATCCTCTCTCATACGAATCAGACGGAGTTTGATAAGTTTAAGTCCATCAAGGAGAACGAGGCCCTTCACGACCGGATGTATCCGATTTTTGTTCCCTACAACCTCAAGGTTTCCGAAGAAGAGAAGATCTACCAGAAGATGATCGAACGAAGCGAGTTTCGGGATCTCCACCTCGCTCCTTATACCCTTAATGTGGTCGCCCAATTCGCGGTTCAAACTCGCCTTACAGAGAGCCAGATCTGTCCAAACCTGATCAAGAAGATGAAGTATTACAACGGAGAACCCGTGGCGGAGAAGGAGAAGGACCAGGTGGACCTGATTGAATTGCGATTGGAGGGAAAGAAAAAGGGTGAAGGCATGTCAGGGATCAGTCCGCGGTTTGTTGTAAACGCCCTCAATGTCGCCCTGGGAGAGAAGGAAGCAGCCAAATGTGTTAACCCCTTGGACGCCATTCGGGGGCTCCGCGCAAATTTTGAGCATCATATTGGGTTCACTGATGAAGAACGCGCGAGATATCTCAGTCTTCTGACGGGGGAGAAGGATAGCGTGCTCAGCGAATTCAAGGAGATCGCCAAAAAAGAGGTAAACCGGGCCTTCTTGTTTGCTTATGAAGATCAGGCGCAGGCCCTCTTCGACAACTACATGAAAAACGCCACGGCTTTCTGTCTGAAAAAGAAGATTCGGGATCCCGTGACCAATGAGGATCAAGAGCCTGATGAAAAGCTGATGAGAAGCATCGAAGAGATGATCGGTGTCTCTGAGAATGCCAAAAAGGAGTTCCGTCAAGGCATCTTCGTCTTCAAGAGTGACGCCATCGACCAGGGACGGGATTTCAGTTTCGATACCTACACCCCTCTCCAAGAGGCAATCGAGCGGAAGCTGATCGGGGACCTGAAGAACGTCGTTTCCCTGACCATTGCGGACAAGACACGAAAGGATCCCAAAACCCTGAAGCGGCGCCAAGACGCAATCGAGGCGTTGCAGAAGAAAGGCTATTGCGCTGTCTGTGCCGAGAACCTGTTACAATTTGTCGGGGACGTTCTCAGGAAGGAAGAGTAGCCGTAAACATGGCCATCAAGAAGCAGGATTGGGGGCTTTCACAGCGGGGAATCAAGGATGCGGCCCGTCACCGCCAGAAGATCAAAGAGTCCATCCAAAAGAACATCGCCGACATTATCAGCGATGCCTCCATTATCACGCGTAAGCGGGGACAGATTGTCAAGGTTCCGATTCGAGGCCTGAAAACCTACCATTTCATCCATAGACGGGAGAGCTCGGGCGGCACGGGTGTCGGTCAGGGAGAGGGTAAACCAGGAGATGTCATCGGACGTCAACCGACTCCGGACCGACGCCCTGGACAGCCTGGTGACCAGCCGGGTATCGATTTCCTTGAAACAGAGATCGACATCGAAGAGCTGATCGAGATGATGATGAAAGATCTCGGCCTCCCCAACCTCATCAAGAAGTCCTTGACAGAGACCGAAATTCCAAAAGGATGGAAGTTTGAGAGCATCGAAAAAACAGGTGTCATCGCTCACCTCGACAAGAAACGGACCCTTAAGGAGGCAATCAAGCGGACCTCGGCCTTTGTGCGTGAGTTAATGGATAAGACAGGAAAGCCGGAAAAGGCCTGCCGCGAGGCCCTCTCAACAGCGAAGGGCGATTTCATTGAGGCGGAAAGGATTCTCCGTGAGGGATCTGTTCCCGGCGAGACGAAACCGTTTATCGCCCTTTTTAGTGAGGATTTAAGGTATCGGACCCTGGAGAAGGATGTTGAATATGAGTCCAATGCCGTTGTCCTCGCCATGATGGACGTTTCAGGAAGCATGGGAACCATGAAAAAGTATCTCGCCCGATCCTTCTTTTTCTGGCTCGTCGAGTTCCTGAGGCTGACCTATAACCAGGTTCAGATCCGTTTCATCGCTCATACGACAGAGGCCAAGTTAGTGGACGAGCATGAATTCTTCCACAAGGGAGAAAGCGGGGGCACCTTCTGCCATTCTGCTTATGATTTCGCGATTCACCTGGTAGAGGCAGAATACAATCCAAAGCGGTGGAACATCTATCCCTTCCATTTCTCAGATGGCGAAGACTTCGATCCGATGAAGACCGTTGCCTCGGCAAAGCGGCTCATGGAGCTGGGCGTCAATATGCTGGGGTATGGTGAAATCCAGGCCGATCCATACAGTGCCTCCACCCTCATGAGCAACTTTGAAAAGGAACTGGATCTCGAAAAACAGAGCATCGGCCCAAATGACTATGAGATCCTCACCGGAAGAGGTCAAGCGATACCCTTTATGGGAGCCGTTCTGAAAGACAAATCACACGTTTATCTCACCCTCAAAGAATTTCTGAGGAAAGAAAAGGAGTTCTAAGGAAGAGCGATGAATTCTGAACTGGAGCGCCTCGCCGATTTTGATCAGAGAGTCCAAGAGATTGCCCGCGAGTTTGGACTCGATTTCTTTCCCCAGGAGTTTGATGTCATTCCTGCCCAGAAGATGCTCGAGATTCTGGCCTACCGATTCCCCTCGAACTTCTCCCATTGGTCTTTTGGGCGGGATTATGAGAGGGAGAAGACCAAGTACGAATATGGGTTTGGCATCCCGTACGAGGTTGTCCTGAATTCAGATCCGTCTCGAGCCTACCTCATGAATACGAATCCCTTTCCGGTTCAGGTCATGGTTATGGCCCACGTATACGCCCACAACGATTTTATGAAAAACAATTTCCACTTCAGGCCAACCCGAAGAGACCTGCTTCCCTCCGCCTCAGAGGCTGCTATCCGCTTTCAGAAGTATGAGAAGCGGGCTGGCCAGGAAGAGGTGGAGCGTGTTGTCGATGCTGGTCTCAGCATAGAGGTCAACATCGATCCTGATTTCTTTATCCGCGAGGAGAGCGAAGAGGAGCAGAAGGAGCGGTTGACGGAGCCGTTGGCTAAGCCAGAGACCCCAGGACCCTATGATGATCTGATCAACCGCAAGAAGCCAGATCGGCCTCCTGTAGACTCCTACAACCGGAAGACCCCACTCGAGCCCGAACGGGACGTCCTCCTCTATGTGATCAACCACTCACCCAAACCCCTTCAGGAGTGGGAGAAGGACGTTCTTTCGGTCATTCGTGATCAGTCCCGCTACTTCATGCCTCAACGGCGAACCAAGATCATGAACGAGGGATGGGCCACCTATTGGCATATGAGGATCATGGATCATCTCTTCAAGGAGGGGCTTCTGAAGGAGGAAGAGCACGGGTATTATAACCTCTATAATGCCCGAGTTCTCGCGACCAATCCGCGAGCGCCCAATCCTTATCTGATCGGTTTGAGATTCTTCGAGGACATTGAGGACAGATGGAACAAGGGGAAATTCGGAAAGGAATGGGAGGAGTGTGAGGATCCCAGGAAAAAGGAATCATGGGATCTGGGGCTGGGTCAAGGAAGGGAAAAGCTCTTCGAGGTCAGGCGTCGCTACAGTGATAGATTCTTTGTGGAGCAATTTCTGACGGAAAAACTGGTGGAGGATCTTAACCTCTACCTTTATGAAGGACAGCAGGAGCACGGGGAGATACGTTACGTGATCACCGAGAAGAATTGGCATCGTATCAGAAGCCTGCTCGTATTCCAGCTCAGCACATTCGGTACCCCGCTGATCATGGTCGAGGACGGGGACTATAAGGGGAAGCGAGAACTCTACCTGAAACACGCCTTCGAGGGGATCGAATTGGATCAAGAGTATCGGGAAAAGACCATGGAACATGTCTACTATCTCTGGGACCGGCCGATCCACCTCGAATCAATGGTTGATGGGAACAAAATGGTCTTTTCCTTTGACGGAACCAATCACACGTCGACCACTTCATAACTCGGCTTTCAATACTCTCCGGTCACCCGTTCTTCGATAACCACGGGGATGGCCTGGATGGGAGTCGGTTCTCTACCCTCGCCGATCATATCGATCTTCTTCCATTTTCCCTGTCGAAACCGCCAGAAATAGACTAACCCGAGCAGGATGATATAGAGGGTTGCCCAGATCCAAGCGAGAATGAGTCCCCCATGAAAGACCGAAACCGTGAGGTAGACAGGGGGCACAAAGAAAGCCCAGCCGATAATCACCGAGATCCACATCACAAAACGCGTGTCACCGGCCCCCTTGAGCCCCGCGGAAAAGACGATGGCAAGTGCATCGAAAAGACTGTAGATGGCTACCAGGATGAGGAGATATCGCCCGTTGTTCAGGATGGCTGAGAAATCCTGAACTTCCTTGCCCCTTGTCTTAAAGATACTAAGAAGAGGGCGAGGAAAGACAACAAAAATCATGGCCATGAAACCCATATAGGCGAGGGCCATCATCAGCGCGGAATAGGTGGTGCGCTCAGCCAGTTTGGGTTCCTTTCTTCCCATGGACTGGCCCACAAGGGTCGAAGTCGCGATGGCAATGCCGATCACAGGCATGAAAGCGAGCATGTCAATGCTCAGAACAATATTCGTGACTGCCAGTTCCATATCGCCCAGTCGCCCGACGATAATCACAAAGAGGGTGAAGCAACTGATTTCGAGAAAAAACTGTATCCCAGCTGGAAGACCGTATCGGATCAGCTTCCGAAGAAGCGGCGCATCGAGCCGAACCCGGCGGGTGGCAAAGCGTCTGTTGTTCTGCTTTCCGAGGAAAATGGCGCCGAGAATGGCTACTGGGACGATAGATGCGAGGACTGTGGCCAGGGCAGCCCCGCTGAGGCCCATTTCGGGCAGTCCCCACTTCCCGAAGATGAGGCCGTAATCGAGCACACCATTAACCCCATTACCGATCATGTGGGCCATCATGGTTGTCTTTGTGTCTCCCCTTCCGGTGAAGAAACCGGCCAATGCACTTTGAAGAGGGATGAGGCCCCCTCCCAGCATGAGAATGGAAAAATACCTGACCTCTAGCTCGACGATTTCAGCCGGATGGCCTCCCCACCGGAAGATGGACGGCCCGAGAGGAATAAACAGAAGGATGGCGACGTAGGAAGCGAAACTGAAAAAAACCCCCTGCCAGCTGGCGGAGCCACATTTTGCGCTGTCATTCGCACCGAAATACTGAGCAACGATCGTCGTCGTATACTGGCTTATTCCCATGAAGAAGGAGACAATCGTAAAAGACGTGATACCAGCAGGAGTTGCCGCGGCGAGGGCACGTTGACTGTACCAAGAGAGGAACATCCGGTCGACAAAATGCATAATGGTCATCGAGGCGGTGCTCAGGATGAGGGGGTAGGCGATCGCGAGAATCTGGCGACAGCTGCCCGGGGGTGGAGCATCTTTTCCGAGGTTGCTCATGACCGTGTCCTCAAGACGCCAAAGTACACCAAAATATTCTTTTTGACCTTGAATCTCAATAGTCCCTGCCCTGGAGTTTCCCCATTTTTGAGGGAACCTGCTGTCTCTGAACGACGTAGCGGAAGCGGTGGGGACCCTTCGAGGATGAGCAGGAAGGGGAAAGCCGCGCCTTCAGAGCGCGGAAGGGGCAGAAATTCCCCACCTGTCCCGCCAAGGGCGGGAATAGGGTCACCGCGTGAGCTTGGGAGCGAAGGGATAACAGGTTCCGAGTTGAGAACTTCCGAATAATCAAAGAAATCCGTAACTTGTGAGACATGTTCTTCGAGAAATGGGGAAACTCCTCATCCCCGACAAGGAATCCTCTACTTGGAAAGATCCTCTTGTCTCTGAGCTATGGGGGCTTTGGCAGATTGAATCTGAAATGTCCGGATCAAAACTCGGGAGGGTCCGAATACACCGCTTCAACTGCCTGGTCCGCCTCAGGCGGAGAATCTTAGAAGCGCCTGGAGCGAGCCTTGGATTTCTCGAAGAGCCTTTGGGAAAAGCGAAAAGGGGTGGAGACAGCTCGTCAATCCGAAAATGGATTTAATTTCAGTTAATTGTGGACTCCCGCAGCTGATTTTTCAGGAAACTCCAGCTGTCTTGAACATTGTGAGGGTCCTTCCTTTTTTGATAGGATGAAGATCCACACCGTGTGGAAGGGTCACTTTTAGCTCGAGACTCCCACAGGAGCACTCGCCATGGGGGATGCGCCTCGATCGACCGGTTCTGTCGTGAGCATACGGCGGAGTGTCTTACCTTTCTGTTTGACCCTTGGAACTGCTTTTTTTCTTACAGGATGCGCGACGTCGCTTTACCTCGCTAAGCTCGGACGCGGGCAGGCGAAAATACTCCTCAACAGTCGATCGGTGGAGACGGTTCTCAAAGATCCGGCTACCGAGGAGTCCATCAAGGACAAGATCAAACTGGTGATAGAAGCGAAGAAGTACGGAGAGAAAGTCATCGGACTGGCAGAGACGTCCAGTTTTCAGAAATTCTACCACGTCGAGGGATCCTCACTCCTCTATGTGGTGACAGCCTCCCCTAAGGACCGTCTTGAACCCTACCAGTGGTGGTTCCCCATTACGGGGAGGGTGACCACAAAGGGTTTCTTTAGCCGCGAGGATGCCCTCCGCGAGGGAGAAAGGCTCGAGAGAAAGGGTCTCGATGTTTTTGTTCAAGGTGCCCAGGCTTACAGCACTTTGGGGTGGTTCAAAGATCCCATTTTCTCGACGACCCTCAGATACGAACCTGCCGTTGTCGTTCATGTGGTCCTCCATGAGTTGACACATAGTACGATCTTTTTTAAAGATCAATTCGACTTCAATGAGCAGATTGCCTATTTTGTCGGGGCTCAGGGAGCAGTCGATTTCATGGGTACTAAATATGGCGTTGGCTCTGCGATCCAAAAACGGGCGATAGGCCTTCTGGAAGATGGCATCGTTTTCTCACGATTCATGAGGGGTCTATTTCGGGAGCTCAAGGAACTCTATGCCCGCCCGCTCTCTCCAAAAGTCAAACTGGAGAACCGGGAGGTTCTCTTCCTGAAAGCCAAGGAGCGTTTTAGGGCCTTGAAGAAATCTCTCAAAACCGATTTATACTTGGGATTTGAAGCGGTGAAACTCAATAACGCGGCGGTCCTTGCTTTCGCACGCTATGTCGCCGATATCGAGCAGATTGAAAGGGTCTACGAGAGATTGGATAAGAATCTGAGAAAGACAGTCGCCTTCCTCGAAGAGATCGAAAAATCCGGGGTTACGGATCCTCAGACTTTTTTGGCGAGATGGCTAAAAGTCGCGGAGTTGAAGAGGTCGATTTCTGATGGTCATGCCATGTCAGTCAGGCGGTCAGGATTCCCTGTTCGAGAGAAACGCGCTGAGCTGATTCAGTTGGTCGTCCGAGATCTGGACGAATGAAACACCAGCCCCATAGGTGAATTCGGGCTGATTCTTTATGTAAACAACCTTCCCCCTAGGACTAATGGAACGGCCGTTCATGACAACCGTGAATTCGTAAGTTTCACCAGTAAAAAGAATGTAGCGAGATTGGATCCTCATGCCCCCTTGGCTCAGATCAGAGGTTTCTCCAATCCTCAATTTGTCGAAGCAGATAAAAGAGACTGGGCAGTTGATTTGAACACGTGGATGCTTTCGTTTCTCCTTCCACCCCTCAGCCATCGTCCTCTCCTTTTCAAAACGCCATTGGCTCATCGACCTGATAACGACATATTACATTATATTTAACAAATAATTCATCTTTTGGAAAGCATAATTCTTCTGGAGCCTCCTGGGTTTTGCTAAGGCAAATTCTGTTGTTCTTCCTCATCACTCAGCCATGGCTATGCTTTACAGACGAACACTGTTATCCACAACCGACTTGCAGGAGATGTGGGCTGCCTATCGAGGGTTAACGGCTTCGACGTGAGCTCCATTCGGCCCGAGCTCATGGCCGAGGGCAGCCGAACGTGAATGATCCGCCTTGAGGAGATGTCATCTTGAGCCTCTTGCCGGAAATATTGTAACATCGATTCCGATCTCGGAGCCAAAAAAGGCGATGCCAGGAGGTGAAGAAATGGCCGTTGAATATCCGAAAAACTTCTTGAAATTGAAGGCGAAATATCCGCAACTCATCGAGGCATTGCAATCGGCCGGTGAGCTAGGGCGAAAGGCGGGCCCCCTGGAGAATCAATTCACTCATCTGATTCAACTGGCGGCGTGCGTTGCCTTGCGCTCGGAGGGAGGGGTTCACTCGCATACAAAGAGGGCAATTGACGCTGGGGCCACTCCGGAGGAGATCTACCACACTTTGGCCCTGCTGATCAGCACGGTCGGGTTCCCAGCCGTTGCCGCTGCCTTCTCATGGGTGAATGACGTGATCGAAAAGAAGGGTTAAGCCATACTGCATTCAAGGGTTGTGTGCACCGAGAAAGGAACCTCGCAAATCGGGCAGATCCTTGCGAAAGGGGACATACCAACCGGAGGATCCCCTAACCTAGAGGCGGATGACCCGGTCGCAGACCTCAGCCAATCGATCCATTTGCTTTCTCTCTCTCACGCTGAGCTTAGTGTCTCCGAATGTCTTTCCGTAATACCCATTGACGATGGCAGTGTGAGCCGTGTTCAAGACTCCCAAAAGCCGGCTAGGATCTCCCTTTTGTAGATATAGCGAGACATCGTTGATGATGAGGGTCTTTTTCGGGTCCTTCAGATAGATAGAGAATAGCTCTTCGATGGCATGGACATTTTGGAGGGCGTAGGCCTCAACTTCATCCATGCTCTTCCCAGTCAACCTCGGTGGGATGATCCTGGTCGTGAGGTAAGAGATTCGGGGATGGGGAGGCACCTTCATCTTGCCGCCGATTCCCTGAGTCCGCTCAGGAGCGAAGTCGAGGGCAGCGACCTCGTCTCTCTTCTGATCGAGGATCTGGGTGAGCAATTCTAAAGTCAACGCCGTCTTTCCCGAGTTTACATCCCCGAGAATTAAGGTCCGCTTCCCCCAGTGGTCAGTAAGGGACACCATCTTCTCGCCTCTCTCACCGTTCAAACAACGAGGATGAGCCCAATCAGGCTGGCGCACGGAACCTCTGCCCGAATCGAGGAGTGGCCAATTGGGACTAGATCCCAACCGACATTTCTGGCAATGCTGAACACATCGAATCCGCAAGCCTCCATGGCAGGCCTCGCCCGCAGAGGATGACGGCAAGGATCGTCGGCCAGGACTGTACAGGACTTGCCGGGCAGGCAAAGGGAACACTCACCGGCCGCGAAGCCCATTGCCAGAGGGAATCCCATGTAGAAGGCTTTTCCCTCGATGTTGGCCACCATCTCCTTGTGTCTGATCTCTGTCGACACATGTTTTTTCCGCCAATCTTCTCCGACGAAATCATCGACCACTGCATCGAGCTGAAATAGCAGCCCCCATTCATATTCTGCCACGATTTTGCGAGTGATTTCAGGTGTAATCGGATTGTGAGGGGGGCACATGATGCTACTGCCATAGAATTTGCACCCGGGAATAAAACACTTAGCCCAGGCGCTGTGCCGAATGATGAGTTGGTCCGTCGGAAGGATCAGCGCTCGATCGGCGCCGATCTCCAGAGCGTAATTCCTCAAAGCCTCAAGTTCTTTGTCGTATTTCATCCTCCCCATACCCCTATTTTCACTAGAATGAAACGCGCTGCGAGGAAAGAAGTGATGATAATCGCCGTGGTGCCAAGCACATTCAGAAACAAAGAGTTCCTCTGCGGTCCTGCGAAGCTCCTTCGATTGAGTAAGACCATGATCAAGACCAAAATGAACGGCGTGCCGCAGAGTCCGAGGGCGAGCATCAGCACGAGAAGTAGGATGAAACTCCCTTTGAGAAATGGCCCGAGGAGGCTCAAACCGCAGCCGACAGCAATCCATGCTCGAAATCCTGTCCCTGAGGTATCCGCCGGCCAGCCCAGCTTATCGGACAGGAAGTAGGCCCCTGCCAAATACGTCGGCGATATCGTGGAAACAATTGCGGCCCAGAGGCCGACGAGAAAAATGGTCTTCCCGTAAATTCCCACGAGTGGCACCAGGCTCACCGCGACATCGAGAGCTGATTTGACTTGGATACCCTTGGGATGGAGCACAGCCGCAGTTGCCAGGAATATGGAGACGCTGTAGAGACCAAAGGCAACAAACATCGAAAAAATCGTGTCGAATCTGGCGAGCCCCATCTCGGTGAGAGTCCATTTTCTGGCATTCACCGTGTATGTATGCATGGCGATGATCGTGATATGGACCGCCCCGCCCATGATCCCTGCCATCATGACGGCTGAGTCGATTCCGGCCGGAATGGAGGGGATAAAGCCCTGGAGAACGAGACGGATATCCGGTTTCACGATAGCCAGTGTGAACACGAAACAGATGACCACCACGGCAACCAGGATTTTGCAGAAGATCTCAAACACCTTGTAACCCCCGAGAATCAGAAGGAAAAAGAAGAGCAGGGCGTAGGGAATGCCCCATAAGGGCGTCGAAAGTCCGGTGATGAGCGACATCGTCCCAGTCAGGGCCTTCATGAGGATGACAGAAGCTAACCACGTGGCGAACAGGGCGTCGATGGTTAGGGTCCAGCCCCAGAATTTGCCAAGATGCTCGTTTACCAGGTCGATAACCCCCCGCCGACCGAGGATGCCCGTTTTGGCTGCCAGGTATTGAGAGACCGTTGCGAGCATTGCGCTCAAGACGACGACCCACAGGAGGGAATAGCCGAATCTCGCTCCTGCGATAGAAACACTGGCTAAAGTGGCCGGGCCGCAGGCCACGGCGCTGACCACCCACGCCGGACCCATTTTCCGAAAATAGGTCCAGTAGTTGTCCATGCTCGCCTCACTCGAGAGCAAAGAAAAACCGTATTTATCCCCGGGATAAATACGGCGCCTCTGGTGACGGATGAGATCCGAATACCTTCCGGAGACCCCACCCTGCCATCCGTGTTTCTACTTGTTCCTGGCGCCGCTTCCCTACGCTGGAATTACCCAGATCAGGTTCCAAGGGTTGTCAATCAAGACTCTCAGTGAACCACCCCTAGCGGGCCTTTCTTTTATCATCCCATTTTGGTGTTTTTTTGTCAATCGGTTGGCCAATTGGATGGAATCGAAGAGGGCTTTCGAGATGGCCCCGAGGATTGGGGAGAAGGTCTTGAAAAAAACAGGTCTGGGAGCCTAGAATTAACGCATACGGCATCAGGAGGTTCCGATCATGGGTCAAACGAAAAAAAGGGGAACAAGGAGGAAGTGCAGACAATGTGGCCAATTCAACGATCTAGGAGCCGCATATTGCAGCCACTGCGGGGTTATCCTAAGGGAACAGGGGGAGGGCAGGCCGGCCGCAGGAGGGAGGCAACCGTCTCATCTCCTGATTTTCAGCATTATCATACTCGTTATTGCCGCTGGCCTCACTCTCAAAATTGCATTTTCCTCCCGGTCGGTGACCTTTGATCGCAAGAGAATCTATCAAGAACAGCCCGAGCGTGATGGGATGATTGAAAAGCAGGTTTATTGGGTCGCGTCAAACTTCAAATGTGCTTGTGGCGGTTGCGGGGAGCTTCCCCTCGTCGGGTGCAATTGTGACATGCCGAGAGGTGCGCTCGAAGAAAAGGCGTTCATTCGTGAAGAACTCATGGTGGGTCATTCTGTGGAACAGGTCATCCAGTTGGTTGAGGGAAAATACGGTTTGCGGATTGGCAGCTAGGTTTCCTGAACCTCCCCGTGAGGGGATTTGAGGCCCCCCGATTCCGCTGGATTCGGGCTGGCTTTCTGGATATCCCTTCGATCCAGCCTTCTCAGCAGTTTTCGTCCACGACTCTTCATTGCCGGACTGCCTGTTCTGCTTAACTTCTCTAGCAACTCAATGATCTGAGGTCGAATGCGAACATCCCGTTCTGCAAAAGTGGTGAGTGCGTCCATGGAGAAAGTTTTGACGATCTTACTCTGATCATTGAGGTACCCTCTGAGGATTCCCACGATGACCGCCTGTTCCTCCTTGCTGACCTTCAGCCGAGGAAACATCTGGGCGGCATGCCAGCGAATCTCTTGCTGGTCGACTTTAGCAACCTCGTGGATGAGCTTGTTTTTGAATGGTTGGAGATATTCTGGGTGAACGGCCGTGATCTTCTCAATTGCATCAGCAGATCGCATTCTAATAAGTGGATCCCGGCTCAACATGCCGGTGAACACGTGGCCAAATAATTCGGGTTTTTCAATTACCTCTGTCACCACTTCGCTGACTCTTCCGATCGAGCGCCGATCACCCCCTTTCAATTTTTTGAGAATATCGTGCATTGCCCTATGGACTGCTCCAATGCATCTGTTTCAGCCGGGTACCCTGAGTGTGTGAACCTCATGCCCCGTGATGCGCAAAAGCCGTTCCAGATTCTCCTTGGAGATGACGAGTGTGCTCGTGTTCACGAGCGGATGACAGCGAAAAGCCTCTGAAGCCCACAAATCTTCATCGACAATAACATCGACCTCCCTTTGCACATCGTTGACAACTCCGAGAATTGTCACGGCGCCCGGGTCAACGCCAAGAAATCTATTCAATCTCTCAGAAGAGGCGAGACTCAATTTGCTGACTCCGAGAAGGGACGACAGGCCTTTTAGATCAACCACTTTCTCGTATCCAACAACGACGAGAAAGTGGCGCCTGCCCTTTTTGTCCCGAAGAAAGAGGTTCTTCGTTTTTGCCGCAGGCAACTCAGGGACAAGCCGTTCCGCCTCCTCGCAGGTGAATACGGGTGGGTGGTCGTAACGCTCATAGGGAATGTTGTTTTCACCCAGAAACCGATAGATGTCCATTTTCGTTACGAGAATCTAGTCTTCGAAGACGCCTTTGACAGAGGGACCCCTTCAATATCTGAGTGTTGCCGTGAGGGGCAGATGGTCGGATGTCCCTTTCTTGGTCTTCTTGTTAAAGGGCCGAGGGCGTCCGCTGGCCTTGGCGACCAAGGGATCGCGAAGGATGTCCACACTCTCTAAATCGAGTTGCAGACCAGTGCCAGCCAAGAGCCCTCGGCTCACAACCAATTGGTCGAGAATCTGGTAGCGGTTAACTGGCTTCTCGCCGGTTTCTAGGCTACCGAGGAAGTAGGTTCCGACGCTCTGTTCGGGGAGAAATTTCCAGGTGGCATTGAAGAGAAACACCTCTTCGGCCCGGTAGTCTGCGGTTTCCTTTTTGAAGCCACGGATTTCATTCGTTTTGCCCACGACGCGATCCAGGTCGTTTGAGGCCCGGAGGTGGTCGACGACACTCCGATCACCCGGACCGTCGTTGAAGTCGCCGACAACCATCACCTTGGTCTCCCATTTCTCCCTCACTGGAATGAGATTTCCTTGAGCCTGGAACTGCTCGTATTCCAGAGGCTCAACCTTCACATGAGATTCCACCAGATAAGCGATATGCTCGGCGACGGCAATCCGTAGGGGCTCACTCCGGTATTTTCCCAGTCCCCGGGATGGCCAGTGACTGCTGATCAGAATAAATGGCTCCCCTGTCTCTTTAACTTCGAATGTAACCTCGAAGACATCCCGTGTCCGATACCGGAGATGGATCAGATGAGAGGCCTTAGACTTCACAGCGAGTTTGCGTCTATCGTAGGCGACCGCCACATCAATTCCTCGCAAATCACTCGTCCCCTTTGGGTCCGTGACAACGCTCAGGTGGGGGTTGCCGATTTCCTCGATCAGCTCCTTTAGGAGGCTGTCTTTTTCAATTTCCGCAACGGCCAGCAATTCCGGTCCGGCACCATGATTCAGGGCCTTCAGGGCCGCCGCAAGGTTTGTTTTCTTGGCATCGAAGACATCTTGGGTCCAACCCTCTTCTTCCGTATATTTAAAATCCTTAGAAATGGGATCATCATCGGTATCAAAGAAGTTTTGAAGGTTCCACCATGCAAAGCTGATTTTTCCCATGACTCGTTCTCCTGTGTTTTTCGCTAGCCTAACAGAACCCTCTTACCCACGGCAGATTTGCCAAATCCACGTTTCCGCCTGAGAGAATAACGCCGACGCGCTTCCCGAGGAGATTCTTGGGTTTCGCCAACAATGCGCCGAGCGGCACTGCGGCCGAGGGTTCGACGATGATTTTCATTCTTTCCCAGATATAGCGCATGGCCTGTATGATTCCACCTTCGCTAACCGTGTAGATGTCCTTGACGTACCTCATGATAATCGAAAATGTCAAATCTCCAAGGGATGTCAGAAGTCCATCCGCTATGGTATCAGGGTTGTTTGCGGGAATCAGTCTCCCGGCATTGAAGGAGCGATGAGCGTCGTCGACCCTTTCAGGTTCTGCGGCAATGACGTGAGTCTGTGATGATACTGCCGACACGGCGATTGCTGTTCCACTCAGCAAGCCACCTCCGCCCACCGGGGGCATCACGACATCGAGCCCGGGAACTTCCTCGCAAAGCTCTAACGCAGCGGTCCCCTGCCCCGAGATCACCAGACCGTCATTGTAAGGATGAACAAAGGCGGCACCGGTCGTCTTGACAACTTCTCCCAATGTCTCCTCCCGGGCTTGGAGCGTGGGTTTGCAAAAGACAATCTCCGCACCGTAGCCCACCACCGCATCTATTTTTGCGCGAGGAGCATTCTGGGGCATGACTACATAGGCTCTCATCCCCCGCCATCGGGCAGCGAGAGCTAGCGCAGCAGCATGGTTCCCGGACGAATGCGTGGCAACCCCTCGTGAGGCTTTGTGTTCATCAAGAGCAAATACCGCATTGGTGGCTCCCCGGATTTTGAAAGCGCCGGCCTTCTGAAAATTCTCACATTTGAAAAATATCTCCATTCCACACATTCGATTCAGCGTGCGACACGTGAGAACGGGCGTCCGATGGACGTAAGGTTCAATTCGCAGAGAAGCTTCTCTGATGTCCTCTATCGTAGGTTCATCCATGATCAAACCAGTGGTTCAATTGCGGAGTTTCTTGTGTTTAACCCGACTTTCCTTAAGAAAGGTTTGATGAGGCCATGAGATAACCGGTACACCAACCAGAGTGGTCGGCATGGGATAGAGGCAATTCTTTGTTCCCATTTTGACCTTCATGGCGCTCTCCTCTCTCGGTGGGACGACCTACCCGGAGGATCGGCGTGCGATCTACCCCGTCGCTGCTCTCCTCTGTCAGAGGTATATCTTTCAGTCATGTGGATACTTCCACTTCAATTAGATTTGCGAAAGACCCCCTTAAACAGCCTTCCCACTGGATTTCCAGAAAGACCAATGATCTCTCCATATCCAATTGTTGAAATCGTAATGATTGTCATGTAGAAAGCGTCGAGAAAGGAATACTCCTTCCCTCCAACAAACCAGTAACCGATGGTTCCAATGAATACAATCGTGCCTAGTGCTATGCCGGCGAAGACAAATCTCTTGTAGATTCCTGAAGGTGTGATGTTCATTCGGTTACATTCCTGTTTCCTATGATTGCCTCTGTTCTCACCGCGGCTGCATAGTTGTCGCAATCCAATCCACCTCTTTTTTTGACTTGTTCACCGCAAATTAAGGCCTACGACTCCGATAATGATGAGCATAATGCTCGTAATTTTCAATGCCGTGATGGGTTCTTTGAAATAGAAGAACCCAATGACGGTGATCAGGGCAGTTCCCACCCCCGACCAGATGGCATATGACACACTCACATCAATGCTCCTCAGCGCAAAAGTCAACGCCGTAAAGGACAGTCCATAAAAGACGAAGATCAAGATTGACGGGACGACTTTTGTAAACCCATGGGATAGCTTCATCGAAGTCGTTCCTGCAACCTCGAGAAGAATCGCACCCGACAGATAGAGCCAATTTTGCATGCGCTCACCTCGACACGAGTTAATTCGTTACTCAGCCCCTTCGGTTATGAGAACATCTCGATCGATCCGAGCCGGCTGCAAAGCGCCGACCATGCTCATGATTCGTTTGAGTTCATCGGTGATTCCGACAATCACTTCCCTCACGCCCTGCTTGCCACCCGCCGCGAAGCCATAGAGTATCGGGCGGCCTAGGCCAACAAGTGAAGCCCCAAAGGCCAGCCCCTTGAGGACATCACTCCCGCGACGGAAACCGCCATCCACCATGATCACAATTTTTCCCTGGACAGCGGAGGCGATTTCATCCATCACTTGAAGTGGATGGGGGAGGTAGTCCAGGGTGTGTGCCCCGTGATTGGAGACAACGATACCGTCTGCACCAGAATGCACCGATTTCGCCGCATCCGTCTGACTGAGGACTCCTTTGAGAATCAGGGGCACGGATACCCTCTTTCTGATATCATCAAGTTCCTTTGAAGAGAGCGGGGTGCAGTTTGCTGCCATCATCCGATCTCCAATCTTGGTGCCTCGTCCAGAATCGATTTCGATTCCAACCCATCGGACTCCAGCCTCCTGAGCGTCGTCAATTCCGCTGTACATTTTTTTGCGATCTGTCAACGGCTTCACGTTGGCAGCCACAGGAACCCCTGTGTCAACGATTTCCTTGAGATTCTGAGGAATGGGAGTACCCGTCCACATCAGACTTCCAGCCTCCTTAAGGCCCCAGGCCACCTCTACCAATCCGTTCTCAGCAATCGAAGGAATGGGCATCGTCATGGCTGACATAACAACTGGAGTCTCGAGAGTGACTCCTAAGAGCTGACACTGGGTACTCGCTTCCACGGCATCAATGCATTGTTGTCTGAACGTGTACCGGTCCAACACAGAACGGTCGTGCGCCAATATGAATCCAGTTTCAACACCTTCCAGTACCAACCCCAAATCTGCTTTTCGGAGCAAATCCTCACCTCTCCGGTAGAGATCTGTTAGATCCATAGAAATCTCCCCCTTCTGGTCTCATTCAGGAAAGCCTGAGGAACTCACGTCGGTATGCCGAGCGCGCTTTTAAGGCACCCAGTGCTGCAACTCGATGATGTTTCCCTCGGGGTCGGTGACATATACAAGCGTTATCTTGCCCGCGCCAGGGATCTCTGCAGAGACCCGCTCCCCCATGAGGCTTCCTCCTGCAGCGATGACCTCTCTCTGTGCAGTTTTGACATCATCGACTCTAAAAGCGATGTGGGCGAACCCCGGCCGGTTGGTGGCTGGCTCTGGTCGGTCTCTCTGGTGGTTGTACTGAAATATTTCGAGGGATGGGCCTTCGTCGCCAAAACCTGGGAGTCGAAGGTGAATGCCGTGGATTTCGGCACCCGGGACTCCTGTGCACCTCTCGAGCCACTCCCCGGAGAGATCCCTTTCGGGAGGTATGGGGACACACCCAAAGACACGTTCGTAGAAGTGAGCGAGCCTTTTCCAGTCTTTTGCAATGAGGTTCGTGTGTGCAAACTTCGCGCAGATCGTCACGCTCCATCTCGTGCGGCGAACGGAGATTGAATGTCAATCCCTCTGGGTCAGGCCTTCACAAGCTATGGCCGGTTGCAGGCGTCTTTCTGTTGGCTAACCCAACCGCCGAGAAATCCAAATGCTAAGCCTTCAGAGCCTGACCAAAATCCTCAATAATATCTTCAGTTGCCTCCAAACCGACTGAAACACGAATCAAGCCGTCTGAAATTCCTAGCCTCTGTCGCTCGCTGGGCGAAAGGCCAGAGTGAGAAGTGGTCGCTGGTCGGGTAATGAGCGTCTCCACGCCCCCCAGACTCGGAGCAACGATGGGTAAGGTTGTTTTCTTGATGAAGCGCTCCGCCCTCTCGACTCCGCCTTTCAATTCGAAACTCAACATACCGCCAAACCCATCAAGCAATTCGCAGGCCCTTTGGTGTCCAGGATGGCTTTTGAGGCCAGGGTAGTTGACCTTTTCAGTTGCCGGGTGGTCCTCTAGGAATTTTGCGATCTTGAGTGCGCTCTGATTCTGAAATTTCAGTCTGACTGCCAGTGTTTTTAAACCACGGTGGAGGAGAAAACACGCATGGGGATCGAGTGAGCCGCCGAGGTGGTTGAGCCTGCGGTTGATTCTCTCGATCAAGTCGGCACGGCCGATCACAGCCCCGGCCACAATATCTGAATGGCCGTTGAGGTATTTTGTGCCGCTGTGAAGAGAGAGGTCAAAGCCCCAGTCAGCAGGTCGGAAGTTCAGGGGACTCGAAAAGGTGTTGTCAATCAATGAAACGAGGCCCTGGGTCTTGCCAAAATGGTCGACGGCCTTGAGATCAGCAACTTGGAGCAAGGGGTTGGTCAGGGTTTCAACGTAAACTGCCTTGGTATTTGGCCGTAGTCTGTCTTTCCAAGAGTCGGGATCGTCGCCGTGGATAAAATCGAATGAGATGCCGAAGGCGGGGAAATCCTTGGTGATGAGATCATACGTCCCACCGTAAAGACAGTCCTGAGCGAGCAAATGATCACCCGAAGAGAGAAGCGTCAATAGCGTCGTCGAAATGGCCGCCATGCCACTCGAAGTCACGAGGGCGGCCTCGGCTTTTTCGAGGGCGGCCAGCTTTTGATGGAGCGCAATGTGGTTTGGAGTATTGTTCAGGCGAATGTATTTGATGTCGTGGTAGCTGGTCTGACCAGCAAATTCAAACGTTGAGGACTGAAAGATCGGCATGCTCACGGCACCGCCGATAGGTGGTTTTGGTTCTCCGGCATGAATGAGCTTGGTTTCGATATGTTTGTAGTTTTTGGTCATGAATGGATCCTCCGCGCTCTCCACTGTATGTCTATTGGCTCATCTTTTCAAACGAAGCCGCAACAGCGATGAGTACGAGAAATAGAAAGAACAATCTGTGGGCCTGCTCCATCCTGTGCACCGCCTCATTCCCAACTGTCCTCGGCTTCGTTTTCCATATCGATATGACCTATTCTCCTCTGTGGGCTAATTAACGAGCTCAAGATCCAGTTCACGATACTCATAACGAGTGAACCCAAGACGGCTGTCCAGAAACCATGGACATCGAAACCTGGTATGACGCTTGAGGCCATCTTGAGCAACATGGCGTTGATGACAAGGGTGAACAAACCGAAGCTGAGGATATTGATCGGGAGCGTCAAGAGAATTAAGACTGGACGGAAGAAGGCGTTCAAGATGCCCAAAACAGCTGCCGCGAAAAAGGCACTAAAGAAGCTCTGTACCTGGATACCGTCGATCAGGTATGAAGCCAGAATAATGGCGACTGTCAGCATCAGCCAACTGAAGAGAATTCCCTTCATTGTGGCTTAAACCTCTCCCGTCCCTTTCCCCCGAATGCATCAAGAATACGGGGGAACGCCCCTTTCTTTCATCGCCTATTAATAGGGATAGGGTAGAAAAAAGTCAAGGCATATCAACTGAAAGCCCCTCCGATCCTTTAGATGGAGATGCGGATTAAGACCCTGAAAATGGTGCCCCCGATGTGGTAGAATTTTGCTGCCATTGCGACGCGATATGCGAGGTACATACGATCTCGCGAAGCAGAGAGACCTGACGAGTGGAAAGCGCATGATCATTGAAAAGGATATATTTGCTTATCCGTGGCAGAATCTTTTCGAAAACAACTGCAATAGTTTCGTCCTGGGAGAAGATAGGGGCGTGCTCATCGATGTTGGCCATAGAAGGTTTGTTGACCATCTGCTTCGGGGCATGGAGGAGGACGGAATCTCATTGGCTTCCATCGATTTGATTATCACCACCCATTGCCATCCGGATCACCACGAAGCGGTTCCGTCTTTCTTGGACGGGAGACTGATGGCAACCTATCACAGAGAAGAGGAGAATTACCTTCGCGAGGAAGGGGGGCTATTGTACCAGATGATGGGGGTTCCCATCCCCTCCGTTCCGATCGATTTCTACCTTCAGGAGGGAGCGCTTCAGGTCGGCAAGAGGCTTTATCAAATCATTCATGCGCCCGGCCATTCGAAGGGAGCCGTCTGCATTTACTGGCCAGAAAAAAAGGTGCTGGTCACGGGTGATTTACTATTCTCTAAAGGCGTAGGCAGAACTGATTTTCCTGGAGGAGATGGAAAGCTTCTGATCGAGAGCATTGAGAAGGTGAGAAAGCTTGATACCGAGATTCTCCTTCCGGGACACGGTGATTTCATTTGCGGGAAGGAACAGATCCGGGAGAATTTCGAATTTATCGAGGAGAACTACTACCCTCTTCTATAGTGCGGACGATCCTTCGCCCCAGCGTCTGAAGTTCTTGGGAAAGCCTTTGATCCAAGTTGCTCAAGAAATCCTTCCACTGAGCGCTTCCTTCGATGTTTGGATCCACAGCCGTGCCAGAGATTCCCGCCCTCTCGAGGGATTCTCGGAGCCTTTTTTCCACCTTTCGGGCCTCCTCGCGCCGGGCCCTTTTCTCATCTTCTGCAATCCGGGTTAAGGCTTCTTTGAAGGGGGTGGGGTCTTTGAGACCGAGTTTCTGAAGGCCCTGCCAGACCCTCTCGGAAGAGTTTGAAATATCAAGGGCCTGGACGAAGACTTCTGTTAATTGTTTTTTGAGAATGGCTGCATTCTCTCCACTTTTCTTGATTTCCTGGGCAAGGCGGGTCGATCGGCTGGGGTAATTCATGAAACGACTAAAGATATCCTTAGCCCTGGCAAGAATCTCCTCCCGCCTAAAGTGCTCTCTCTCCTCTGAAGAAATCTTTACGGCTTTGGCTTTTTCGAGGGCAATTTCGAGTGTGCTTTTGATCTCTCCCACTGGCGCTCCTCATTCCTCCAAGTTGTTTGATTCAGCGTAGAGCCACACAGAATGTTCCGGATTACGACGTGGTCTGCCGTCCAAGGTGAGAGAATCGGCCTTGAGGCAGGACGAAGAAAATCTTGGCCTCAAACCTCAATCTCCGAGGGACTTCCCTTCGCTGGCTTTCGCTTGAGGAGGTTCTTGACTTTGTTCTTCATATTTTGGAGGAAACCCCCTGTTTCAAAAAGGATGGAGTTCCCCCTTTTCTTCAGTACGACGGGTTGTCCGATTTTGAATCGGTCCTTCTCCAAGTATTTGGGGTAGCGAGCCAACACCATATCCCCGCCTTTTATACCGACCAGGGCAAGCGTGTGAGGAGGAGAAAACCCCTCGGGTGTGGCATATAGCGTTGTGTAGGTCTCAAGGACCCCTGAATCTCCGATGGGCTGGGGAACGCCGTTCGATGTTCCAACTTGGATAACGGGCTTATACTCGGGCTGCCATCCACTCGCCACCACTCGCCGCCGGTCGCTGCGCTCGAGAATCGTGACGACGTTGTTGTTTGCAAGGGCACCAGCGCTCTGAGCCAGGCCGACATCGGCCCGTTTGATCTTCCTCCTTCCATCCACCTCCCCGAGCATGGTGAAGACGATTTCCACAATCTGCGCTAACCCGGAGGCCCCTGAAGGATGCCCCCGAGCGAGGAGTCCGCCAGAAGGATTAATGGGGAGCCTGCCGTCTAGGGTGGTCAATCCCTCCTCCAAGGCTCGCCATCCCTGTCCGGGCTCAAAAAACCCCAGATCTTCTGTCCCGATAATTTCGAAGATACTAAATGCGTCGTGAACCTCTGCGAATTGAATATCCCTGGGATTGAGTTGGGCCATCACGTAAGCTTTCAGGGCTGAAGCCCTTGTTGAACTGAAGGAGGTAAGGGAGGCGCGGTGCCTCAAGGCCATGCTATCCGTGGCATGGCCCACCCCGGATACTCTGATCGGTGTCCTCTCGCAGCTGAGGACAACAGCAGCAGCGCCATCGGCGTTGGGTGAACAATCGAACAGTCTGAGAGGGGTGGCAATGAGCCGTGCTTTCTCATACGCCGGGCGAGCTATGGTTCTCTTGGTGCGAGCATATGGATTCAAGGTACCATTCGCGCTGTTTTTTTCAACGATCCGGGCAAGAACGTTCTTGAGACGCTTATCTGACAGTCCGAACTCCTTTTGGTATCTATGGGTGATCATTCCAGCTAGGGCGGACATCGTTGCGCCGTACCGTCGCTCCTCTCGGTCAATGACCTCTGCGAGAATTCGAGCCGTTGTCAGTTTCGGGAGATGGCTCATCTTCTCCCCAGCAATGACCAGGACGTTTCTCATGTAACCTGAGGCAACCGCATAGAAAGCGGATTCAAATACGGTTGCTCCAGTCGAGCATGCCGTTTCTACCCGGGAAGAGGGGACACCGGAGAGTCCCATGTAGTCGGCCAGGAGGGCTGCAAAATTGGCCTCCCCAACGAACTCCTCCACATTCATCGCCCCGATGTAAATTGAATCGATGGGCAGATGTTGGGCGGACTCAATTGCTTTTTTGCCAGCATCAGCCATGAGTTCCTGAAGAGACTGGGTCGATTTCTTGAAGGGACTCATGCCGACGCCGGCGACATAGACATCACTAGACACAGTTCCTCTCCTGATAAACCTTTGACCACCCTAACGCTGATGTGTTTCATGGTAAGGCGTGGACGGTTTTTTTTCAAGTTCGGATGCTTGACACCCCTCCTAGAGAACTGAGGCAATCAACACGGCGTTGTCTGATCATGGCTCCCTTCAGAGGTCTAGCAAGCACCGTGCCGTACGGTCGTCGGGATCGGAAAAAAACCGAAGATCGGGGAGGCTAGAGAGGCATGTTTGCATGCTTCTTCGGTGGCATACTGTCTGTCTTGTTCTCCAGAACTTCAAGAGCCCTGATGAGCTTAGGCCGTGTCTCTTGAGGAATAATAATCTCATCAATGTAACCCTTTTCTGCCGTTCTGTAAGGGTTCAAAAAGGCTCGGCGGTACTCATCGATCATTTCGTTCTCTTTGGTTGCAGGGTCTTTGGCCTCTTTGATCTCTTTTCTAAAGATGATTCTTGCAGCCCCCTCTGGACCCATCACGGCAACCTCTGCCGTTGGATAGACGTAGTTGATGTCGCCCCAAAGGTGTTTGCTTGACATAACGATATACGCACCACCATAAGCCTTACGGGTAATCACGGTGACTTTGGGGACGACGGCCTCACAGTATGCGAAAATCAGCTTAGCGCCGTGCTTGATGATCCCTCCATGCTCCTGTTGGGTTCCAGGGAAGAAACCCGGTACGTCACAAAAGGTGATCAGTGGGATGTTGAAACAGTCACAGAATCTCACAAAACGGGCTCCCTTGATGGAGGCGAGGATATCGAGAGAGCCTGCCAGCCAGTTTGGTTGGTTGGCGACGATACCGACGGCCATTCCATTGAGGCGGGCAAAACCGACAACAATGTTGCGGGCATGTCTGGCCTGGACCTCAAAGAAATGATGGTCGTCCACAACCGACCGGACAATATCCTTGATATCATAGGGTTTCGCAGGGTTTTCTGGAACGATGGTGTTGAGGTCCTCGTCAACACGCTCGGGATCATCGCGGGTCTCCACTACCGGAGGTTTCTCCCGGTTGTTGGAAGGGAAGAAGCTCAGAAGCTCTCGGATCATTCGGAGAACCTCTTCGTCATCTTTCCCTGTAAAATGGGCTACCCCGCTCTTTGTGCTGTGAGCCAACGGGCCGCCGAGTTCCTCAGGGGTCACGTCTTCATGAATGACTGCTCTGACGACTTCTGGCCCGGTAATGAACATGTAGCTGGTCTTTTCGACCATAAAGACGAAATCTGTGAGCGCAGGTGAATAGACGGCACCCCCGGCGGTGGGGCCCATGATTGCCGTTATCTGGGGAATGACACCTGAACAAAGGACGTTTCTCATGAAGATATTACCGTACCCGGCCAGGCTTGCAACTCCCTCCTGAATGCGGGCGCCACCCGAGTCATTCAGGGCGATGAGGGGAACCCCGCTTTTGTGGGCCATGTCCATTACCTTGCAGATCTTGTTCGCCTGTGTCAGGCTTAAAGAGCCCCCCATCACGGTAAAATCCTGTGCGTACACACAGACCAGTCGTCCCTCGATTTTTCCGTAGCCAGTCACCACTCCGTCACCGAGGAATCGATTCTTGTCCAACCCGAATTCGGTGCTCTCGTGGAGAACGAACTTGTCAAATTCTTCAAAAGTGTTCTTGTCAAGGAGGCGATCGATTCTTTCCCTGGCCGTCAGCTTCCCCTTCTTGTGTTGGGTCTCGATTCGCCTTTGGCCTCCTCCGAGTTCAGCAGCTGCGCTCTTCTCCCGTAGCCTCTTCACTCTTTCATTCGCCATGGGCTCCTCCAATCCTTCACACTGACGGTCCAGGCAATGTCTTCTGCCATCGATGGGATTCGACCCGCCGCGGGCGGAGGGTTTCGACACGAAGTGGCCAGTTGAAGGTCATTTGTGGTGACCAGGCTTTCCGATTATCCGAGGATAACTTTGAAAAGCGAAAAGCGGTCTTTCTCAGCGGTGTCCTATTTATTGAGATAATCAAGGGTCCATGCGAGTCCCTGTTGCTTCAGTCTCTTGGCTGTGGGAATTCCTTCTTTGGACCATCCTCTGAGTTGGTAGTATTCCGATAGCATGAGCCCCAGATGAGGGACAACCCCTGCAGCTTTTCCGTCTGGCTTCGGCTCGGCGAGCATCCTGGGGGGAAGCGTGTCATCCTTCCGACTGATTCCCAGCCTCACGTTGTACATCCGTTTGAGATTGAATATCTTTTCTCCCAGGCTGAGGAGTTTTTCCTGATTCATATTCCACCCTGTTACCTTCTCCGTCCACTGGGCAATCATCTGAGGACCAGCCCGACCAATGAAGAGAAACTTGCAAAGGCCAAGGGGATTGAACATACTCATATAGTTCTGAAGGTCGTAACAAAGCCTGGCCTTTCCTTCGGACACATGAGGATCCTGGGGTTCGGTGTATCCCATGTCAGCGAGAGGAATTCCGCGGCCAATAAAATACGTCAGCGCCTCCAGATGGCACCCGCCGCGGTTCGCCGTGGCATAGTTTACCGCCATAGAGGTGAAGGCCCTTGGGTCATGGTAAGCGATCTCCATCCCCTTGGCATCGACCACATACTCGGGTGCAAGGCCCCCCAACTTCTGGGCCGCCCGCCGGGTCCCTTCGGCGAGAACGTCTCCGATGCCTCTTCTCTGCCCAATTAGATCAACAAGGTTCAGGATGGCCTCGGTATTCCCCCAGACGAGCTCAAGACCGTCGGTATCTGCTTTTGTAATGATGCCATTTTCGTAAG
>CAYFYO010000044.1:0-31753 GCA_964347335.1 uncultured Thermodesulfobacteriota bacterium
TTCTCCGAAATCGGGGAGAGGGGATTTGAACCCCCGCCCTCTTGCTCCCGAAGCAAGCGCGCTACCAGGCTGCGCCACTCCCCGAAACATCAATTTTCAGTCGTCGGCCGTGAGGGAAAACCGATCAGTAGAATCGTGGAGGGAAAAACTCCTTCGTTCATCTCACCACAGAGACGCGGAGTACACAGAGGAAACCTTACTCTGCGGCCTCGGTGACTCTCTGGTAGAAATGCTCTACCAGGCCATCATACCGGACCGAGGAGGCAAAGTCTATACATTTTCTCCTACAGATTTGTCCAGGCTTTCCGATATATATCATAGGACTCTGGGTGAGCCACTTCTGTCCTTAAGAAACTGGAGGGGGAGACAGCCAAGTGAGCACCAACACCGACAACACCAAAGGGAAGGGATCGATTCTACTGGTCGACGACGATCGTGACGTGAGAGAGGTCCTACGGGATACCCTGTCTTTCGCTGGTTTTACGGTCGATGCCGCTGAGGATGGTGTTAAAGCGATGAAGAAAATTCGCGGCACCGCTTTCGATCTCGTCCTGACAGACCTTATGATGCCTCGAATGGACGGCGTTGAGCTGCTTAAGCAGATCAAGCAGTCTCAGCCAGAGATCAATGTGATTATCATGACTGGCTATGGAAGCATCGAAACCGCCGTCGAGGCAATGAAACATGGCGCAGAAGATTTCGTCACCAAGCCTGCGAACAGCGGCGAGCTTTTGGTCAGGATTTCTCGATCTCTGAAGGTGAAGGCGCTAAAGGAGGAGAACGTTCTGCTTCGCCAGCAGGTCAAACAGAAGCATAGCTTCTGTAACATCATCGGAAAAAGTGAAAAAATGCAGGCGGTCTACCGGCTGATTGAGAAGGTCTCACAGAGCAAAAGCACCGTGACGATCTATGGCTCTAGCGGAACCGGTAAAGAACTCGTCGCGAGGGCTATCCACTTTAACAGTCCGAGGCGAAAAAAGCCCTTCCTCGCTTTCAACTGCAGTGCCATCCCAGACACTCTGATCGAAAGCGAACTTTTCGGCCACGTGAAGGGGTCTTTTACGGGTGCCTATCATAACAAGATCGGTCTCTTTGAAGAGGCCAATGGCGGCACCTTCTTTGTGGACGAAATCGGGAGCACCTCAATGGCGCTCCAGGCGAAACTGCTCAGGGTTCTCCAGGAAAAGGAGATCCGCCGAGTCGGATCCAATGAGACGATTAAGATCGATATTCGACTCATCGCCGCGACCAACGAAGATCTTGAACAGAGAGTCAGGCGTGGAGAATTCCGCGAGGATCTTTTCTATCGCCTCCATGTCATTCCGATCTTCCTACCCGACCTGAAAGATCGGGGGGAAGACGTGCGTATCTTGGCCGAGCATTTTCTGAGGACCTTTGCCACACAGGAAAACAGAGAGATTAAAGGATTTTCTCGAGAAGCCATCAAACTCCTGACAGAATACGAGTGGCCGGGAAATGTGAGGGAGCTCGAGAACGCCGTTGAACGGGCCGTCGTCATCAGTCAGGGCAACCTGATTACCAAGGAAGACCTCCCATCCAAACTCCTCAACGGAAGACAGAATCTGGTGAAGAGAGCCTTCCACGATTTGACCACCTTGGAGGAACTCAAAAACCAGTACACCCAGATGGTCCTGGAGAAAACCAAGGGTAACAAAAAAATGGCCGCTAAGATTCTCGGGGTCAATCCGAGGACCCTGTATCGCAAAAAGAAACTGGGAGTGCTCACCTATCCCATCAATGTCCACTGAGAGAAGCGGATGATTCAGAAGTCAGGAGTCAGAATTCAGAAGATAATTCCGAAATTCTTCACATGCACCCCATGAACCTTAACCGTTACGACCTTCCCCTGAATCCTCTGAGTTTCCTGAAACACACTGGATGTTCGGAGGGCCTTTTAGGATTTTCCCGAGTTCCATAGCAGGGCCTCTTGTCCCTGAGTGACTTTTGCGGAAGCGGTGAAGCGCCTAAAGCCGTCAAGAATCATGACATTTTTCGATCGTCCTAAGTTTTCATGAAATTAATCTATGGCATTGATATTATTCGACTTTATAATTTTATAGGGTCAATTTTTTGACGATTTTTGGGGGCGTTTTCTTGACAAAAGGCAAGATGGCCATTATGCTACAAAGAGGCAAAACCAACCTGTTCAGGAGAGGTCGATGGGATCCGAGCGAATTCTGGTTGTTGATGACGAAGGGAGAAACAGGGAATTTCTGAAGGAACTGCTCGAGGTCGAGGGTTTCGATGTGGAGACTTCAAAGGACGGGCAGGAGGCCATTGAGATCCTCGAGAAGATGGACTTCGACATGGTTTTGACTGATCTCAAAATGCCCAGATCAGACGGACTCGCCGTTCTGGAGGGTCTCCAGCGTATTAACCCGCAAACGGTCGCCGTCGTCTTCACCGGATACGGGTCCATTGATACGGCCGTGAAGGCAATGAGGCTCGGGGCTTACGACTACATCACTAAACCGCTCAAAATTGAAGAGATTATGATTGTGATTCAAAGAGCATTGGAACACCGAAAGCTTGCCCTCGAAAACGCAATGCTCCGGCGCCAGTTGAAACGGAAGTACAAGTTCGACAACATTGTCGGGGACAGTGACAATATGCAGGAAGTTTTTCAGATGGTTGAGAAGATTGCCAATACGGACAGCACCGTGCTGATCTATGGGGAGAGTGGAACGGGTAAGGAGTTGATCGCACGGGCGATTCATTTCAACAGTGATCGGAGGGAAAGACCCCTCATTCCGGTGAACTGCGGGGCCATTCCGGAAGAGCTTTTGGAGAGTGAATTGTTTGGCCATGAACAGGGGGCCTTTACGGGAGCGACGCGGACTCGGATCGGTCGATTTGAGTTAGGGAATGGGGGAACCATTTTCTTGGACGAGATCGGTGATATGAGTCCAGCTCTTCAGGTGAAGATTCTTCGGGTTCTCCAGGAGCACGACTTCGAGCGAGTCGGAGGGATGAAAACCATCAAAGTGGATATTCGCGTGATTGCCGCGACGAACAAAGACCTTGAGAAACATGTAACCGAAGGCAAGTTTCGAGAGGATCTCTTCTATCGTCTCAATGTGATCCCGATTCAGTTGCCGCCCCTGAGGGAACGGCGAACTGATATCCCCCTCCTGGCCAGTCACTTTATTCAAATGTACAACGCAAAGAACAAACACAACATCGCCGGCGTCGCCCCAGAGGCCATGGAGCTTTTGGCGAGTTACGATTGGCCGGGTAATGTGAGAGAGCTCGAAAACATGATTGAGCGAATCGTCATCCTCAAAGGGGAGGGTATGGTTGAGACCAATGATCTTTCGGAAAAGGTACTCGCCTCGACCCCACATTCATTGCATCCCCGCATTCAGATCCCCGAAAGTGGCATATCATTCAACACGGCCGTCAACGAATTTGAGCGAGAGTTGATCCTCCAGGCCCTCAACAGGACCAACTGGGTGAAGAACAAGGCGGCAAAACTCCTCAACTTAAACCGAACGACGCTGGTTGAGAAGATGAAAAAGATCGATCTCTCCCGCGCTTAACGGTGCAGATGTTTTTGGATTTTCTCGCCCGGTTCTGGGCCTTCGAGCTCTTCACTGATCATTTTTCTCTTTTCTTTCTCTGTCAAACAAATGACTGGAACGCCCTGAGAATTTGACGGAGAATCCTCTCGTTTCACCTGGCGATCACTTCAAAAAATCGACTGTTTTGATCGATTCTGCTGTGAAAGGGGCTCCCCTCTCATGGCATTCTTTTTGCTCAAAAGGGGCCCTAACCTCGCCGCTGTCACGGCGTGAATGGGGCTCGGAAGTGGGCAAAAAAGCGGACAAAAAGCATTGGATTTGGATGGCGGTTCTGATTCTCTTGGGATCCTTATTCCCCCTCATATCGAGTTGGACCGCGGTCTCTGGCGAGAATCGTCACGCCATCGCTCGGATCCGTGTTGAGGATGGCCGCGGATTTACCCGTATCGTCTTCCCGTATGAACACCCAGAGGAGATATTGATCGAACCTGGACCAGACCGCCGTCGGTTCGTTATCGGAATCCCAGAGACAGAGGCCGAAATCATCGTGCCTCATGTGGCCGAGAATCACCATCTTATCAGGCGGATCGAGATCCTCCCTGATCCTGAGAAGGAGGTACGAGTCCAGGTCGTCCTGACCAATGAGTTCGTTGACTGGGTAACCTACCAATATGAGCATCCGCCGAGAAAGGTTCTCTACCTGAGGGCGAGTGAGAATCCCAGGCGTACCATCGAGAGCCGCATCGGCCTGCCCATGGCCCAGGAAACGAAAGACCAAAAGTCCAAAACATTGAAATCGGCTTCAAAGACACCGGGGACCTCCGGTTCACACAGTTACGATCCGCTGGAATTGACGAAGTACCTCAGGGTCTTAAGAGATGCCACGAATAGCGAAAAGTCGGTGAGCAAAGGCCCAAAATCATCC
Organism: uncultured Thermodesulfobacteriota bacterium; assembly: GCA_964347335.1. Taxonomy (GTDB): domain Bacteria; phylum Desulfobacterota; class BSN033; order WVXP01; family WVXP01; genus WVXP01. Next base: position 4,468 of record CAYFYO010000044.1, read on the forward strand.
CGCCCGGCAAGGGCGAAATCCGCTCCTCGGAAAAAGAAGTCCTCAAAGGTTCACCGAAACATGGTCGCCCCCAAAAAGCGGAGGGCCAAGAAACCCAAGCCGTCCCAGAAAATACCGGTCAGACCTCGCGCCCGGCCAGAAGAACCATCTTATCTGGCGAAGACACCCGTGGCGGGAAAAGATACGAGAGAAGCCAGCGGCCTCAAAGTCCAGAATCCAAATCCACGATTGAGACAGGTTGAAGTTCACACCCGGCCAGAGGGCCTATCTCGTTTGGCAGAGAACCAGAGCCACACGGGGAGCGACAGCGTTGCCGAGAATCTTTGGCGTCCATCGGCTGAAGCGGTGCCGGAGTTTATTCGTCCGGGTCCGGTTTACCCGCCGGATTTTCACGAGTTGGACGAGAACGAGAGGAAGACCTATCTTCAGGCCGTGGAGAAGTTCCGAAAAGGGGATTTCTCAGGGGCCAAAGAGATCATCTCGAAGATCGTACCCAAAGACGACCGTTCTCCCCTGGCCGAAACGCTCGCCTTCTTCAAGGCCGATTGTGCCTTCCAAAGGGTGGAAAAGGGGGGAACTGGAACGCAGACCTACATGTTTGCAATCCAGAACTTCCGAGAGGCGATGACCGACTTCCCTCAATCGCGATTTGTGCCCCATGCGGTTCTGATGATGGCCACGGGTTATCGGAGGATCAAGTTTTTCCAAGAAGCGGTCGTTCAGTACGAGTTCTTTTTGACCCATTTCCCCGAGGCCCCAGCCGCCTCGGAAGCCTTATTTTGGAAAGGTGAAAGCCTTTTTCAGACGGGGAGGTACGGAGATGCGAAGACCGTTTTCGAAGGTTTTGCCGATCGATCCCCCCATACGGTCCACGGGCGCATCGCGGCCCTCCGAGTGGGTGACTGTTTCTACAAAATGGGGGACCTGAAAAAGGCACGACACGAGTACGGGCGGGTTCTATCTGAACCGTCAGACTTCTCCTATTACCCCCTCGACAGCCTGCTTTATGCGGGCCTCACTTTCTTGGAGAATAAGGATTTTGAGAAAGGCCGTGAGATTCTCTTTAGGGCGGCTAATCTGGATCCTGAGAGCAAAAGGGGCAGGGCGATGTTAGAAGCGATCGCCCAGTCCTATCTTACAGAGGACTTGGATGCGGAAGCCCTCAGACTGAATCTGCTTCTCTGCCAGAGTTTCGGCGAAGAAGACTTAGGGAAAATGGAACTTCTTCGGTTGGCCGATTTGAGGCTGAGCCGACCACAGCTAAGATGGCCGCCCCTTTTTGTCGAAGCCTATCTCGACCCGGTCGGTGTCTACCAGGATTTCCTCGATCACACGCAGGACATGAGCCTGGCGGACGAGGTGATGTACCGGCAAGCTCTGGCAATAGCGAAAAGAGGAGACATCCTCGAGGCCGTGGGAAAGCTGGAGAGAATCCTCTCTCTGAGGCACCAGGATTCACTTCGAAAGCGGTCAGCATCTCTTCTCTCATATTCCTTGAACTCACTCATACAAGGACACCATGGTAGCGAGGACCTGGAAGTGGCCCGATTGTACAAGCGCCATGCGTCCTTTCTACTTGGTGAAGAGAACACGGATAAAGGGGGCCTGATTCTCGTCGCTGAGAGCCTTCAGAACGTGGGGCTCCTGGAGGAGGCACTGGCAGTTTATCAGCATCTCAGAGGGGTAAGCGGTCTTGCGCAAGATCATGTCCTCTTCCAGATTGGCCGGATTCTTGTGCTTCAGGGAGAAAAGGAGGCGGCCCGAGAGGCATTCGAGGATCTGTCGAAAAGCCATCCAGATAGTCTCTATCTGCCAGAAGTTCAGAAGCTTCTCGGAGACCTCTCTTTTGGCATCGGGGATTATGCGGCCGCGATTCAATGGTATCGCCTGGCCCTCGGCAGGGACAAAGTCGGTGCAGGACTCGGGAGAAGCTACGCTCATCTGGGGCGAGCCTTAAAGATGATCGGTCGATACCGGGAGGCCATGGATGCTTTTCAAAAGGCCATCGATAGTGTATTGCCGTACAAAGACCAAACATGGGCAAGAGAGATTCTCGTGGAGAGCCTCGCCGAGATCGCCGTCTATCATGAGGATCAGGGAAAAGTCCTTGAAGCCGTGGAGTCCTACGGACGAATCATTGGTCTCTCTCCCCCTGAGGATAGAATGAACTGGGCCCTCTATCGATTGGGGGAGAGCTATCGGAAGATAGGCAACACGGAGATGATGGAGCAGACCTTCGAAGATCTCAACCAGAGATCTCCGAACACGCTGTGGAGTCGGCTCGCTCGACAGGTCGCCGGAGGCGTGGCAGTGGAGTCGATGGTCGCGCCTTATATCAAGAAGGTCGGTCAGGACCGACCGAGATAAAGAAGGAGCCATGAGCCAGGCTGCAAAATCTTCGGTGAGAGAGAAGCCATCTGGACGATCGATGGAGCGGTTCACCCCCTCGAATAAGGGTATTCGTCTCCTGAATGAGGCCTTCTCCACTTTCAATGTGGCGACGGCCAGGCTCGAAAAGTCGTATCAGGATCTGGAAAAGAGGATCCAGTCCCTGAATCAAGAGCTGGAAGAGAAAAACAGGGAGCTCGAGAAGAATCTTCAAGAGACCGAGAAGGTCAGAAGTTATCTTCACAATATCCTGGAGAGTCTCGATTCGGGAGTCATGGTCCTCGACTCATCGGGGAGGATCACGACGGTTAACGACGCGGTGCAGAGGATTACCGGTTTTTGCTCGAATGAAATCATGGGCAGGAAGCTGTCAGCGCTCGGCATACTTGAGGATTCTTTTATGGTGATTCTGAAAAGGATCATGGCCAATCCATCGCAGGGGTGTAACTGTGAGATGCAGATCACCCAAAAGGATGGCCAGTCGCGCCACGTGAACCTCTCGTCTTCACCCATGAAGGGTTCCCGAAATCGGATCTCGGGACGGGTGATCGTCCTTCAAGATATCGAACGATTGAAGGTCCTGGAAGAACAGGCGCAACGGACCGGTCGACTCAGTGCCATGGGAGAGATGGCTGCCCGCATTGCCCACGAAGTCCGCAACCCCTTAGGAAGCATTGAGCTTTTTGCATCACTGCTCAGAAGGGAACTGGATGGAGACCGGAAGCGTCTGGCCGAGCACTTGATCAATGGGGTGAGAACGCTCAATACCATACTGACAAATCTGCTCTATTTCTTTCGAGGACCCCTTGAAGCGGTCCGCACAGACATGGACATTCACCGGTTTCTTTCCGATTTTCTCGAGGAGATGAGCCACGTTCTGGAGAAAAACAGGGTCACGATTAGAGAGAACTTTTGGCAGGAATCCTTTATCCTCCAGGGAGATCCGGAGCTCCTCAAGCAGCTGTTCCTCAACCTTCTCCTGAACGCGGTTCAAGCTATGCCCAATGGGGGGGAGATCGGAATCGCCACCTGCCTCATCAGGGAAGATATCGAGATCCTCATGCCGAAATCCGGTGATCCCTCGTCTCCCATTTTCCTCGAGATTCGGGTTTCAGACAAGGGGCCCGGAATCCCAGAAGAGATCCAATCTCGGATCTTTGACCCCTTCTTTACAACCAGGGACAAAGGGGCCGGTCTCGGCCTGGCGATTGCGCACAATATCATGGAGGCCCACGGTGGAACGATTCGGATTGTGTCCGGAAAACAGGGAGGCGCGACTTTTGTGATGACGTTTCCATTGAAGGTCGCTATCAGAAAGGGCAAGAAGACTGGATAAAAGGAGCCATGTGAAAATGGAGGGAAACCACATCCTTGTTGTGGATGATGAAAGCAGCATGAGGCTGGCCCTATCCGAGGCATTAAAGCGGGGAGGATACGGTGTAGATACCGCCACTGATGGATTCGAGGCGCTTCAAAAATTCAGAAGAGAACGCTTTCAGATGGTGATTACGGACGTGAAAATGCCGAAAATGAGCGGCGTAGAGGTCCTCAAGGAGATCAAAAGAATCTCTCCCCAGACGCCGGTCATTATGGTTACGGCCTATGGAACAATTCAGAATGCGGTCGAGGCAATGAAAGAGGGGGCCTCGGACTATATTCTGAAACCATTCTCCTACGAAGATCTGGAGTCGGCCGTGAGACGGACCATGATCTCCAACGCCAGATCAGTTGCTAGACGAGAACGCTCCGGTGGCGGTCGTGTCAAGAACCGAGTCATCGTGACCCAAAATCGAAAGATGGAGAAGCTGCTCGATTTGGCAAGAAACATCGCCTCCAGCAACGCAACGGTTCTGATTCAGGGAGAGAGTGGCACTGGCAAGGAACTGGTGGCCAGATATATCTATGAGAATAGCCCTAGGCGGGACAAGCCTTTTGTTGCCATCAACTGTGCTGCGATTCCGGAAAACCTTCTGGAGAGTGAACTCTTCGGTCATGAAAAAGGAGCCTTTACAGGCGCCGCGACACGGCGAATCGGTAAGTTTGAGATGGCGAATCATGGAACGATCCTGCTCGACGAGATCAGCGAAATGAGCCTTCAGCTTCAGGCTAAACTCTTGAGGGTTCTCCAGGAGTTTGAGCTCGACCGTATTGGAGGAAAGACTTCCATTCCGATTGACGTTCGAGTCATTTGCACCACCAATGAAGACCTCCGGCGGGTGGTGGATGAGGGGAAGTTCCGGGAAGATCTCTTCTATCGTCTCAATGTCATTCCCCTGACCATTCCACCCCTCCGGGAGCGGAAGGAGGATATTCCGCTTCTCGTCGAACATTTCTTGAAAGGGAATGGAGAAAAAGAGGGTGTCAGTCGGGAGGTCGCCGTTTCGCAAGAGGCCGAGGCTCTGCTTCAGAAGTATGACTGGAAAGGCAATGTCAGGGAATTGGAAAACTTTATCCAGCGCGCGGCTTTGGTTTGCGAGGATGGTGTGATCGAGCCGAGGCACTTCTTTCTCGATGGTGTGGTGGAATCCCAGAGCGAATCGAGCGGAGTCCCTGTGGGATCGACTCTCAGGGAAATGGAGAAGCAATTGATCCTGAAGACGCTTGAGGAGGTTGGTGGAAATCGGACCCATGCGGCCAAGGTTCTGGGGATTAGTATCCGCACCCTGAGGAACAAGTTGAACGAATACCGGGTCGGTGAGACTGAAAACAGGGAAAAAATTACCTAGTTTGCGTGAGGGACCGGTGGGGGTGTGAATCTGCTTCGGATTTCGAGTTTCGGATTTCATGCATCGACAGGGGGCCGCTTCGCAGCGTCACTGTATCTGTGTGATGGGAGGGACTCTGGGTATGGCTACCATTGGTATATCAATTGCTATAAAGGAGCCGGGGGAGTCCCTGGAGACGGAGGAACAGCATCGATCGGTTGTCGCTGAGGACCGGTGGAATGTCGGTCGATAGGGGAAGGAAAAGGAGAGACAATGGATCTTTTTGATAAGACGGTTTTTCTTTTGGGTAAAGTTCTCGATCTCAGGGCTTCCAGACACGAGATTTTGGCTGGCAATATTGCCAATGCCGATACACCCGGCTATCAAGGGGTCGAAATCGTCTTTGAGGATGAACTCAGGGAAGCGTTGCTTTCAGCCCGAAAAGTGGCACTTGTGAGGACCAACGCAAAACATTTCCCCCAGGATCTGCCATTCAGGTCCGTCGTGGGACGAATCGAACCAACCGGGACGTTGTTCATTGGGAATGATCGCAATTCTGTCGATATAGAACAAGAGATGGTCAAGCTCGCTGAAAACAGCCTGATGTATGAGGCGGCAGTCCAGATACTGACCAAGAAACTACGGGGCCTCGAGGAGGCTATCCGCGAAGGGAGGTAAATGATTTGGACTTCTTTCGTTCTCTTCAAATAAGCGCGTCGGCACTTATGGCCCAGAGGATTCGGATGAACGTCATATCTTCGAACCTTGCCAATGTGCAGACGACCCGAACCCCTCAGGGGGGACCCTACAGGAGGCGGGATGTCGTCTTCGCGGCTGTTCCACTCTCGTCTTCCTTCGATGAGATTCTCAGAAGTCGCTTGGGTGAAGGGCTTACCGAGGTGAGGGTCGTTGATCTCGTGATCGATGGTCGGTCCCCAAAAATGATATACGCTCCAAGCCATCCGGATGCAGATGACTCGGGATACGTGGCCATGCCCAACATAAACGTCATCGAAGAGATGGTCAACATGCTTTCGGCCACGAGGTCTTACGAGGCAAATGTGACAGCAATTCAGGCGGCCAAGGGCATGCTTTTGAAGGCCCTGGAAATTGGCCGATAGGGGGTGAGGTGTCGTGAAAGACATGAGAATTCATTCGTCCCATCCGCCCATAGAAAAACCGACGGATAAGTCTCAACAACCAGCGAAGGGAGAAAAATCTTTTGGCCAGATGCTTAAAGACTCCATCCAGGAGGTCACCCGGCTTCAGGGGGCAGCGGACAAGGCCATAGAGGAATTGGCGACGGGAGAGGCGAAAAGCATCCATGAGACCATGATCGCCCTGGAAAAGGCGGAAATCTCCTTCAAGTTGATGCTTCAGGTCCGGAACAAGATCCTCGAGGCTTACAACGAAGTGATGCGGATGAATGTCTGACAGCAGGCCTAGGATGAGGAGAAGGTAATGGGTTCACTGGGACAATTCATGGGTCGACTCATGCAGGGGTTTAGGAGCCTTTCCCCAGTGCAGCGAGTGCTGCTCCCGCTGGTTTTCGGGGCGAGCATCGTTGGCGTCATCGCCCTTGTCCTGTGGAGCAATCAACCCGACTATGGAACCCTCTATTCAAATCTCTCTGAAGAGGATGCGGCGGCTATTGTTGTGAAGCTCAAAGAGATGAAGATTCCCTACCGTCTTGGAGGAGGGGGCCATTCGATTCTGATTCCTTCAAAGCAGGTCTATGAGACTCGTCTGCAACTTGCCACCAGTGGTCTCCCTCAGGGAGGAGGGGTCGGTTTTGAGATCTTCGACCGGACGAACATCGGAATGACCGATTTTGTCCAGCAGTTGAACTACCGGCGGGGCTTGCAAGGAGAGATCGCGAGAACGATCAATCAATTCTCTGAGGTCGAAAAGTCCCGAATTCATCTCTCAATCCCAAAGAGATCGCTTTTCATGGAGGATCAGAAGGAGGCCAGAGCCTCAGTCGTCCTGAAGCTCAAACCCGGGCGGACCCTCAATCAGAACCAGGTCCAGGGAATCGTCCATCTGGTGGCGAGCAGTGTCGAGGGTCTTAATACGGAAAACGTGACCGTCGTTGATATGGAGGGACGCCTCCTCTCAGAAGGGGGCGATTCCGATCCTGTCAGGCGGTTGGGGCAATCTCGGTGGGAGTTTCGAACCAATCTCGAACGTACCCTCGAAAAGAGGGTCCAGACCATGCTCGAGAGAGCGCTCGGACCGAACAGCGTTATCGTCAGGGTTTCGGCAGATCTAGACTTCAAACAGATCGAGGAAACCGAGGAGACATTTGATCCTGAGACCTCGGTAGTGAGAAGTGAACAACGATCTGAAGAGAAAACCGAGAATGGATACCCAGGCCCTTCCGGCATTCCCGGTGTGCGGTCCAACGTCCCCCCGGGAGAAGGCCAGTCCGATTCGTATGGGTCGTCTGCATTCCAGAGATCGAACGAGACCATAAACTACGAAATCAACCGAAAAACCCGTCGCATTGTTGAGCCGACGGGTCGGATCAGGAAGCTCTCCGTGGCCGTTTTGTTGGATGGATCCTACCAGAAAGTGACGGGAGAGGATGGGGCCGAGGTCTTAAAGTACATTCCTCGGACTCCCGAAGAGATGAAACGGTACGAGAGCATTGTGAGGCGAGCGGTCGGATACAATGCTGACAGAGGGGATCAAGTCGAAGTCGCCAATATCTCATTTCAGCAGATCGGCGTGGACGAAGAGGACATGGGAGACTGGGAGCGAGTCGAAAAACAGAGATTCTGGTCTGGATTGATTCGCCATGGAGTTACGGTCCTCTCGCTGCTTTTGGTCTTCCTGTTTGTCTTAAGGCCTCTTGTCCGTTGGTTGACTGGACGGCGGAGAGAGCCTGAGGGTCAGAGGATGCTCCCAGGGGATCTCGAGACGGATGTCCCCCGGTTACCGACGACCGAGGGGTCTCCCAGTCGCCAGAAACTCCTCGAATTGGTGGCGACTGACACCGAACGATTTGCACGGCTGGTTGATGCATGGCTGAAATAGAAAAGGGGCAAAGCCTCTCCAAGGAACAAAAGGTCGCCATCCTCGTCTCCTCCCTTGGGGGCGATGTGGCAAAACAGGTCGTCGAGAACATGAGCTCCGGGAGCGTCCGGAAACTCGAAGATGGCCTCGCCTCCATGGGACCTTTAGATGGGGAGGTTGTCGAGGCGGTCACGAGAGAATTCCTCGAATTTGCGGACCATCGGCAGATCTCGAATGCTTTGTCCCAGGGAGAAAAGGGAACAGTCGAGAAGAATGTGCCGCCTAAGCCGGAAGGGACGGGAAAGGCCCTTTTCGACGTCATTGAGGACATGGAGGCCGATTTTTCTCGAGGTGAAAGTGAGCCTGGCCCCGGGGAGGTGAGGGCAAGGGGTGAGATCCCGGGTAGATCTCTTTTCGAGGTCCTTGAGAATATGGAAGCGAAAGTGCTGGCGGATTTTACGAAGGGCGAGCACCCCCAGACCATCGCCGTAATTCTTGCTCACCTCGAACCTGTCAAGGCCGCCCAGGTCCTGGCGAGCCTCCCAGAGGGGTTGCAATCGGATGTGATTTTGAGACTCGCCCAGCTAGAGACCGTTCCCTCTTCCACCATGCAGGAGGTGGCTGCGGCCCTCGAGGATCAGGTCCAATCTGTGGGGACCGTTGAAAAGAAGGTTGGGGGGATTAAGGCTGTCACGAGCATCCTCAACCAGACGGCCAGGAGTCTGGAGAAAAACATCCTCGCCAAGATCGAGGAGATCGATTCTGATTTGTCTGAACGCATCAAACAGGATCTGTTTGCTTTTGAAGATCTCGTGAAGGTCGATGATCGGGGCATCCGGGAAATTCTCAAGGAGATCACCACGATGGAGCTTGCTCTTGCCTTGAAGGCTGCCAGCGATGAGGTCAAGGAGAAGGTCTTCCGGAATATGTCTGAGAGAGCAGCCGAAATGCTTCAAGAGGACATGGAGGCCCTCGGCCCGACTCGGCTGTCAGATGTGGAGAAGGCCCAGCAGGCTATCACTCGGATTGCCTTGAAGCTCGATGGGGAGGGCAAGATTATCGTGAGTGGCCGGGGGACGGAGGAGATCCTTGTCTAGTATTTTCAAGGAGAATGAGGTCGAAAAAATCTCTGTTGAAACCTATCTACTGGAGGAGGTAACACAGGAAAATCCAGAAAACCCGCCAGGCTCGGCTGTATTTAAACGATTGAACAACCCAAAAGACGATTCTGAAGCCCCAAGTTCCACGGAGTCCCCCGAAAAGGTCGAGACGGGGGAACCCGATAGGGACAGAATCGACAGGATCGAGAAAGAGGCCTATGAAAAGGCCTTTCGACTTGGTGAGAAGGCAGGTGAGGAGCGGGGTGAGCGGATCTTCCGATCGGCTGTCCAGACCTTTATTGAAGCAGCTGATCACTTGAAGTCCATGGAACAGGAGTTTTACCAGCGAGTCGAGGGAGAGATCTTGGATCTCGTTCTTGCCACGACACGGAAGGTGGTCGAGCGAGAAGTGGACTCTCAAAAGGACATCATTCTCCATGTCTTGCGGGAGGCGATTGCCAAGAGTATCGATCGCGAAAAGATCCGGGTAAGGATCAACCCTTCAGACTTCGACTTTGTCCAGTCCAAGAAACGAGACATCCTGAAGGCCATCGACGGAATCAAACATCTCGTGATCGAGAAGGATGAGGCCATCTCCCGAGGCGGGGCCGTTGTTGAAAGTGAATTTGGGACGATCGATGCGAGAATCGAAAAGCGTCTGGAGGAAGTGGAAAAAGCGCTGAACCGTCGAATGGAGAAGAAAAAGCAAAACCCCTGAGTTTATCAGATGGCTGTTCAGATCGACTTTCAGAAATATCACGACACCCTGAGGCGGCTTTCCCCTGTACGCGTCCACGGCAAGGTGACACGTGTTACCGGTCTCCTCGTCGAGGGGCACGGTCCGGCGTGTTCCGTGGGGAGTCAGTGCCTCATATACCCCAGGCGATCGGATCGACCCATTTCGGCCGAGGTGGTCGGCTTTAGAGACAGCAGGATCCTGCTGATGCCCCTCGGAGAGCTGCGGGGAATTGGGCCGGGCAGTGAAATCGTCGGTCTTGAAGTCGCGCCGGTCTTTCGCCTCGACGAATCGATCCTCGGGAGGATCATCGATGGGCTGGGAAACCCTTTAGACGGTGGTTCTCCAATTCAAGGTCGACACGACTACCCGATTTACGGCAAAACCATAAACCCCCTTGAACGAGACCGAATCGACAAACCGCTGGCCCTCGGAATTCGGAGTATCGATGGTCTCCTGACGTGTGGTCGAGGACAGCGGATGGGGATATTCTCGGGATCTGGGGTCGGTAAGAGTGTGCTTCTTGGGATGGTTGCCCGCAATACCGAGGCGGACGTCAATGTCATTGCGCTCATCGGAGAACGGGGAAGAGAGGTCCGAGAATTCATCGAGGGAGACCTTGGAGAGAAGGGGCTGAAGCGATCTGTCGTGGTCGCAGCGACTTCTGATCAACCCCCGCTCATTCGGATGCGGGGGGCTTTCATTGCCAATACCATCGCCGAGTACTTCCGGGATCTGGGAAATCATGTGATTCTCATGGTCGACTCACTCACGCGGTTTTCCATGTCTCAGAGAGAGGTCGGCTTGGCCGTTGGCGAGCCACCGACCACGAAGGGATATACGCCAACCGTGTTCAACACGCTCCCAAAGCTTGTGGAGCGGGCTGGGAATTCAAGAACCGGGGGGAGCATTACAGGGCTTTACGCAGTCCTGGTGGAAGGGGACGATCTGAATGATCCGATCGCTGATGCGGCTCGGTCGATCCTTGATGGCCACATCGTCTTGTCCCGTGAACTGGCTGTTCAAGGCCATTATCCGGCTGTCGATGTGCTCCAAAGTGTAAGCCGGCTGATGAAAGAGATCGTTTCGCCTGAGCACAGAAAACTGGCCACAGAGCTGATCTCGATACTGGCGACATATCGGAAATCGGAAGACCTGATCAACATCGGAGCCTATGTGGCGGGAAGCAACTCCAAAATAGACGATGCCATAAAGATGCATGAGCCGATTAACGAATTCCTGCGGCAGGGTGTGGAAGATAAGGTCGACTTTGAGCGGGTGCTGGAAGAGCTTCGTTTACTCGTTCGGAGGGAATAAGCGCTTGTTTCGCTTTAGACTCCAGCAGGTATTGAATCTTCGGCGACAGCATGAGGAGAAGAAGCAATTTGAACTGGCCCAGGCACAGCGGGTCTTGCAGCAAGAGGAAGATCGACTCACCTTTTTTGTCAAGCGACATGATCGCTGTCAGAGAGAACTCCTCGATCGGCAGAAGGATGGGATGAGCCCAGCAGAGGTGGACATTTACACGACATATCTGGGGTTCATAAAGGAAAAAATCAAGTGGCAGAGAGAGGCTGTGGAAACAGCAGTAAAGCACGTCGAAGAAAAGAAAGAGGAACTGCTGACTGCCCGAAAGGATCGAAAGACCCTCGATCAGCTTCGAACGAAAAGACACCAGGCTTTTCTCACTGATTCGAAAAGAAAAGAGATGAAGCAACTCGACGAGGTGGCGCTCGGTCGGTTCCAAGAGAGAAAGCGAGAGAGGAGGGGGTAGAGAATTGGGCGGTATTGCCTTATATGATCGGCATGGCAGACGGAGAGGAATTCTTGTCATTTGCTTCATTCTCATTAAGGGGCTAATTCTGTTGACCTTGTGGACCGGGCTCCATATCCGTGGCAACATATCCTCTCCAGGCGATGTTTTTGCTAAAGAGGACGGCCAAGGAGGTACGGTTGGAGAAGCGAATATTACCGAGGAGATTGGATCTTCTGCTGTGGCTTATCCAGAGGATCTGCTCCTCTCCATCCAGAGGGAACGGGAGGCTCTCAGAAGACGGGAGGAATCCCTGAACAAAAGGGAAGAACATGTGCACCAGGAGGAGGCGAGAATTCAAAGGATTCAGCTTGAGATTGAGGAAAAGCTCGAGGCCCTGGCTCATCTTCAGACCTCCCTTCAGCAATTGATTCAGGAGAAGAAGAGCCTCGAAAATGAGATCCTCAAGAAACTCGCGAAGGTCTATGAATCCACACCCCCTGAGCAAGCCGGCCCGATGCTCTCGAGCCTCGATGTAAAACTGGCAGCCCAGATTCTGATTCGAATGGACGGTCGTAAGGCCGGCAAGATTTGGGGATATGTGAGCCCAGAAAGGGCCTCTCAGATTAGTTCAGAAATCGCTCAACTGCAGTAGAAGGGAGAAGACAGGAGTCAGGAGTCAGAAGACAGAATACCGGGTGTTTTGCGTCCCTCTGGTTCCCAGTCTATTCTGACACCTGACTTTTGGTTACTGCACTTCTCCTTTTGACTCCTGAGACCTGACATCTCCGCACTGGCTCTTCACTTTCTGAATTCTGACTCCTGAATTCTGAATCCTGCTTTTCATTTCTAACTCCTTCCTCCTGCCTCTTCAAAGGGGGGACTCCAGATCGGACAGTCCGCTGACGTGCAAGGGGGCAATAATTGCCGGTCAAGGTAGATTTGACCCCACGTGTTTTGCATCTCTCCTGGGGCTTAAGTATTTGAAATCGTAGAGAAAAGTAGAATCCCGGGAATGGCATAAGGATTGCTTTTATGCGTCCAAACGGGTTTCAAGGTGATGAGCGGAACGATGGGAGACACACCATTGATGTTGCTTTTTCAGTCTGTGATTGCCGACGCGGGCCAACCCCTGTCTCCAGGTCTGGAGCAACAGGAGTTGGACGATTCGTCATTTCTCGAGTGTCTCCTCGGTGTTTTGGGTCATGGAGACGCCCTCGGAAAAAACGAGGCGTCTCTCGAACTTCGGAAACGTCTTCTCATGGCCTCCTTGTCTGAAGCGACGGAACCGGATTCTGGAGGGGACTTGCTCGGCCTTCTTCCCGGGAGAACGTCTTTGGGCGAAACCGCCGAAGTCGTCCTCCAACAAGATGGGATCAAGGCAGTCGAGGAATCGCTGCCTCAGGAGGCTGGTCATCGAAAAGCGATGGAAATGGTCGGGAAGATCGCCTCAGAAGCAAGTGAGGAGAACCCAGTCCCTCAAGAAATCCTCGAGGCCCGTGGCACAAAGGCGGTGTCCCATGGTTCCCCTGAACTCGCAAAAGAGACCAGTGGAGGTTTTGCAGGAACAACGCGAAAAGAACAGGCCGCTGCCTCAGACACCGTCAGAATTCCGGGAGACCCATCGCTCAAAGCTGAGCCTGTTCTCCTGAGGCGACAAGGGCGTGTCTTGACAGGGACCCTCACGGAAAGTTCCTCGCCCGAATCGGAAGAAGTGACGGGACAGGTTTCTGGACGGACCTCGCAGGATCAAATCCGTGGGTCATATGTCCGTCAGCTCAATCATTTAACGGCAAAGGGAGGAAGAGACTTCATTCTCCGCCAACCCTCAGTAGACGGAATCGAAGAGAAGGGTGGCCTCCCCCTGCCCATGGCGAAGGCAACGAAGCAGTTTCCTTTGTCGGATCCATCCGTAACCGAGATCGGCGAGTCAAAGCGTGTCATCCCGCAAATGGCAGAAGAGGGCAGAAATCTTTTCCTGCCTGATCCTTCGATAGCGAAGACGACTCAAAAGGTGGAGTTTCAGGAGTTTATGATCCCCCAGAAGGAGACGATCAGCTCTCTTGAGACTCAACCGCCTGTGCTCGTAGAAACCGGGAACACCTTGCAACGTCCCGTCCCCTTATCCCTGGCGGACGGGGTTATGCAGCAGATCCTTGAAAATCTGAACGTGAAGGCCTGGAGAATCGGAAAGAAGGAGCTGAGAATTCAGCTTCATCCAGAGGAGATGGGGCGACTCCGCATGGAAATTGGCATGAAAGATCACCAGGTCGTTCTGAAGATCAACGTTGAAAATCCCCATGTCAAGGATCTCATCGAAAATAACCTTTCCCAGCTGCGTGAAGGCCTCCTCGATCGGGGCCTGAAAATGGATAGATGCCTGGTGACGGTGAACGACCATTTCCAGCACCACGCTGGAGGGAGCCACGATGATTCGACGGCATCAGTGGACCATTCCCTTCCGATTGCTGGGGACGAAGTTGAGGAAACAGCTCTCGAGAACCCTTCATCCTCCGATCATTGGGATGGGGGACACGTGAATCTGTTTATCTAGAAAAGGAGATTGTCCGATGATCGTACCCGATGCAACATACCATCCGCAGGGACCGACCGTTGCCGAGAGCGGAAACCAGCTCGGGCAGGAGGCTTTTCTGAAGCTACTCGTTGCTCAGTTGGGTCATCAAGATCCCCTTGCTCCGATGGACAGCATGGAGTTTACGGCGCAGCTTGCCCAGTTCAGTCAGCTCGAGCAGATGTTTGGGCTGAATGAAAAGATGGAGAGTCTCCTCCTCTACCAGACTTCACTCAATAGCTGGCAGGGACTGGGAATGATCGACAAAGAAGTCGAAGCGTTAGGAGACTGGATCGCGCTCAACCAGGGCGTTTCCAGTGCGATCGGTTACCGGCTCGGGACGGATTCGTCTCGCGTAACAGTACAGATTTTCAATGGGAGCGGAAAAGTGGTTCGAAACCTGGATGACGGGGCCAGGGGAGCGGGCGATCATTTGATCAAATGGGATGGCAGGGACGATAACGGTAATCCCCTCCCAGACGGTCGATACACGGTCAGCGTGACGTCGGGCGGCGATGAGGCAAGTCAACAAGTCCTCACGTTTGTTCAGGGAATCATCACTGGAGTCAGTTTCGAAGGGGGCGTGCCTTTGCTACTCATGGGCAGTGAAAAGATCCCTTTCGCCAGTATCATGGAAGTCAGGACCATCTCTGAAGGCTAAGAGCCAGTCGAAGGATTTCAAAAGGAGGTCAGCAATGCTCAGTTCACTTTACACAGGGATTTCGGGACTCTCGGTCTATGGAAATGCCATGTCCGTGATCGGGAACAACATTGCGAACGTCAACACGGTCGGTTTTAAGGGTTCCCGGGTTACCTTTGCCGACCTTTACCAGACGGCCTTGACAAACTCGGCTGTTGGGCAGTTCCAGATCGGTCGGGGGGTCAAGATGTCGAGTATTGATCGGCTCTTCGCCCAGGGTTCTCTCGAAACCACTGGATCGGTAACCGACATGGCCATTGAGGGAGACGGTTTCTTTATTCTGAGTGACGGTTCGGGAACTCTCTATACAAGAGCTGGTCAATTCATCTTTGATAAGGACGGACGAATGGTCAATCCTGACGGCTTTGCGGTCCAGGGCTGGACACTTAACCCGACGACAGGCCTCCCCGTTGGCGCGTTGGGCGATTTGGCCTTTACTTCGAGTGCCGTTCCGGCTCGGGCGACGCAAAACTCCATTGTAGCCGTGAACCTGGATTCCAATGCGACGGCAAACCCCGGAGGGCCCGCTTTTGATCCGACCGATACGATCACAGCAGATGGTACCTCCAATTACTCCACGTCGCTTGCCGTATACGATTCTCTCGGAAACTCTCATATGGTGACGATCTATTTCCGAAACACGGCGGCTGGTGCTTGGGATTGGTACGCCTGTGTGGATGAGAATGAGATTACCGTTGCAGAGAGGACTCCTGGCACGCAACTCGAGATTGAGGCTCAAGGGACCCTCACATTTACGACGAATGGGGAGCTTGACCTCGAAACCGTGGTTGCGACGGATTTCGACTTCATGGGTGCGACCCAGAACCAGGCCATTGCCTTTGACTTTGGAACCAGCATCACCGGAGAAAGCGGAACCGGTCTCGATGGCACCACCCAATTCGCCGGAGGCTCGTCCACGTACACGATGACCCAGGATGGATATGCCTCGGGCATCCTTCAGAGCTTAATCGTGGACGACGAGGGGATTGTCACGGGATTGTTCAGTAACGGACAAACCCAGAACTTGGGACAGATCGCCCTGGCGAGATTTGCAAGCCCGTGGGGTCTCAAGGCCGTCGGAGGTAACCTTTTTATCGAATCCAATACATCCGGCCAGCCTATTATCAACCGTCCCGGAGCATCTGGACTGGGGTCGATTGCGACCAATTCCCTGGAGATGTCGAATGTCGATCTGGCCAAGGAGTTTGTGGACATGATTCGAATGCAGCAGGCCTTCACAGCAAACTCCAAGATCATCACGACCACGGATCAGATGCTTGCCGAGCTCGTGAATCTCAGAAGATAAGCTGATCGGGTCTGAAGGACCCGTGCCAATCAAAGGGGAATGGGACCCGCAAGCCCATTCCCCTTTTGTTTTATCGCATGTCAAAGTGATGACGGTGCCCTAGAGGTTTGACAGAAAACCTGTTCACGGGGTCCTAGGATTAAGGGTTAAGTAATTGAAATTAAATAGACTTTCCCGGCCCGTCTCTTGTTGGAGCCTGGCACATAATTTGCGGCTTTGGGAGATCTGACACCACATTTTGAAGGGTACGGTCTATGGATATTGCCACTTTTCTCGGGATCTTCTCTGCCCTCGCCCTGGTGATCACCGCTATACAAACCGGCGGTGGCCTTTCTGCCTTTATCAGCGTTCCATCATTCATGATCGTGGCGGGGGGCACACTTGGCGCCACTTTTATCAACTATCCCCTCAAAGATGTCTTCAGGGTCGGTGGCATCGTGAAGAACGCGATTTTTCAGAAAAGACATGTCCCACAACAGTGGATCCCCGTCTTTGTTGAGTTTGCCAACAAGGCGAGAAAAGAGGGGGTCCTCTCGTTGGAGGGAGCGGTGTCCAAGATGAGGGACCCCTTCCTGAAAAAGGGGATTCAGATGGCTGTGGACGGATGGGAACCCCAGAGCATCAATGAAATCTTGGACAGAGAGATCGAGTTTATCCGGGTTCGCCATCGGCTAGGTGTCGACATCTTCGCGACCATGGGCGCATTTTCTCCGGCGATGGGACTGATCGGAACCCTGATCGGATTGGTACAGATGCTGCAATCCATGGAGGATCCCTCCAGTATTGGACCGGCCATGGCGATTGCGCTGATCACCACATTCTACGGCGCCCTGATGGCGAACCTCATTTTTCTTCCCGTCTCAGGAAAGCTCAGGACCCGTAGCGAGGAAGAACTCCTCGTTAAAGAGCTGATGTTGGAAGGGGTTATGGCCGTGGCCAAGGGTGACAATCCCAGAATCGTGGAGCAGAAGCTTCACGCATTCCTGTCGCCGGGATTACGAGAATCGGCTTTTCATCGCTGAGATGGAAAGGCAGAAGCGAAGGAGAATAAATTGAAAGGAACCTTCACGGTGCTGATGACGTCAATGACGGTGATCCTCCTTGCCTTTTTCATCCTCCTCAATTCAATGGCCACGATTGACAATCGAAAGATTCGGCTGGCCATTGGGTCCTTGAGGGGTGTCTTCGGTTTTGTTGAAGGCGGCATGGGCAGTTTGACCGGAGGCGGCGGCCCGCCGGGAACCGGCGGCGTCAGGTCGTGGAGCCAGGGACGGCGATTCAACTTATCGGAAGGAGAAAGCGCAGAGTCTCTCAGGTTCTTCGATCAGATGGTCGAGGAAGCGGGTATTCGGCAAAAGGTGGACATCGCTGTGTCCCAAGAGGGGATGCGTATTTCCCTGGAAGGAGAGGTGCTCTTCGCATCAGGAAGGAGCAAATTGACCCCCCAGGGTAAAAAGATTCTGGACGGGATCGAAAAGATCATTCTGGCGGCCGAGGCACCCATCCGGATCGAGGGTCACACGGATGACGTTCCCATTCACACGGAGTTCTACCCGTCTAATTGGGAGCTTTCAACAGCGAGAGCCGTCAACGTGCTTCGGTATTTCGTAGAGGAAAAAGGCATTTCGGCGGAGAGAATTTCGGCCGCAGGGTTTGCAGATACCCGTCCGCGAGTTCCCAATGACACGCCCGAGAACCGCGCCAAGAACAGACGGGTTGCCTTCGTCTTGCTGGATAGTTTCATGTAGGAAGGTGGGAGACATTGAAGCGGAGAAAAACAGGCGAGGAGCGGTTCTGGCTGGATGCCAACTCCTGGATGGTGACCTTCTCGGACCTTTTGACCCTTCTGCTCACTTTCTTTGTTTTGCTCCTGAGCATGTCTTCTCTCGACAACAAGGTACTCAGAGAGACCTTTGGTTTTTTCTCGGGCACCTATGGAGGCCTGGAGTTGGAGGGAAGCGGGATCGCAGGTGGCGTGGCCACACCTTATGATGTTCGGTACCCGGGCATGTATGTTGTTCCTCCAGGGGCCCTCCTGGCACAGGGCTTTCCTGAACAGCGATTGGCATGGGCTGAAGGCCAAGGTCGGGCGAGGCGCTTCCGGGGGGGAATGATCGGAGAGATCGCGAAGGCCATGAAGAAAGGGTTTGCAGGCCAGGGTCTAGGCAAAGCGGTGGAGATCAGAAGTGAAAAGGGTGATCTGGTGGTCCGTTTTGCCGAGGGAGTCCTTTTTGAAATCGGGAAGGCGAGGATCGGCTCTCGGGGGAGGATGATCCTCGAGAAAGCCGGTCAGGTGCTGGCCAGATTCCCCAACCGAGTCCGGATTGAAGGCCACACCGATGACCTTCCAATCCGGGGAGGCAGGTATCACACAAACTGGGAGCTTTCAACGGCCCGGGCCGTCAATGTATTGAGATTCTTCACCGATTCTCTCGAACTCGATCCTGGCCGATTCTCAGCGGTGGGTTATGGGGAGTACAAACCACTCGTTCCAAACACGACATCTGAAAATCGGGCGAAGAATCGCAGAGCAGAGATCGTGATCCTCTCGCCACCGCGAAAAGGATAGCAGTGACCAATGGCCCCTCAAGGGGCCCGAATTTCCGACTAGGAGGAAGAGAAGATGGCAGAAAAGGAGCCTCAGGGAGAAAATATCGAATCTGCAGGTAGAGGAAGAGGCAAGTGGAAGTGGTCTCTCATCCCCATGGTTCTGATTCTCCTCGGAGCCGTTGTTACGGGTGGGGCCAAGATGGGCTTCATCACCATTCCGAGCCTGAGCTCGGAAAGTGGAGGGCCAAACAGGGAGCGTCAAGCCACGGACTCACAGCCTGGATCCTCTGTGGGCGTCATCTATCCCATGAAAGCCTTCATTGTCAATCTGGCAGACGAACCAACCGGGCGGTATCTCAAGGTCAGGTTTGAAATGGAGTTGGACAGCAGAGCCGTCCTTCCGGAGATTGAAAAACGGATGGCCCAGCTCACCGATTCGGTGATTATGCTTCTCAGTGGAAAGACCTCCAAGGAGATTGCAACCTATGAGGGAAAAGATCGGATGCGCAATGAGCTTTTGCTCCGCCTCAACAGCTTTTTGCGGACCGGTTCGATCCGGAAAATCTATTTTACCGAGTTCATGATGCAGTAGAGGAGGTAGGCGGTGAGTCAGATTCTCACACAAGACGAGGTTGATGCGCTCCTGTCGGGGATTTCCAAGGGAGACGTGCCAACGGGCACGGCGGAGGTGAGGACTTCCGACGAAGTCACCCCCTATGACTTTGCCAGCCAAGATCGGGTGATTCGCGGGAGGATGCCAGCCCTGGAGATTATCAATGAACGGTTTGCGCGGAGTTTCCGGACGACCCTATCCACACAGCTGAGAAAAATGGTCGATATCAGCTCCGCCTCGATTAGCATCGTAAAATTCGGTGAATTCCTGAAAACCATGTATGTCCCGACGAGCCTCCACATCTTTCGAATGGACCCGATTCGGGGCCATGCCCTCCTGGTTCTCGAATCCAATCTCGTCTTCTCCCTCATCGAGGCTTTCTTCGGTGGCAAGGGGACGAAGGCGATCAAAATCGAGGGACGGGAATTCACAAATATCGAAAATCGGATGATTCGAAAGGTTGCAGACGCGGCCCTGGTTGATTTCGAAAAAGCATGGAGTCCGGTTTACGATTTGTCGATTCATTTCGTGCGTTCTGAGGTTAATCCACAGTTTGTTGGGATTGTGCCCGCCACGGATCTGGTTGTTGCCGCGGCTTTTGATTTGGAGACGGAGGCATCGACGGGCAAGCTGATCTTTTGCATTCCTTACAGCTGCCTGGAGCCCATCAGGAACGTTTTAGAGACGAGTTTTCAAAGCGGTCAACTGGAAGTGGACCGGGTATGGCTGGAGAGGTTTAAGTCCCAAATCATTCAGACGAGGGTGAATCTGACAGCGGAGCTTGGAAGAATGGAGATTAAGGGGAAAGACCTTCTCAACCTGGAGGTCGGAGATGTCCTGCTATTGGATCGATCCTCCACGGATCGGATTGACGTAAGGGTTGAGGGGGTCCTGAAGTTCAAAGGATATCCAGGCGCTTTCAAAGGCAACCGGGCGATCAAGATTTCGTAGGTCCTTGAGGGGAGGCCATGATGAAAAAGGCTAAAGAGAAAAAGGCAACCACGGAAGTATTTGAGGAAAACACAGAGGAAAAGAAGAGGGCCGAAGAGGCTCCGCAGGGGGCCGCCTCGACAGAGACAAAAAAGGCCTTTTCCGGGAGTCCTCAATCAGTTGAGAAGGGCAAGGCGAATACCTTGGACTTCATCCTAGATATTCCGCTTGAGGTGACCGCGGAGTTGGGTCGGGCGCGGATGCTCATCAACGAGCTCCTGAAGCTGGGGCAGGGATCGGTTATCGAGTTGACGAAGCTCGCCGGAGAACCCATAGAGATTCTGGTTAATCAGAAGCTCATTGCGAGAGGAGAGGTCGTCGTGGTCAACGAGAAATTCGGCGTTCGTCTGACAGATATTCTCAGCCCCACAGAGCGTATCGAACAGCTCGGGTGAGGAGAGGATCGAGTCGTGGATATGTTCATTTCATCTTTTTCATTTGCATCGAGTCTAACTTCTTCGGGTGGACAGGCCGCTTTAACCGGGGGGCCTGACCTCTTTTACTCGGGAGTCAGGATGGTCTCGGCGCTGGCCATAACACTGGGAATCCTTTTTTTTCTGTTCTATCTCCTGCGGAGGTCCTTCTCAAAGCGAGGAGGTCCCATCGGGTCGAGGGGACTCATCCGGGTGATATCCACGACATACATCGGAGGCAAAGCCAGTCTCGTTCTGGCTGATGTAGCTGGTGAAAAGTACGTCCTCGGTCTATCGTCGCAGGCCATTACCCTGCTCGCCAAGATTGACAATCAGGAGAGTCTGGAGAGAATCGGAGCCGTCGAAAAGGATGTTGGGGTCGGAAGGCCTTTTTGGTGGTATCTGGAGAATTTCATGGCCAAACGATTCAGCAAGCGGGAGGCGAGTGGTGCCAAAGGCTAGGTCAGCATGGATGCTTATCTCCCTTGTGGTCGTCTTTGGAGTGCTGGCTTGCGCCGAAGTCGGACGAGCGGAGCCTTTTTCCATTCCACCGATCCATATCGAGGTGGGAACCGAGGGAGCGGCCGAGGAGATGGCCGTTGGGATGAAGATCGTCTTGCTCCTGACGATCCTCAGCCTCGCCCCGGCGATCCTCGTCATGCTCACGTCTTTCACAAGGATCGTTGTCGTTCTATCTCTGGTTCGGCAGGCTCTCGGGCTTCACACCATGCCACCAAACCAGGTGATCGTGGGGATCGCGCTTTTTCTCACCTTTTTTATCATGTCCCCAGTGTGGCAGCAGGTGAATCGTGAGGCCCTTCAGCCGTATGTGGCGAAAGAGATCACAGAGAAGGAGGCCATGAAACGGGCCATAACGCCGATTCGTTCCTTCATGCTCAGACAGACTCGGGAAAAGGATTTGAGCCTTTTCGTGGACATCGCAAAAGGTGAACGACCCAAGAATGTGTCGGAGATTCCGACGCTCGTGATCGTTCCAGCCTTCGTGACCAGTGAACTGAAGACGGCCTTTCAGATTGGGTTCTTCCTTTACATTCCGTTCCTGATTCTGGACATGGTGGTTGCAAGTGTGCTCCTCTCCATGGGGATGCTCATGCTCCCACCGATGATGATCGTGCTGCCTTTCAAGCTCTTGCTCTTCGTTCTGGTCGATGGCTGGTACCTGCTCGTCGGTTCGCTCGTGAAGAGCTTTGGGTGATGGTGCCAACCACGGCATGGGATAGTAGAGATGGGAGACGGGATATGAGATTTGGGATGGGCGGTATGGGTTGCCATACAGGGATTAGGCCACGAAGGACTGTTGGAGGTTGAGATGACTCCAGAATATGTAATCGGCTTTGGCCGGCAGGCGATTGAGGTGACCCTGCTTGTTTCGGCTCCCATGTTGGGGCTGGGTCTTCTCGTGGGGATTCTCATCAGCCTTTTCCAGGCTGTGACGCAGATTCAGGAGATGACCCTGGTATTTGTGCCGAAGATCGTCGCCGTGATGGTCGCGCTCCTTGTCTTTTCTCCGTGGATGATTCGAACCCTCGTGACCTTTACGGCCAGAATCTTCATGGATATTCCCATGTTGGCCAAATAAGCGGAACAGAAGGCAATACGTGAAAGAGGTGCGTTTTGTCTCTCACAGGGCACGCAGAGGATACAGAAAAGACCCGCTTTGGACTGGTGAGGGGCCAATCCAAAGCAGACTCCTTCCCAGCAATGGCTGGAAAATTGCCCCGGCAGGGGCGAAGGTTTGGCCTAATTTTTCTTCTCAAAAAATTGGGCCAAGGGATCTAACATCGCTACTCTGGGAACTCAGTGGGCTCTAGCGACGCCGCCGAGGCGGGAGAGCGAGCGAGAGATCTTATCAAATGGAAGAGTTAAGAAACGACCATGTCTGTGAGTTATCGGTTTGATTATGAGCGTAAATGAAATTTTGGGGTATTGAAGCAGATCATGTTCTATCTATCCCTTTTTCAAGTTCAAAAGTTTGTCTTTGTTCTGGTGAGGGTCTCGGCCATTTTCATTGCCGCGCCGGTCTTCAACAGCCGGTCGATCCCGGTCCAGCTGAAGGTTGGATTGGCCCTCTTTCTGACCATTGCCATGCTTCCCTCTGCGCAAGTTGCCGCGTCAAGCTTTTCAGGTGGGCTGCCCTTTCTCGCTTTGGGACTCGTCTCCGAAGTCCTCGTCGGCGCCGCCATCGGGTTGATGGCCAGGCTCATGATGACGACGGTTCAAGCCATGGGGCAATTGGTGGGCTTCCAGATGGGCTTCGGGATCGCGAGGGCAATCGACCCGTCGACGGCAGACCAGGGAGGAATACTCGCGACCTTCCTTTCCATGTTTGGCATACTGATTTTTCTGGCGACCGACAGCCATCACCTGTTCTTTCGTGCCCTGGCGGAGAGCTTCCGTGTTTTGGCACCTTTCACCTTCTCGGTGTCTCCGGCCTTCACGGAAACCCTGGCAAGGACTCTCCAGAACGTTTTTGTGATTGCCCTCAAGATGGGAGCACCGCTGATAGCGATCCTTCTTTTCATATATACAGCGTTTGGGATCATTGCCAGGACGGTTCCGCGGATCAATCTCCTGATCGCCGGATTTCCCGTGACGATTGGGGTGGGCCTTTTGACCTTCGGTGTGGCGCTTCCACACACGGCCAAGCTCATTCGGGAAGTATTTGGGCAGTTGGGCCATGATGTTCTGATTCTGCTCGGAGGGACATAAAGAGGTCAGAGATGGCAGATTTGGAAAAAACCGAACGCCCTACTGCAAAAAAGAGACGAGAGACCCGGGAAAAGGGTCGGGTGGCCAAGAGCCGGGAGGTGAGCACCTATCTCGTCCTTGTGGCAGGTGTCGCGATCCTCTATTTTGCGGGGTCCCATATGGTTAGGGAGATGGCCCTATTTGTGAAGACGACCCTCGTTCACTCGGCCGACTTACGAATCGAGGGCGCTAATGTCTCGGCCCTGCTCTGGCAGACAATTATTATCATGACGAGGGTTCTGGCACCGGTTCTGCTGGTCGTCTCATTGGCGGCTCTGGTGGGTAATTTTCTGCAAGTGGGGTTTCTCCTCTCCTGGGAGCCAATCAAGCCGAATCTTTCAAAACTCAACCCCCTCAGAGGGATTCAGCGTCTCGTCTCCTTACGGTCTCTTACAGAAGTGGTCAAATTCGTTGTCAAGTTGCTTCTGGTGGGCGTGGTTGTCTATACAGCCATCAGGAGAGAGATCCCTTTTGTCATGCCTCTTGCCGACCAGTCGATTCTAGCGATTGGTACATATATTCTCAAGACGATTTTCAGAATCATGCTTAGAACCAGCTGGGTACTCCTCGTTCTGGCGATTTTGGATTATGCCTATCAGCGTTGGGAGTTTGAGAAGGGCCTCAAGATGACCAAACAGGAGGTTAAGGACGAGCACAAACAGAGCGAGGGAGATCCTCTCGTAAAATCGAGAATACGGAGAATCCAGAGGGAATGGGCCAGACGTCGAATGATGGAGGCCGTACCTCAGGCAGATGTGGTCATTACGAATCCGATTGAACTCGCCATTGCGATCGCCTATAAGGGCGAGACAATGGCCGCTCCCGAGGTTCTCGCCAAAGGGGCGGGTGTTGTGGCTGAACGGATTCGACAGATCGCTCGATCCCACGGGATTCCGATCGTTGAGAATAGGCCGTTGGCCAAGGCGCTGTTCAGACACGTCGATGTGGGGCGTCAGATTCCGGCGACCCTTTATAAGGCAATCGCCGAGGTCCTCGCGTAGGTGTATCGAGTGAAGAACCGGCTCTAGGCGGCCTAGACCTGAAACTGTCGAAAGAAGCTTTTGAGCTGAGAAAAGCGCTTATTTGGATTTCCGAGGCTTACGATGGACATGCAGAACTCGATGCCCTTACCGTCGGTGCTAAAGAACAGCGACATTGTCGTTGCCGTCGGGGTGGTGTTGATTCTGGTCTTCATGATTCTCCCGCTGCCCACTTTCTTACTGGATGTGTTGCTGACCCTCGACATCACCCTCGCCATCGTGATCCTCTTTGTGGCGATGTATACTCGGAGCACGCTCGAGTTTTCCGTTTTCCCATCTCTCCTTCTGGTGGCCACCCTTTTCCGCCTTTCCCTGAATATTGCGTCAACCCGATTGATCCTGCTCCATGGAAACGAGGGACCGACCGCTGCAGGTTATGTCATTAAAGCCTTTGGTGCCTTCGTCGTGGGAGGAAATCCCGTCGTTGGGTTGATCGTCTTCTCTATCCTGGTCGTCATCAACTTTGTGGTCATCACCAAGGGGGCTGGGAGGATCGCCGAGGTGGCTGCACGGTTTACCCTTGATGCGATGCCAGGAAAACAGATGAGCATCGACGCTGACCTGAATGCAGGACTCATTACCGAGACCGAGGCCCGAAATCGAA
Source organism: uncultured Thermodesulfobacteriota bacterium (assembly GCA_964347335.1). Classification (GTDB taxonomy): domain Bacteria; phylum Desulfobacterota; class BSN033; order WVXP01; family WVXP01; genus WVXP01. Next base: position 29,725 of record CAYFYO010000044.1, read on the forward strand.
GAAGAGAGATCGAGAAAGAGGCCGACTTCTATGGTGCAATGGATGGAGCCAGTAAATTTGTGCGCGGAGACGCTGTCGCGGGGATCATTATCACATTGATAAACATTTTGGGAGGATTGGTCATCGGGGTGCTTCAACAGAAGATGAGTGTGTCTAGCGCCCTTCAGGTCTACACCCTTTTGACCGTTGGTGACGGCCTTGTTTCACAGATTCCGGCGCTCATTGTTTCCACTGCTGCAGGCATTGTCGTGACTCGTGCTGCCCAGGACGTCCATTTGGGGAATGCAATCGTCGGCCAGATCCTTGTTCAACCGAGGGCGATTGCCATCGCGGCAATCATCATCTTCTTCTTTGGACTGGTTCCAGGCTTGCCCCAACTGCCATTTTTCATGATCTCGCTCTTCACGGGTGCGATCGCTTTGGTGGTGATCCGGAGCCGGCGCGAGTGGGAAAGGGAGGAGAGAACCGAGGCAAAGGCACAGATCCATGAGGAAGCCGAGCGACTTGAGGGCCTTCCACTGCTCGACCCGTTGGGACTCGAAGTGGGCTATGGTCTCATCCCCCTGGTGGATGCCGAGCAAGATGGGGAGCTTTTGGGGCGGATTCGTTCCATGCGGAAACAGTTCGCCCTCGATGTGGGAGTCATCTTTCCCCCTGTTCACATCCGGGATAACCTCCAGCTTCCCCCCACGGGTTATTCCATTCTCATCAAGGGAAACGAGCTGGCGAAGGGAGAACTCATGCAGGGGCATCTTCTCGCGATGAAACCCACGGAGGGGGTGGAAAGGCCTCTCGGCACGCCAACTCGGGAGCCGGTATTTGGCCTTCCTGCCGAATGGATTCTTGAAGGGGAGAGAGAGAAGGCCCAGCTCGCAGGATACACGGTTGTCGATCACTGTACCATTCTCGCCACCCACCTCTCTGAGGTCATCAAGGTCCACTCCCATGAAATTCTCGGCCGCCAGGACGTTCAGTCCCTCATGGATAACGTGGCCAGGGAGTATCCGAAGGTCGTCGAGGAGCTCGTTCCCCATCTCCTCTCTCTGGGTGACGTGCAGAAGGTCTTACAGAACTTGTTGAGAGAACAGGTTTCCATCCGGGACCTTCTCACGATCTTTGAGACTCTGGCGGACTACGGACCTGTGACAAAGAACATCACCCATCTGACCGAGTACGTCCGCCAGCGGCTTGCTCGGACGATTGTGAAACAATATCAGGGGGAGGACGAACGAATCCGCTTGATTAGTCTCGATCCGAGAATCGAAAACCGGATCTCCGAAACAATCCAACACACGGAAAAGGAATCGTATCTCTCCCTTGAGCCCCAGTTGGCCCAGAAGATACTGAGACAAATCAGGCGAGCCGTGGAGGAGTTCTTGAAGGCCAATCTTCAACCTATAATGCTCTGTTCTCCTCTGATACGCCCTCATATCAAGAGGCTAACTGAGCGGTTTCTGCCCAGACTGGTGGTTCTCTCTCATAACGAGATTCCTGAAAACATAACCATTCAGTCCCAGGGCATGGTGGAATGGAGCGATGAGGATTAAGCGGTTTGAGGCGATGACGATGAAAGATGGCCTCCGACAGGTCAAATCGGATTTGGGTGCGGAGGCCGTGATCCTCTCAGCAAAGAACATCAGGTCCCCCAGTGACCTTTGGAAGGGTAAACCGTCCATGGTGGAAATCATTGCGGCCAAGGAGCGGCCAGAGATTGAATCGGGAAAGAAGGGCCCCTGGGATGTGGCTTCACAACTCGACCCGATTCGGAGGGAAATCCGAGAACTCAGGGATGTGGTCTCGCGCCTTGTCTTTCCGAGAGTTCCCTTACCACCGACCTTTGATCGGGTTTTTCAGGAGATGGTTTTTCAGGGGGTGCAGGATGATCTTGCGCTCAGACTGACACTCGAGGCGCTCCAGGATCTGAAAAACTCCCATGAAGACACGCTCCCTGAAAGGGAGGTTGTGATCAAATCCGTGATGCAACGCTTTCCGCGACCAGAGCCGATCGCCCTGAGGGAGGCTCGGAAAA